>NZ_LJJX01000009.1:0-173699 GCF_001421075.1 Frankia sp. CpI1-P | reverse complement strand
GCTCCTCGGAGACCCGCTCGACCGCGACCTCGATGCCCTTCTTCAGGCCCAGCGGGTTCGCGCCGGCGGCCACGTTGCGCAGACCCTCCCGCACCAGCGCCTGAGCCAGGATCGTCGCGGTCGTGGTGCCGTCACCCGCGACGTCGTTGGTCTTCTTCGCGACTTCCTTGACGAGCTCCGCACCGATCTTCTCGTACGGATCCTCGAGCTCGATCTCCTTGGCGATGCTCACACCGTCGTTGGTGATCGTGGGAACGCCCCACTTCTTCTCCAGAACGACGTTGCGACCCTTCGGACCGAGCGTGACCTTGACCGCATCGGCCAGCTGGTTCATGCCGCGCTCCAGGCCGCGCCGAGCCTCCTCATCGAAGGCAATGATCTTCGGCATGGTTTCTGGGTCCTCCCAGTGGGATGGCAGGTTCGATGGCCTGGCCACAACGACGCCCGCGACGGACGGCTCCCNCCGGCTCCGACCTCGGTGCAACCACCGTGGACGCCGGGTGAACGGGCAGCCTCGCCGTTTCAGCCTTGGCACTCCCTAGGTGAGAGTGCCAAGTCCTGTTTAGCACTCGGCATGGGAGAGTGCAAGCTCGCCGTCGCTTCGCCGCGTTGCGCACCGCAGCTTCCACGGCCCGTTCCGCGACCGGGTGCGGCGTGGCGACATCCCCGGTCAGCCTCGTGTGCGGGCGGCGAGCCTGCCGGCTGCCGGCTCGGTGTCCGCTAGCCGACAGGTCGCGGCGCTGGTGGCCGCCAGGCCCGCCAGGGCCGGCGACTTCCTTGCCCTTCTGGAGGGTTTCGTGCCTGATTCGTCCCTCTGGAAGGGCAAGGAACCGTGCCGCAGGGACCCAGACCGCGGGTCCGGGAGGAGGCGGGGGTGATCAGTCGTCGCCGAGGCCGGCGGCCTCGAAGGCGCGCAGCGACGGCTTGATAGTGGCCGTCGGTCCGCCGGTCTCGACCAACGGGTCGAGGGTCTTCAGTCCATCGCCGGTGTTGTAGATGACGGTCTCGGCGGCTGGGTCGAGCAGGCCCTCGCGCAGCAGGCGGCGCAGGTTCGCGACCGTGACGCCGCCGGCGGTCTCGCCGAAGATGCCCTCGGTGCGGGCCAGCAGCCGCATACCCTCGAGGATCTCGTCGTCACTGACGTCCGTGATCGCACCGCCGGTGCGGCGGGCGACGTCGAGGGCGTACGGGCCGTCGGCCGGGTTGCCGATGGACAGCGACTTGGCGATCGTCGACGGTCGCACCGGGGCGACCGTGTCGACCCCGCGGGCGAANGCGGCGGCCACCGGGTTGCAGCCGGCTGCCTGCGCGCCGAAGACCCGGTACGGCGTCGGCTCCACCAGGCCCAGCTTGCCGAGCTCGCCGAAGGCCTTGTCGACCTTGGTCAGCAGCGAGCCGGACGCGATCGGCACGACGACCTGCTCGGGCAGCCGCCAGCCGAGCTGCTCGGCGACCTCGTAACCCAGCGTCTTGGAGCCCTCGGCGTAGAAGGGGCGGACGTTGACGTTGACGAACGCCCACTCGTACTCGCCGGCCAGCTCGCTGCACAGCCGGTTGACGTCGTCGTAGTTGCCCTGGATCGCGACGAGGGTCCCGCCGTACACGCCGGTGGAGACGGTCTTGCCGGCCTCCAGGTCGTGCGGCACCAGCACCACCGAGCGCAGGCCGGCCCCGGCGGCGTGCGCGGCCACGGACTGGGCGAGGTTGCCGGTCGAGGCGCAGGCCACCGTGGTGAATCCGAGCTCGCGGGCGGCGCTGAGGGCCACCGAGACGACGCGGTCCTTGAACGAATGCGTCGGGTTGGCGCTGTCGTCCTTGACGTAGAGCGTCTTCATCCCCAGCTCGGCGGCCAGGCGCGGGGCCGGGCGCAGCGGCGTCCAGNCGGCGCCGAGCGACACCCGGCGCGCCGGGTCATGCCCCGCGGGCAGCAGGCCGACGTAGCGCCACAGGTTGGCCGGCCCGCGCTCGATGGACTCCCGGGTGACCCGGCCGAGCAGGTCGGGGTCGTAGGAGATCTCCAGCGGGGCGAAGCACTCCACGCACACGTGGGTCGGGGAGAGCGGGTAGGTGGCGCCGCAGTGGCGACAGGACAGTCCGACCGCGGGGTTCGCGACGTCGAGGGCGGTGGTGTCGGCACGCTCGGGCGCGAGAGTCATGAAGAAGCTCCTCATCTTTCCCGGGGCAACCTGCCACGGGTCGGAATTAGCACCTGCCACGCATCGGATGCGGGTGGTTGCCGGGGCTTCACTGGGCCGTTCCCTCTGCCCCTCTGGATGAGCCAGATGAAGTTGTCTGTCCGTACTGTAGACCGTGTGCCGGAGATCGTGCACCAGTGTTTCGTGGTTCACGGCCATGAGATCGTGTTTCGCCGGGTGCAGCCCGCCCCGGCCCCCAGAATGTTCACCGGCGCCGGGCACGGTTCACCGGCGCCGGGCACGCCGGGCCCGCGTCCGGTGACCGCCGCTCGCGCCCGGTGCCTGGGCAGCCGGTGCCGGCGGGCCGACCCACCTCGCAGACCAGGGAGTCCGTGACAGTGAGTATTCGCGTCGTCTACACCGATCTCGACGGCACGATGGTCGGCCCGAAGGGCTGCTTCTTCCGCGCCGAGGGCGGGACGATCACCCTGGACCCGGCGCAGGCGCTCGCCGAGCTGCACTCGGCCGGCGTCGCGCTGGTGCTGGTCAGCGGCCGCACCCGGCCGCAGCTCGTCGAGGCGGCACAGATCTTCGGCGCGGACGGCTTCATCGGGGAGCTCGGCGCCATCGTCGGCTGGAACGACGGGCGGGACAGCGAGATCCTGCGCGGTGNCATGCCGCCGGACTTCGACCAGGTCCCCGAGTCGCTGCTCGACCGGCTGATCGAGCGCTACCCGGGCCGCCTGGAGCTGCACACCCCCTGGCACGCCGGCCGCGAGGTCGACGTGATGCTCCGCGGCCGCATCGACGTGCCCGAGGTCGACGGCTGGCTCGCCGNGACCGGTTTCGCCTGGCTGAGCATGCGTGACAACGGTCTGATCTCGCCGGCCCACATGCCTGGGCTGGGCGTGGCGCCGCACGTCTACCACCTCGTCCCCGACGGGGTGGGTAAGGGCGACGCGGTGGCCTACGACCTCAAGCGGCGCGGCGTGTCCCCGGCCGAGGCGATCGCGATCGGCGATTCCGCCAGCGACCTGGCGATGGCCCCGCATGTCGGGCGCATGCACCTGGTCGCCAACGCGCTGCGCCACCCCGACATCACCGCCCTGCTCGAGCGGTACGACAACGTCACCGTCGAGGCGGGCACGGTCGGCGCGGGATGGGCGAGCGCGGTGCGGACGGCCGTCGCCGTCTGACCTGCCCGCCGTCTGACTCGCCCGCCGTCTGACCCGCCCGCCGGCAGCCGGTTCGCGGCTGGTTCGCCTGGTGTTGGCGGACCGGACGGCGGCCGGACACCGGACGGACGATGTCCGGCCATATCCGGCGGAACCCGCGCCGGATGGCCGCGGTGTGGCCGGCGGTCGGGCCTGGACGACCGTCCGAATGGCCTACCCTCCGCAGTGTGCAGCGGATGCGGGAAGCCGAGCAGGGCACGTCGGGGGGTCCTTCGCCGCTGGGGACGGCCCGGGTGCTGGTCGCCTCCAACCGGGGGCCGGTGGCCTTCGTCACCGGTGACAGCGGGGAGCTGGTGCTGCGCCGGGGGGCGGGCGGGCTGGTCAGNGGTCTGGGCCAGGCGGCGGTCGACGCCCCGCCCGAGGCCCTGCCGATGGTCTGGGTGTGCGCCGCGCTCGGCGATGCCGACCGGCGCGCGGTCCGCGCCGCACCGGCCGGCCGGCTCGACCTCGCCGGCCACGACACCGGCGGTACGGCCGTGCGGATGCTCGACGTCGACCGGGTCGTGTTCGACCGGGCCTACAACGCGGTCGCGAACCGCATCCTGTGGTTCATCCAGCACCTGCTCTACGCCCCGGCCTCGCAGCCGGTGTTCGGCCCGTCGTTCCGCCGCGACTGGGCGGCCTACGAGGCGTACAACGCGATGTTCGCCGAGGCGCTGGCGCACGAGGCCGCCCCGGGCGCCTCGGTGCTCATCCAGGACTACCACCTGACCCTCGTCCCCGGGCAGCTCCGCCGGCTGCGCCCGGACCTGCGCATCGGTCACTTCAGCCACACCCCGTGGGCGCCGCCGGAGTACTTCCGGATGCTGCCCGATGACGTCGGCGAGCAGATCCTGCGCGGCATGCTCGGCGCCGACCGGCTGGGGTTTCTCACCGACGCGTGGGCCGACGCCTTCACCGAGTGCGTCCGCGGTCTGCCCGGCGTGCGGGTCGAGCGGCGCTCGATCACGGTGGCGCCGCCCGCCGGGGCGACGGAGGCCGGACACACAGTGCGCATCGGGGTACACCCGCTCGGCGTCGACGCCGACGAGCTGCGCGACCGGGCCGACGCGTCCGACGTCGCCGCCCGGGCGGCGGAGCTCGTCGAGCTGGCCGAGGGCCGGCGCCTGATCGTCCGGGTGGACCGCACCGAGCTGTCCAAGAACATCGTGCGCGGCCTCGCCGCCTACCGCGAGCTGCTGCGGACCCGCCCGGAGTGGCGCGGCAAGGTGATGCACCTCGTCTGCGCCTACCCCTCGCGGCACGACCTGCCGGAGTACCGCGAGTACACGGCCGCGGTGCAGCGGCTCGCCGCGGAGATCGAGGACGAGTTCGCCACGGACACCTGGCTGCCGCTGCGGTTGGAGATCACCGACGACTATCCGCGGTCGATCGNCGCGCTCTCGCTCGCCGAGGTGCTCGTCGTCAACCCGATCCGGGACGGGATGAACCTCGTCGCGAAGGAGGGGCCGGTCGTGTCGCGGCGCGACGCCGTGCTGGTGTTGTCCCGGGAGGCGGGGGCCTGCGCGGAGATGGGGCGGGCGGCGCTGGTGATCAATCCGTTCGACATCCAGGCGACGGCGCAGGCCCTGCATGCGGCGCTGACGATGCCCGCGGCCGACCGCCGGCGCCGCGCCGGCGAGCTCGCCGCCGTGGCGGGCCGGCTGCCACCGCGGGTCTGGTTCACCGACCAGCTCGACGCCCTCGCCGCGGATCGCCCCGACGCGCCGGTCAGCCGCCGAGACGCTCGATGAGCACCTCCAGCAGCGCGACCATCCCGGCGGGACCGCCGACGACCAGGTCGGCGCGCTCCCGCAACACGGCGGGGACCTCGGGGCTGTCGCTGCAGACCGTGATGCCGGGCAGGCCGCCCGCCCGCATCTCGTCGACGGCGGAGAAGGCGGGCAGGTCGCCGTAGTCGTCCCCGGCGACGAGCACCGAGCGCGCCCCGCGGGCGGCGACGAGCTCGCGCAGCGCGCCCCCCTTGTCGTGACCGGGCGGGCGCAGCTCCAGCACCTTCTTGCCGGGGGCGGCCTCCAGCCCGTGCTCCTCGGCGAGGGTCGTCAGCGCCGGGGCGAGGGCGGCCAGCGCCGCGTCCGGGTCGGCGGTGCGGCGCACGTGCACGACGAGCGCCTGGTGCTTGTCCTCGACCACCGTGCCGGCGGGGGCGTCGCGCAGCAGCTCGGGCAGTGCGGCGCGGACGGCGCCCACGCCCGGCAGCGGCTCCGGGCTGGTGATCGCGCGCGACCGCGAGTCCCACCGCTGCAGTCCGTACTGGCCCAGGATGACCAGCTCGCCGAGGTCGGGGAGCTTCTCCACCCCGGTCAGCTCCAGCAGCGCGTCGACCGGCCGCCCGGTGATGATCGACAGCGTGCCCACCGCACGGGAGATCCGGCGCAGCGCCTCGATCGCCCCGGGGGCGGGGACGGCGTCGGCCGGGCGGGCGACGATCGGGGCGAGCGTGCCGTCGTAGTCGAGGGCGATCAGCGCGCGGTCGGGAGCGGTGAGCAGGGCGGCGAGCCCCGCACCCCCGGCGGGGGTGCGGGGCGCTGGCGCGCGGTGCTGGGCGGAATCGCTCACGGAGCCTTCCCGGGGTCGATGGTCGAGGACCGGCGGACATGCCCACCGGGGGATGTCCCAGACGGGACGATCACTGATCATTTTTCCGGGTCGGCGGGGAAGTCGCGAGTGATGACGAGGATCAGGGTGTTGGTGGAGACGATCCTCGTCTGCGAGCGGGGGACGATCTTCTCGATGCCCGGAACGGCGTCCTTGAGCGCCTGGGCGGCCGCGGCGTCGTCGTCGTCATAGAACACCGTCGAGACCGGCACGTTGTAGACCGACTGGAAGTTACCGGTCCGCTCGACGGGGAACCCGGCGGCCTCGACCCGCCCGGCCGCGACCTCCGCCAGGCCGGAGATCCGGGAGTTGTTCAGCACGACCACCGGCGCCGTCACGGTGGGCCGCTGGCTGTGCGGTGCCGGCGGCGGCGCGGGTGTCGAGGATGGTGGCCGCTCGGCGGGCGGCGTCGTCGCGGCCGGGCTCGGGCGACGGGTCGGCGAGGCCGCGGGCGTCGTGCGGTGCACCGCGGGCGACGGGCTCGGGCTGCCGCCGTCCGGGGTGTGGATGGGCGCCGCGACCGGCTTCGGCCGCTCGGGGTCGGACGTGCCGTTGAACAGGTTGACCAGCAGGATGCCCGCGAGCACGGCGAGGACAGCGACGGCCCCCGCCGCCACGGCGTGCAGCCGGTCCGCGCGCCGGCCCGGGGGGCGGCGTCGCGGCGGCGCGCTCGTGCCATGCGTCATGAGCGGCTTTACTCCTCGCTCCGGTCCCGGCGGCCGGACCTGGCGGCCCGGCGCTGCTCGCGCAGCCGGCGTAGCCGCCGGACGAGCATCGGATCGGTGATCAGTGCCGCGTCCGAGTCGATCAGTCGATTGAGGATCTGGTAGTAGCGCGTCGAGGACAGGCCGAACTCGGCACGGATCGCCTCCTCCTTTGCCCCCGGATGACGCCACCAGCCCTGCTCGAAGCGAAGGATGCGCCGGTCACGGTCGGACAGCTCCGCGGCCGGTGTGCTCGCCCGCCCGGGTTCCTCGGGCGGCAGGGGTTGAGCTGCCTGCACAGCGGGACCTCCTCGGGACGCAGCCGGGACGACGAGCGCGGTCGGACGCGGCCACGCCACGCNCGGTATGGTTCGCCCACTATTTCATCCTGTGGGTCCGACATCTCCGGTCGTCTCCGGGAACACACATGCCGGGCAGCCGTCGCGACGGCGGGCCACGGCACAACAAAGCCTGCGTCGGTGCGGCGGGCTCTACGCTGGACCGGTGAGCCGGCGATTCACCCGCACCACGGAGGACTTCGACTGCCTCGTCTGCGGGACCGCCGTGCGCGGCGACGGGTACACCAACCACTGCCCGGCCTGCCTGTGCTCGCGCCACGTCGACGTGCATCCCGGCGACCGTGCGGCCGCCTGCGGTGGGGTGATGCGCCCGGTGGCCGTCGAGGCCCGGACGCACGACGTGATCCTCACCCACGCCTGCGAGCGCTGCGGTCACCGCCGCCGCAACCGCACCGCGCCGGCCGACGACCGCGACGCCCTGCTCGCCGTCGCCGCCGCGGCGGCGACGGCGGCGGTGTTCCCCGCCGAAGGGGCCTTCCCGGCGGCGGGCCCTCCGGCGGGGGGGTCCCCGATCGGACCGGGCTCGGCCGGTCCCCGGCCCCGGCCCCGGCGTCGCGCCCGAGCCGGGCGGGGCCGCTGAGCGCCGGCGGCCAGGTTCGACGCGGCCAGGTTCGACGCGGCCAGGTCGGGCAGCCGCACGAGTTGCCGAGAGCTCGCACGATCGGTGGCCTTGACCGTGGTCACCCCCGGCAACTCGGCGACCGGNACCGGCCGGTGGCAGTCCCAGGCATCCCGGGATGCCGCCCGGCGCGGCCCGTTCCGGGGCCGGCGCGTCACCTCGCGCCGGCGGATGTCCCGTCGGTCGGGACTGCGTCCCCGTGGGGGAGAGGACGGCTGGTCCAGGCGGGAACCGCGGATCGGCCGCGGGTCGCTCAGGGGTAGAGNCCGCGCGTCTGGTGGGCCTCGGCGACCCGGCTCACCCCGATGATGTGCGCCGCCTGGCGNATGCTGACGCCCTGCGTGGTGGCGAGCATCGCCACCTCGCTGTAGGCCCGCTCCATCAGCGTCCGCAGCCGGTCGTTGACCTCGTCCTCGGACCAGAAGTAGGCCTGCATGTCCTGCACCCACTCGAAGTACGAGACCGCGACGCCGCCGCCGTTGGCGAGGATGTCCGGCACGACCATCACGCCCCGGTCCTCCAGGATCCGGTCGGCGTCCGCCGTCACCGGGCCGTTGGCCCCCTCGACGATGATCCTCGCCTTGATCCGGTCGGCGTTCTCGATGGTGATGACGCCTTCGAGGGCCGCGGGGACCAGTACGTCCACGTCGAGTTCGAGCAGGTCGTCGTTGGTGAGCGTGTCCGTGCCGGGGAAACCGACGACGGTCTCCGCCCCCTCGGCGAGGTGGCGGATCAGCGCCGTCGGGTTGAGGCCCTGCGGGTTGTACACGCCGCCCTTGACGTCCGAGACGGCGACGACCTTGCAGCCGGCGTCGTGCAGGTACTGGGCGGCGAGCGCCCCGACCTTGCCGAAGCCCTGGATGGCGACGGTCGTGGAGTGCGGGTCCCGCCCGGTCTGGCGCAGCGCGGCGAACAGCGCGAGCTGGACGCCGCGGCTGGTCGCCCCGGCCCGTCCGGCGGAGCCGCCGATCGACAGCGGCTTGCCGGTCACGACGCCGGTCGCGGTGTGGCCGGTGTGGGCGGAGTAGGTGTCCATGATCCAGGCCATGGTCTGCTCGTCGGTGCCGACGTCGGGGGCCGGAATGTCCTTCTCCGGCCCGATCAGGGGGACGAGTTCGGCGGCGTAGCGCCGGGTCATGCGCTCGCGCTCCTGGCGCGACAGCAGCCCCGGCTCCACGGCGATGCCGCCCTTCGCCCCGCCGTAGGGGATCCCCATCAGCGCGCACTTCCAGGTCATCCACATCGCCAGCGCCTTGACCTCGTCGAGGTCGCAGCTGGGGTGGAAGNGGATGCCGCCCTTGCCGGGGCCGCGGGCGAGGTTGTGCTGGACGCGGTAGCCGGTCAGCACCATCAGCGATCCGTCGTCACGCAGCAGTGGCACGCTGACGGTGATCGCCCGGCGGGGCGTGCGGAGCAGTTCGTGCAGTCCGTCGTCGAGGCCCAGATGACGGGCCGCGTTCCCCAGTTGAACGCAGGCCGTGTCCCATGCTGAGCCGGATCCGAGGATCACAGGCACCTCCGCGGCGCGTTTCGAGCCACCCTCCGCCGCCGAACGCGCCGCCGGGTTCGTCGGCCACGGCGCGCTCCGTTGCGCACCGTGGCAGTGACTCGATATGGCGCAAACAATAGGTGACAGCAGAGCCCTCCCGCCCGGCGCATCGAGGGCGCGCCTCGGGCCGCCCGAACGGGCGGGTACGGTCGCGGACGTGCGCGCGGATCAGTCGGCCCTGTCCGGCGGGCCGGCCGGCCTGCCGGCCCCGGAGCCGACCGCCGCCGCCGGTGCGGCGGCCACATCCCGGACCGGTCCGGGTGCCCCCCTACCGGCCGCTCGCCGGTTGTGGGGTGGCTGGCTGCTCACTCGCGCGCTGCTCGTCGCCGGCGTCCTGACCGGCCAGACGTTCGGTGCTCAGCAGACCGTCCTCGGTGATCTTCGGATCTACGCCGGCTGGGCGCACGATCTCGGCCACGGCGGCGGGCTGCCCGTCGGCGATGACCGCTGGCAGTACCCGCCGGGGGCGGCGGTCGCGCTGGTCCTACCGGAGCTCGCTCACACCCTTTCGGCGGTGCCCTATCGGGTGGCGTTCGTCGTGCTGACGCTCCTCGCCGACCTCGCCGTGACCGTCGCGCTGGCGCGGCGCGACCGTGGCGCGGCGCTGTTCTGGGTGGTCGGGATCACCGCGCTCGGCCCCGTGGCGCTGGCCCGGTTCGACCTGCTGCCGGCCGCGGCGGCCCTCGCCGCGGTGCTCGCCGTGTCGCGGGCCCGGTTCGGCCGCGCCGGCTTCCACCTCGGCGTGGGGACGCTGCTCAAGGTGTGGCCGCTGCTGCTGCTGGTCGCGATGCCGGCGCCGGCAGGCTCCCCCGGCCGGTGGCCGGCCTGGCTGCGGGCGGGGGCGGCTCGCCTGGTCGGCGGGGTGGCGGGCGCGGTGGGGCTGCTGGCCGTCGTCGCAGCGCTGACCGGCTGGTGGCGCGACGTCCTCGGCTTCCTCGGCGCGCAGCAGGCCCGCGGGCTGCAGGTCGAGGCGGTGGCCGCGACGCCGTTCGTCGTCGCCCACATGCTCGGCGGCCCGGCGCCCGAATACTCCTACGGCTCCCTGCAGTTCGACGGTCCGGTGGCACGCGCCGTCGCCACCGCGTGCAGCCTGGTCGAGGCCGTCGCCATCATCGCGGCGGCGGTGTGGTGGTGGACGCGGGGTCGGTCGCCGGCGGAGACCGGGACCGCCCGGACGGTGGCCGCGACGCTCGCCGGGCGGGCCCTCGCGCTCGTCGTCGTGGTCGTCGTGACCGCCCGGGTGCTCAGCCCGCAGTACCTCGTGTGGATCCTCGCGCTGGTTGCCGCGGGACTCGCCGTCGGCTCCCCGGCGGTGAGCGTCCGTGGGCGACTGCCGGTGGCGCTGCTGGCCTGCGTCGCGTTGACCCAGCTCATCTACCCGTGGCGGTACAACGACGTCATCCNGGGCCGGATCGTGCTGAGCCTGCTGCTGGTCGGGCGCAACCTCGGTCTGCTCATGGTGTGCTGGTGGGCGGTGCGGGCCGCCGCCGGGCCGCCACCAGTGCGGCTGCGGCCACGACGGCGAGCGCGGCGACCGTGACCAGGGCGGCGACCCCGGCGGGACCGAGTAGCCGCCAGGTGGCCGCGAGCGGCGAGAGGGTCGCGAGGCACAGCCAGGTGGAGGTCACGACCAGCGCGGCGACCGTGCGTCCCGCGGCCGTGCCCGGCACCCGCCCCGCCCGTCGCCCGCCCGGGGCGCCGCCGGCCGCCAGGATGGCCAGCGGCGTCAGGCACAGCGCCAGGTACCAGGGGTAGACCACCGGATTGCCGAGCGCCACGGCCAGGCCGCCGAAGCCGACGACGACCAGGTCCGGCCGGCTGCCGGCGAACGCCCGGAACGCCCGGTCGCCGCCCGCCGGCGGTGCCTCGGGGGAGCGGCGCCAGGCGCGCAGGGCGAGTGCGAGGACGACGCCCGCCGCGGCCGCCAGGCACAGCGCCCGGGTCACCCGCTGCGTCGCGCCGTCCGCGGTATGCACGCCGACCAGCGCGAGCGCACCGTCCGCCGCCGCCGCGAGGACCGCGGCGGGAGCGATTCCGGTGGTCAGGGTGCCCGAGGTCGACAGCGCGTGGATCCAGGTCGGGCCGAAGCCGGCGGCGGCGATGCTCAGGCCCGAGGCGACGGCGACGGCGACGGCGTCGGCGGCGAGACGCATGGCCCCCGCCCGCACCGGTCGCGGCGCCCGCCGCGCGGCCAGCAGGTGGGCCAGCACCAGCCAGCCGACGCAGAGCAGGGCGGTCGCCTTGACATTGCCCGCGAGGCACGCCAGTCCCGTCGCGGCGGCGCCCGGCAGGATCCCGCGCACCGCCTGGCGGGGGGCGCGGTCCAGCACGAGGGCGGCGACGACGAGCGCGGCGGCGATCGCGTCGAGGTGCGCGCCGCCCACGAGGTGGATGACGACCACGGGATTCGCCGCGACCAGGACCGCGACCGCGCGGCGCCGGGACGGCTCTGACCCGGCGAGGCGCAGCGACAGGCCGATCAGGGCGATCGTGGCGAGCACGGCGATCACCCGGAGGACCGCGATGGTCCCCGCCGGGCCGCCGCCGATCGCCGCCGCGGCCTTCTCGACCGCGACCGCGGCACCGCCGTAGGGGGAGTGGGTGTGCCACCACCGTGGGTCGACGGCCTGGACGAACGCCCGGCCCGAACCGTCCGGCGCGCCGGACGTCAGCAGGGTGGCCACCCCGTGGGTCGCCGGGTCCAGGCCGAGCCTGGCCAGCTCGCCCTGGGCGGCATAGGCGTACACGTCCCGACTGAACAGCGGCGGCCCGACGGCGAACGGCAGGCTCCAGGCGGCGGCCGCCGCGAGCCCGGCGCGGGTGGACACCCGCCCGGCGGCCATCGCGCATACCAGGAGGACCCAGCACAGGCATAGCGTGATGACGCTGAGCGCGGACAGTCCGGCCAGAACGCCCCTTGCCGTCTCCGTCGGCGGGGTCGATGGGAGAATTCCCCACCAGGATGAGGGGTCGGCGACGTTCGGATCGCGTGGGCCGAGCCGCCCCTCGGCCAGCATGGCCACGACTGCGGCGCCGGCTCCGCCGAGGATCAACCAGATGACGCTGGTCGGGCGCCTGACGGCGGATGGTCCGCGGCCGCCGCGCGCCGCCGCGGCGGTGGTAGCCGCGGCCGGCCGTTCGCCGACCGGCGGGCCGTCGGGAGATGATCGGTGGGATGCGGCGGACGGACCGTCGTCGGTGCCTTGGGAGGTCGCGGGTGACAGCGCTCGCGGCGCCCGGTTCCCCGATCGACGCCACGCGCGGTAGCCGGCCGACGACCGTGGCCGTGGCGGTGCCGGCGGGCGAGACCGAGTCTCGCGTGGCTCCACTGCCCCAGACCCCCTTCATCGCCCTCGAGCCGCCGCGGCACCACGGGCCGGTCGTGCGGGGCCTGCTCGTCCTCGTCGCGGCCGTGCGCCGGTGGCCCTGGACGCTGACCGCGGCCCTGTGCCTGCTGTGCGTCGGGCTCGGCGTGACCGGCCCCGACACCCCCGCCCAGGAATACCGGGTGTGGCTGTTCCGCCACGGCGGGGCGGTCCTCTGGGACGATCAATGGTACGGCGGCCACACCATACCCGGGTACAGTGTGCTGTTCCCGCCGCTGGGGGCGTTGCTCGGGGTGCAGCTCCTGGGCGCGATCTCCTGCGTCGCCTCCACNGTGATCGTGACCCGGCTGCTGCGTGGGCCGGGCCGGCGGTCGGGGCAGGACCTCGTCCTCGTGTGGTTCGCCGTGGCGACGGTGTCGAACCTTGTCGTCGGGCGGATGCCGTTCGCCCTCGGCATGGCGTTCGGCGCGCTGGCGCTGCTCGGGGCCCGCGAGCGCCGGACGAAGCTGACCTNGGCCGGCGCCGTGCTGTCGTCGCTGGCCTCGCCCCTGGCTGCCGGGTTCGTGCTGCTCGTCGGCGCCGCGTTGCTGCTGACCATCGGCTGGCGGCGCGTGCTGCCGTTCGCCGGCGCCGGGGCCGGCATCGTCGTCGCGCTCGCCTTCCCCGAGGACGGCTACCAACCGTTCCCGGCGCTGACCTTCCTGTCGCTGCTGGCGCTCATCGCGGTGGGACTGCTGGTAGTCCCGAAGGGTGCCCGGGCAATCCGCCACGGCCTGCTGCTGTGGGCGGCCGCGGCGGNGGTGTTCTTCTTCATCCCGTCCCAGGTCGGGGGGAACATCACCCGGCCGGCGACGCTGCTGGCCGGCCCCGCGGCGGCGCTGCTGCTCGCCGACCGCCGCCGGGTGCTCGCGATCGTGGCGATCCCCCTGATCGGCTGGCAGATCGGTCCGATCCACGGCGCGCTGCTCACCCAGGGCGATCCGTCCTCGTCCGCCGGGTACTACACCGAGCTGCTCGACTACCTCGACCGCGGCGCGCCGGTGCCGGCCGGCCGGGTCGAGGTTCCCTTCACCCGGGCCCACTGGGAGGCGNGTTTCGTGGCGCCCAGCGTGCCGATGGCCCGGGNCTGGCTGCGCCAGCTCGACAGCAAGTACAACGCGTTGTTCTACGACGGCAGCCTCAACGCCGAGACCTACCACGAGTGGCTGATCGCCCGGGGCATCCGCTACGTCGCCCTGCCCGACGTGGAGCTCGACCCGTCCGCCGTTGCGGAGGCGAAACTGCTGCGGGCGGGCCTGCCCTACCTCGAGCTCGCCTGGCACAACCCACACTGGAAGGTCTGGCTCGTCACCGACTCCGCCGGACTGGTGCAGGGGCCGGCGAGCCTCACCGAGCTCGGGGTGAGCTCGGTGGGGGTGGACTTCCGCACGCCCGGGGTCGCTACCGTGCTCGTCCACTACACGCCCTACTGGCGGCTGTCGGAGGGCCGGGCGTGCGTGTTCCGCGCCGCCGGCGGCTGGACGGGCATCCTCACCGAGGCGTCCGGGCCGGTGCGCCTGTCCGCCCGGCTCTCGGTCGACGGCCTGACCCGGGCCAGCGCCCTGGACTGCCCGGTGGATCAGCGCATCTCCTGACGACGGACCCGCCTGGGGCAGCCCGGAACATCCCGGGGCAGCCTTGGACCAGCCTCGGGATCAGTCGAGATCAGTCGAGATCAGTCGAGATCAGCCGGGATCAGTCGAGATCAGTCGGGATCGTCGAGGCGGACGATGCGCAGCCCCACATGGGCGAGGATCGCTGGCAGGCTGCGGATGACTTCGCGGTCGCGTTCCCGGTCGGTGTCGGACAACGCCAACCAGTCGACCAACGCGGGGTGGCGGCGGTCGGGACCGTCCTGTTGGGTCGGTCCCAGGGTGTAGCCCTTGGCCTCCCGCTCCCGGCGCCACCGTTCGTGTTCCTGCTGGGCGAACTCCTCGATCTCGTCCGGAGTGAACGCGAAGTCGGTGTCGGCCACCCCGGCCGGCATCAGCATCAGCGTCTGCGCCGACTGCAGGATCTCTCCGAACTGGGCGGCCTG
The DNA here is from genome assembly GCF_001421075.1 of Frankia sp. CpI1-P. Taxonomy (NCBI): domain Bacteria; kingdom Bacillati; phylum Actinomycetota; class Actinomycetes; order Frankiales; family Frankiaceae; genus Frankia; species Frankia sp. CpI1-P. The sequence continues at coordinate 159,097 of NZ_LJJX01000009.1, read as the reverse complement.
CGCCCGGTTGGAGTCCTGCAGGTTGGCCGGGAGCTCCTCCCACGTCACCATCGCCGGCCTGGATCTCATCGGGGTGCCCCGGTGGCGTTCCGACGCCAGGTAGCGCTCGTGGCTCGCCCGAGCGAAGCGCTCGATCAGGTCGGTGTCGCCGAGGTCGAGCGGGAGCGCCTCGTCGTTGACGGCGAAGAAGCGCACCCGGCCGAGCAGGTCCTCCAGCAACGGGCCCGGCCGCGGCGTCGACGGGCGAGGGTACTGCGGTCGGCCGAAGACGTCCTGCAGGCTGCGCTGCCGGCCGGTGCACACGATGACCGTGGTCCGCGCGAACCCGAACCGGCCGTTGAGCACCTGCGCCGTGTCCAGTCCGTACAGCAGCGCCCGTTCCTCGTCGCTCTGACAGACGTAGACGAACTCGGGAGGAGGCGCGTCCGTCACGGCCGGCGNCAGCTCGCCGTGCGGGGTGTCGTGACCGGTGAGCTCGACCTGGGCGAGCGCGGGTTCCCGGATGCGTAACGCGGCGAGTATCTCATCAGCCGCCGGATCGGCCACGGCGATGGGCAGCAGTGGACCGGCCGCCCCGACCAGGGCCGACCAGCGGCGGGCCAGCTCCAGCACCAGGGCGCGGCCGAGGCCGGAAAGCCCGAGAACGACCAGGGGCGCCGGTTCGACGGGCGGTTCCTCAGCGTGATCCGGGGCGGCCCAGCTCGGCGGGTAGCGGTTGAGCAGGGCGCGCGCGCCGAGCACCTCGACGGCGAAGAAGTCCAGCCGGAAGCCGCTGTGGTCGTTGAACCCGATCCGGCGGGCCCGTAGGTGCGGGATGAGGGAGAGGTCGCCCACCTGGGCCACGCAGCGCAGCGGCTGGTCCGCCCGGTCGGCGGCCAGCAGCCGGGTGGCCAGGGCAATGGCCAGGTTCGACGAGGTGTCCGGCAGGCAGCCGTAGACCACGTCCGCGCGGGCGACTCCGGCCTTCGCCAGCACCAGCGGCTCCATCGGGTCGCCGACGACCCGCAGCAGGCCGGGCGGGAGTTCGGCGTCCGGATACTCCCGCTCCGCGTCCTCGGCGACCAGCACCACCCGTTTGGACCGGGAGAGCTTGTCGACGAGCGCCGACGCCGTGGGGCCGGTGCCGCACACGATGACGTGGTGGCGGGCATGGCGGGCCCGGAACCGTTCGAAGCGTTGGGCGAAGATCGTGCTCACCCCGTCGGCGACTCCGACGGCCGTGGCCAGCGGGGCGAGGAACCGCGCGATCTCCAGCGCCACCGGGTACCGCCCGCCGTCCTGGAAGACCGTCCCGTCGGCCAGGAAGAGCGTCGCGGTGAAGAACACGATGTTGGGCCAGTTGAACATCGCCGGCTCGTGGCGGAACTGCCGGTACATCCCGAGCAGACCGAGGCTGAAGGCGATCACCCCGAGGACGGCGAACGTCCCCAGCAGATGGCGGCGCAACCAGCGGGCCAACCGCCCGGCGACGAGCAGCGGCCGGTTCGCCCAGCGTTCCAGCCGATGGCCGGGGCCGGGGCGCCCGCCCCGGCCGCCGGGTGTGCCGCGACTGATCACCGGGGCCGTCTCGGTCGGATTGCCGAGGGCGGGTTCGGGATCGTCGGCGCCGGGTGCGCCGTGCCGGACGCCCGATCAGTCTCACCGCGAGGAGGGCTCGGATACCAGGTCGGCGACGACGATGGTGGTGTCATCGCGGGCGCCGGCCAGCAGGGCCGCCTCGACGAGGGCGTCCGCGGCCCGTTCGGGCGGCTCAGAGCCCAGCTCGCCGAGCAGCCCGTCGAGCTGCTCGGGCGTCATCACCTTGGTGATGCCGTCGCTGGCGAGGACGACCCGGTCGCCGGCCCGGACCGGCTCGCTGAAGATGTCGGCCTCGATCTCGTCGGCGAGGCCGACGGCGTTCAGCAAGGGGCCGTTGCGGATCGCGTGCGGGGTGGTCAGCGCCCGCGGACGTCCCCGGCCCGGCTGCAGCCACACCGAGCTGTCGCCGACGTGGGCGACGGTGAGGTACTCGCCGGTGTTGTGCTGCCGGCCGAGGATGACGACGTCCAGCGTGCAGGCCATGCCCAGCCAGGTCGGTTCCTCCCGGGCCCGGGTGCGGACCACCCGGTTCGCCCGCTCCACGGCCCTGCGCAGGCCCTCCAGCGGATCCTCCGCGTACTGCGGCCGGAAGCCGGCCACGGTGGTGACGGTCAGCGTGGAGGCGATCTGGCCGGCGGCCTCCCCGCCGACGCCGTCCGAGACCGCCAGCAGGCCGTCCACGACGACGAAGGCGTCTTCGTTGGGACCGCCGCGCTTGCCCCGGCGGGTCCGGCCGGCGGCGGCCAGCCGCAGCGGGGCGGCCGTGGTCTGCTCGGGCTCGGTCGCCATCAGGTCGGCAGCCTGCTCCCGCGGCGCGGCGGCGGCGTTGGGATAGGTGGTCGCGGTCGGTGTGCTCTCCCACCGCGGGTCGCCCGCGGTGGCCCGCCCCCCGGCCGGCTCCGCTCCCACCGCGGCCGACTGCGCGGCGAAGGTCGTCGTGGGCGGCGCGATCGGGTAGTCGCCGGTCTGCGGGTCGTAGTAGCGGGTGGCGTCCTCCCGCTCGTCCTCGAAGGACTCGGCCTGGTGCGGCGGGGCAGCGGGCGGAGGAGTCCAACCGGTCGCGTCGGGATCGCGACTGTTCTCTTCTCCGACTGGAACCTGCGTGGTCACATCCCCTCCCCACGACGCGCCCGCCTCCGGGCCGTCGCTCGCGTCGTCGGCCGTCTGTTCGGCGGGGGGGCTCGGCGCCGGCTCGGTGAAGCCCGGCACGATCCCGTCCGGCGCGGCGGCGTCGGAGCCGTCTCGCAGCGGCACCGTACCGGATCGATGCCGTTGATGGTCCAAGCCGCGGCTGCGGCGCTGGCTTCCCTGCCGAACCGGCCGGTTGTTCAGGGCGAAGTAGATCACCAGGGCTACCAGCAGCACCACGATGAGCATGATCGGCACCAGCGAGCTACCCATGGCCTCCGTCCTCGCCGAACCATTCACGATCACGCTGTCGGGACGTGTCGCCAGCCGTCTTCCTTCTTACCCAAGGGCACCGACGCACCGCGAACCCCGGGTGTGTCGCGACACCGACACAAGTGCTGGTCATTGTTCCAGACTCCACCGACCCCGAGTAGGGCGAACGGGACAGCCGCGGTGATCGTCCTCCCGGCCGGGTGGCCTCGCGGTCGTCGCCCGGCGGCCCGGCGACCGGTGCTGTCACCGGACGACGACGAGCAGGGCGAGCACGGCGGCGGCCAAGGTGAGAGCGAACACGGGGAGCCCGAAGGAGCGCCGCCGACGCCGGGCCGCGCCGCCTGCGGCGATCTCGGCGATGACCCGGGACTCGACGAAGCCGGGTAGTTCGTGGGCGGCCCGCAGGCGTGGATCGTCCGGAAGGTAGAGCGCCACCAGCCGGCGTACGACGCGTTCCAGGTCGGCGGCATGCGGCCCGCCGCCGGCCTCTCCGCTGTAGGCCGCTGCTCCGCTGTAGGCCGCTGCGCCGTAGTCGTCGGCGGCGTAGTCGTCGGCGCTGCCGGGGCCGAAGTCATAGTCGCCGTCGTAGTCGTAGTCGCCGTCGTAGTCGTCGCCGGCGTGCAGGGCGTGGCGGAAGTACCGCTCCGCCGCCACGCCCAGCTCCGCTTCCGAGGGTGGCTCGGGCGACGCCCTGCTGCCGTGCTGGGGCGTGCCCCGGTTCCAGATCGCCTCGTAGAGGTCCCAGGCATCGTCCCAGCTCGGCACGTACCGGACGAGCAGGCCGAAGATCCGGGCCGCGTCGGGCCGGCCCGACGCGCACGCGTCGAGGAACGCGACCGCCGGATCCCGCGGGGCCGCCGCGGTCGGCGGGATGCGCGCGGTGAGCTCGGCACCCAGGGCGTGCACCTCCGCTGCGGACGAGGCAGGCCGCCGCGACCGTTGCACCGCGCTCGCCGCCCGGTCCGCGCCGGCCTCGCGCCGGGCCTCGCCGCCTCCGCCGGGTGTCTCGCCGTCCTCGCCGGGTGTCTCGCCGGCCCCGCCGCGGGCGTACAGCTCCAGAAGGCGAGCAACGGTGTCGATCACCTGGCCCCCGCCCGGCCGGGCCGTCGCCAGCCGCTCGAAGAAGGGGCGGGCGCCGGCGGCGAGGAGCCCGGATCCGTCGTCGTCGGCTCCTGGCAGCCCGAACCCGCCCGGCCCGGCCGTTACGGCGGCGGCGATGGCATACCGGATGTCCTCGGCTCCGTACCAGCCCGGGGCGTACAGGACGAGTAGCCGGAAGGCGTCGGCTCCCCACGCTCGGGTCTCCCGCAGCAGCCGCACCACCGCCGCAGCCGACGATTCGGCCGCCGCGGCCGACGACTCGGCCGTCGCAGGGAACGCCGTCGCAGGAAGGGCAGCCGCGGGGAGTGCCGCGCCGGCGGTCAGCCAGGCCAGCTCGTCGGCCAGAGCGTCGGCGAACGCGAACCCCTCCGGAAGCCCGAACCGGTCGAACACGGTCCGCAGGGCGGAGGTGAGCAGGTCCCGGACGCGCGCGGCGCGGTGGCCCTCGTCCGGCCGATCCGGGCCGGCCTCGGTTGCGACCGGCAGGGCGGCCAGATCCGCGACCAGCCCGGCCAGTAGCTGCACGATCTGCCGATGCATCTCCGCGACGGCGGTGTGGATCGCCGTGACGTAGGCCGCCCGGTCCACCTCGGTCAGGTGGGCGTCCGGTGCCAGCCGGGTGATTGCCTGGGTGACGTCGCTGGCGGCGCGGGCCAGGACGTCGGCGGGCCGACCAGGCGGGCGGTCAGGTTGCGGCCGGGACCGGGAGCCCGGCGGGCACAGCGGGCCGAACAGGTCGCGCAGCGCGGCGAGTTCACGCAGCTCGGTGGGCGATTCCAGCGGATCGGCCAGCGGATCGGGACCCGCCTGCGCCAGCGAGACCCCCAGCGGGACGCCGAGCGCGGCCAGCAGCCGGTCGACGGGGTGCAGCCGGCCGTCCCAGTACGACCACTCCGTCCGGTAGGCGGCCGCGACGTGCCGGGTGACCGCGACCCGGGCGGCCCGCTCCAGCTCCTGCCGGGGCGCGGTGGCGGCAGCCGCGGGGGAGGCAGCCGCCGGCGGCAGGACCGTCACCGTCACCTCGAAGTCGGTCTCCGCTCCGACCGGGCGGTCGGCTCCGGCGCCGCCGCCCTCCCGGCTCGTGACGGAGACGTCGGGTCGCCCGCTGGGGTCGGGCCGGTCGGCGAGGCTGGGCTGGGCGGTGGGGTCGGGCTGGGCGGCGGTGGGCGGGGGGGCTGCCGGGCGGACGGCGCGCAGTGCGTCGAGGGTCTCGGTGGCGAGCCGCAGCGCGCTGCCGCTGGCCGTCGCGAGGCGGTAGGACGAGAAGACCGATTCCAGGCCGGCCGTGAGGGGCGGGATCGCCCGGCGCATCGACTGTTCGGCGCCGCGGGTGGGCGACGGACCGCGCAGCGCGGCGAGATCGTCGGCCAGCGCGGTCAGTGCCCCCTCGACCTGCCGTTGCTCCTCGACGACCGCGGCCTCGACGTCCACGGCGACCCGGGCACGATCGGCCGGATCCATCTCCCCCAGCCGGTCGAGGACGCCAGCCACGATCATGGCGCGGCCCTGCTCACGTGATGCCGGCCCGGTGCGTGCCTCCTGCCCCGTCGGCGATCTCGGCGGCCGGCCGGAGGCACCCGGAACGGTCAGCCGACCCGCGACGCGGTGTAGCTGCCCGCGCAGCCGTTCGGCGCTTGGCAGGTCGGCGGGCAGGCCGACCGGGTGGGCCAGGATCGCGATCAGGCGACCTGCCGGGTCGGCGTCGTCCCCGCCGGCGCCTCCCGGCGCCAGCAACAGCTCGTAGGCGTCGTGCAGGTGCTCGGCGACCGCGCGCGCCTGCCCGGCGGCCCCTCGCCCCGCGAACGCCGCCGCGGGTGATCGCGCATCCGCCGGTGGGGGTGCGGGCTGCCCCGGGGACGGCCGAGCCGGTGAGGCCTCCCAGCTCGAGGACGGTTCGCCAATCGAGCGGGGACTGATCGGGTGGGGGTCGATCGGGCGGGGACTGATCGGGTGGGGGTCGATCGGGTGGCAGTCGGCCGCGAGGGAGCCGGTCGGGTCGGGGCCCGGCCGCACACCTGACCCGGCCACCGCCGCGTCCCGCCCGCTGGTTGCCACCAGCCGGCGGCACCAGCGCTCGGGATCGTGCGGCCGGAACGCCTCGTCGCCGACCTGGGCGAGCAGGTCGGCGACGCCGCGGATCCCGCTCCGCCCGTAGACGCCGACGAGCAGGTGGGCCGCGTCGGCGACGGCCGGGGGGACCGGCGGCGTCACGCGGGGATCCACGTAGATCGCCGCCGGGTCGGTGCCGGGCCCGAGCTCTGGCGGGATCGGGACGAATCGGAACCGCGGATCGGATCGGCCCTGGCCGACGGCCGTCCCGGCCGACGCCGCCGGTCCGTGGTCCGCGGCCGACGTCGAGCCGCTCGACGCCCACGCCGGCTCATCCGCCGGCTCATGCCTCGCATCGGCGGCGCGGGCGGTGGGCGACGTGGGACGGGGCGCGGGCGGGGCGGCGTGGATGGAGAAGGTGAGCCGGTAGGGGAGCACCCCTTCGAGCATCTCGACGAGTGCCCACATCAGCGTGACGGCCTCGTCCGAGCCGGTGTGCGACACCACGACCGGTCGGTCCGTCCACGACCAGGTGAGGGCCGCCGAGACCAGGACGGTCAGCCGGTTACGCCGGGCGGCGGCTCGGGCGGCCTGGCGCAGCGTCCGCTCGCCGACCCGTCGCTGCGCGGTGAGATCATCGAGGTGCAGGGGGTTCAGCCGCGGTGTGGTCCGGGCGCCACCGGCCGTGGCCCCACCGGCCGTGGCCCCGCCGGCCGCGTACAGCGCCAGCGCGACCCGTTCGGTCAGGTAGTCGGCCCGGCCGATCAGGACGTGCGCCCGTAGCCGGCCGCTACCGGCGCCGCTTCGGCCGGCGACGTGGACGTGGTGGACGAGCGCGGCGTCCGGCACGTCGTCCGGATCGTCCCGGATGGGCCGGTCGGGTGCGCCGACGACGTAGGCGAGCGCGGGCGGCGGCTGGTCGACGGGGCTGTCGCCCGCCTCGACCTGGGCGGCGAGCAGGCCGTTCCACGAACGGGTCACCGCGGAGCTCAGCGAGCTCGCGATGGGAAAGTAGCCCTCGGCGCCGGCCCGCGTCCGCCTGGACCAGGCGTAGACGATCTGGTCCAGACGGGTCACCGCGGAGGTGGCGTCCCGCGCCGCGGGGGCGTGGTCCGAGGCCGCGGGGGCGGCGCGATTCACGGTCGCAGCCCCGGGAACAGGACCCCCAGCACGTCGGCGTCCCGCGCGGGGGTCAGCCGCAGCACGCCGGCGAGCATCGTCGCCGCGGTCCAGACGATCTCGATGGTCGGCCCGACCGGGTCCGCCGGGCCGGCGCCGTCCGTCTCCGGCGGTGGCGGTGGCGGCTCCGGGCGGGCAACCCGTGGCGCGAAGGCGATGATCGTCGCAGCGTCGGAGCTGGGATCCAACAGCGCCAACCGCCCCTCGCCGGCAAGCTCGGGGACCACCGCCGCATCGGTGGGGGCATCCGACCAGGATGTGGCCCCGATCTGCAACCCGCGCAGCAACTCGCCGGGGAGCCGGCCGACGACGGCGCGGATGCCGGGGAAGGCGAGGCAGNCGGGCATGGCGGACACCGCGCGGGTGACCTCGTCGAACACCTCGGGGCTGCGCAGCGCGTCGAGCAGCACCCGTAGCGCCGGCCCGGCCGAGTCCACCGCGGCGGCCGACGGTCTGCCCTCGACCGCCCCGACCCAGAGGATCGCCGGGATGGTGGGCGCACTGCCGGGCGCCGCAGACGCGGCCGCCGCGGTCGGCCGCGCGGATCCCTCGGGTGCGTCGTCGCCGAGGGATCCGTCGTCGACGAAGGCGGTGTCGTCGACGAAGGCATAGAAGGCCGGGTTGTAGGGGGCGTCGAGGTCGGGGAGCGTCTCGTCACCCGGCACGGCGCCGAACAATTCGTCCTGGGCACCTTCGTCCTGGGCACCGGTGCCGCGCCACGGGTCGGCGCCGGTGTCCGCCGGCGCCGGCGCTCCGTGTGTCCCGGGCGCGGTGATCTCGCCCGGCACCGGCCCCACCAGGACGAGCAGCACCGACTCGGCGGGGCGCCCGGTGGTCAGCGCAGCCAGTCCGGCCTGGTGAGCCGCTGCCGTGCGGGCCTCGTCGACGATCAGCAGACGCTCCGCAGCGCCCACGTCGAACCGCGGGCGTCGGGTGAGCAGGGTCCGCAGGGTGCCGGGGGCCCAGGGGCGTCGCGCCACCCGCCGCCGGCAGCCCGAGCGCAGGTCCAGGGTGGCAACCGGGCCGGTCGCGGTGCTCACCGAAGGCTCCGGGTGAAGGCCGTCCCGCGCAGCATCGAAGCATTCCACCGGCCCCGCGGACGTTCATTCCTCCGCGTCGGGTATGCCGGTGCGAGGCCGACCTTCGACGGGTATCGGGACTGCCGTTGATTTGCTGGCAGGCAATGCTCCCGCACAATGGAGGCCCGGGTTTCGGCGCATGGACGGGACGAGCTGCCCCCACTCGGCGTCCGCTGCTTCCCTGACAATGGACGTCCTCCCGGTTCGCCGTAGTCGACAATGATCGTGTAGTCGGTCGATTACCGCCTACTCGCGAAAGTTATTCCTTGGACCCCCGGTCGGTCCAGCGAAAGTCCGAAAAAATCATCCAGGCCCGAGTGGCTGGATCTCCGGACGCCGCCGCCGGGAGCGACCGTGCCGGCGGCGGGAATTACCTTCGGCTCCGCCGCGTGACGGAGCCGAAGGCAGGTGCCCCGTGCAGCGGCATGTGCAGCACGTTGTTCCCGTTTGCGGTGCGCCAAGGGTCGGTGGTCGATGATCGGCCCGGCTGTCGTTACGTACGTCTGCTCCGAACGCCGCGCCGGGGTTTCCGGCAAAGATGGGCGGACGTTGCAGTGCTGATGTCGGTTCGATGTTCCGCGGGATGTCCGGCGGTCACCGCCGGGGTGGCCGGACTGTCCGGTGAAAGGAGCTCGGGACCGCGCGCGATCATCTCGTCGCGCCGGGGGCNGGGGCGGCCTTCTTCACCGGGCGTAACGTTAATTCGGCTCGGCGGCGCGACCGGAACATATTTCGTCACCGAAGGCGAGCGGTGAACGATCGGAAGATCGCCGATCGAGGCGCACCCCGGTGACTTCCGCATTCTCTCCTCGGGGCGTCTTCGGACCTCGCGGCGGACGTCAACTGTCGGCGGACGTCAACTGTCGGCGGAGGTCCAGGGCCTGCTCCCGGCGTCAGCCGGTCGGCGCCGCGTCGGTTCTGGGCCGGACCAGAGTCACCCGGTCGAACGGCACCGGGTCGGGGGAACCCGAGTCGTACGCGGTGATCCGGATGCTGGTCAGCCCGCCGGGCTCGCCGGGATCCACCTCGAACCCGGCGAAGGCGTAGGGATGATCGGGGGCTCGGAAAGCCAACCAGGCCGCGTCCTCGAGCTCGCGGACGGCGGTCCGGTGCCGGCGCCCCGGTTCGGGGTCACGGACGCCGACCACGATCCGTCCGGCCGGCGGATCGAGCAGCGTGTCCGTGGACGGCGACGACGAGCCTCCGGTGCCCGCCATCAGGTGGACCGTGCCCGCCGACGTGTCCACGACGGCGCCGCCGGACCCGACCGCCCCCACCACCGGTCGGGGGGCGAGGGTCCGGCTGCCCGGGACGGTGCCCCGCACCGGGTGGCTGCGTTCGTAGTGGTGCTCGTGCCCGTAGAGCACGAGGTCCACTCCGTGCCGGTCGAACAGCGGCAGCCAGGCCTCCCGGATGCCCAGATCGGCGCCGTTGTGATCGGCCGACGTGGACAGGGCCGCATGGTGCATGACGACCACGATCCAGTCGATGTCCGGGTCGGCCCGGGCCTGCTCCAGCGTCCGAGCGAGCCAGGCGGTCTGCCGGCCGGCGCTGAACCCGCGCAGGTAGATCGGGCCACTGTTCTGGTAGCAGACGTCGTCGGCGCTGACCACCACGAAACGGACCGCCCCGACCGTGAAGGCGTACCAGAGGCCCGCGAGGTAGCCCTCGCCCCCGTTCGGCGGCAGTTCGAAGTAGGTCTGGTAGGCCGCGAGCCCCAGCGCCCCGTTCCCCCGCTCGATCTCGTGGTTGCCGACGCAGGGCATCCACGGCCGTGACCCCGCGGACGGGCTGATCATCGTGAACCAGTCGGACCAGGTGCGTACCGGGTCCTCACGCTGGTTGGCGTAGGACAGATCCCCGCCGGTGAGCGCGAACAGCGGTGCGCACCGCTCGACGCCGGCCACGGCGTACCCGGAGGCGGGCGAGCCGAACGGGTCGTACGGGCGGTCGGTGCCCTGATCGCCGAAGAAGGTGAAGCCGAAGGCGGCCCGCGAGCCCGGAGCCGTGCGGAACGAGCCGTCCGCAGCCTGCGGGCGGCCGTCGTGCTCGAGGGTGAACGCGTAGTCCGTGGCGGGTTCGAGCCCGGTCAGGGTCGCGTGATGGACGAAGACCTGCTCGCTGGTGCGGGCGTCCCGGTAGGAGCGGGTGGTCGCCGGGACCGNCTCGCCGACGGTGCCGGGTTGGGACCCGCAGCGCACCGCGGGCCGGGTTACGGGGCCGCGGGTCAGCCAGGAGACGACCATGACCGTCGCCGGCTCGGCGCCGAAGGTGAGATGGACGCCGTGGGCGTCGTCGGCACCGCCCGTCACTCCACCCGATCCCGCCTGCTGTCCGACCTGGTCCCGTCTGACCTGGTCCCGTCTGATCCGGTCCCGTCCGATCTGGTCCCGCCTGAGCTGGTCTCACCTGAGCTGGTCTCGTTGCCGACCAACGAGCATGGTGCCATGGCCCGCGGCCGCCCATCGACCGAACGTCGTGTGGGGTAGCCGACGTTGCGCCGCCACCGGGGCCGAACCCGTGATCCCCTACTGTCCGGGTGACGCCGCAGGCGCCCGCCGTCCCAGGGACGGGTGACACCGGGGGGTGACCCTGACCGCCGCCGACATCGCCCTGCTGGTGGGCGCCGGCGTGCTGGCCGGCATCACCAGCACCGTCGCGGGGCTGGCGTCGCTCGTCTCCTACCCCGCGCTGCTCGCGACCGGGCTGCCGCCGCTGGCGGCGAACGTCACCAACACGACGGCGCTGCTGTTCGTCGCGGTCGGCGCGGCCGCCGGGTCGCGACCCGAGCTCGCGGGTCAGACCGACCGGGTCGCCCGGTTCGCGGCGATGGCCCTCGCCGGCGGGGCGGTGGGCGCCGTCCTGCTTCTCACGCTGCCGGAGCGGACGTTCGAACGAGCGGTGCCGGTGCTGATCGCCGGGGCGGCCGTGCTGCTGTGGGCGCAGCCCCGGATCCTCGCCCGACGGGCCGAAGCGCCGGCCGAGGGCGGCCCGGCGGTGCTCGCCGCGGTCTTCGGAACCGGGATCTACCTGGGCTATTTCGGCGCCGGTGGCGGAGTGGCGCTGCTCGCCGTGCTCGCGGTGGCGATCCCCGAGCCGCTCGCCCGGGTCAATGCGATCAAGAACGTGTCGTCGGGCTTCGCGAATCTGGTCGCGGCGGCGGGGTTCGCCGTCTTCGGCCCGGTGCGCTGGGCCGCGGTGGCGCCCCTGGCCGTCGGTCTGCTGATCGGCGGCGCGGTCGGGCCGCTGATCGTGCGCCGGCTGCCGGGCGACATCCTGCGGGTGCTCATCGGGCTGGCCGCGCTCGGCCTCGCCGCGAGCCTCGCCTGGGATGCCTACACCTGAGCCTGCGCCGGAGCCGATTGCGCGGGCCGCGGAAACGACTGAGCCCCGGAACCTGGTGGGGTACCGGGGCTCAGCCGCAGTCCGGCGGCGCTGGTGACGCGCCGCTGGCGCTACTCGCTGGACTTGGCGAGGTCGATCGGCGGCGCGTCCGGCACCTGGTTCGGCTTGGTCTCGCCGCGGAAGACGAACTTCGCGTCCTCGTCCTCGCCCTCGACGTCACCGACGACGATCTCGCCCGGCTTGAGCGTGCCGTACAGGATCTTCTCGGACAGGACGTCCTCGATCTCCCGCTGGATCGTCCGGCGCAGCGGCCTGGCGCCGAGCACGGGGNCNTAGCCCTTCTTCGCCAGCAGCGCCTTGGCAGCCGACGTCAGCTCGAGGGCCATGTCCTTGTTCTTGAGCTGGATGTCCACCCGGGCCAGCATGAGATCGACGATCTGGATGATCTCGTTCTCGGAGAGCTGGTGGAAGACGATGATGTCGTCGATCCGGTTGAGGAACTCCGGCCGGAAGTGCTGCTTGAGCTCGTCCTGGACCTTCGCNTTCATCCGCTCGTAGTCAACGGCGCCCTGACCGGTGGCGAAGCCGATGCCGGGGCCCTTGGAGATGTCCCGGGTGCCCAGGTTCGACGTCATGATCAGGACGGTGTTCTTGAAGTCGACCAGTCGGCCCTGGGAGTCGGTCAGGCGACCGTCCTCCAGGATCTGCAGGAGCGTGTTGAAGACGTCGGGGTGCGCCTTCTCGACCTCGTCGAACAGGACGACCGAGAACGGCTTGCGCCGCACCCGCTCGGTGAGCTGGCCGCCCTCCTCGTAGCCGACGTAGCCGGGCGGGGAGCCCACCAGCCGCGAGACGGTGTGCTTCTCCATGTACTCGGACATGTCGAGCTGGATGAGCGCGTCCTCGTCACCGAAGAGGAACTCGGCGAGCGTCTTGGACAGCTCGGTCTTACCGACACCGGACGGGCCGGCGAAGATGAACGACCCGCCGGGACGCTTGGGGTCCTTCAGCCCGGCACGAGTGCGCCGGATCGCCTGCGAGACGGCCTTGATGGCCTGCTGCTGGCCGATGACCCGCTTGTGCAGCTCGTCCTCCATGCGGAGCAGACGGGCCGTCTCCTCCTCGGTGAGCTTGAAGACCGGGATGCCCGTCCAGATGGCGAGCACCTCGGCGATCTCCTCGTCGCCCACCTCGGCGACGACGTNCATGTCGCCGGCCTTCCACTCCTTCTCCCGCTTCGCCTTCTCGGACAGGAGGGTCTTCTCCTTGTCCCGCAGCGAGGCGGCCTTCTCGAAGTCCTGCGCGTCGATCGCGGACTCCTTGTCCCGGCGGACACCCGCGATGCGCTCGTCGAACTCGCGCAGGTCCGGCGGCGCGGTCATCCGGCGGATGCGCATCCGCGAGCCGGCCTCGTCGATCAGGTCGATCGCCTTGTCCGGCAGGAAGCGGTCCGAGATGTACCGGTCGGCCAGGGAGGCGGCGGCGACCAGGGCGGCGTCGGTGATCGAGACGCGGTGGTGCGCCTCGTACCGGTCGCGCAGGCCCTTGAGGATCTCGATGGTGTGCGCCACCGACGGCTCCGCGACCTGGATCGGCTGGAAGCGGCGCTCGAGCGCGGNGTCCTTCTCCAGGTGCTTGCGGTACTCGTCGAGGGTGGTGGCACCGATGGTCTGCAGCTCACCGCGGGCGAGCATCGGCTTGAGGATCGACGCGGCGTCGATCGCGCCCTCCGCGGCGCCCGCGCCGACCAGCGTGTGCAGCTCGTCGATGAACAGGATGATGTCGCCGCGGGTGCGGATCTCCTTGAGGACCTTCTTCAGCCGCTCCTCGAAGTCACCGCGGTAGCGGGAACCGGCGACCAGGGCGCCGAGGTCGAGGGTGTAGAGCTGCTTGTCCTTCAGGGTCTCGGGCACCTCGCCCTTGACGATCGCCTGCGCCAGGCCCTCGACGACGGCGGTCTTGCCGACTCCGGGCTCGCCGATCAGGACCGGGTTGTTCTTGGTCCNGCGCGACAGCACCTGCATGACGCGCTCGATCTCCTTCTCGCGCCCGATNACCGGGTCGAGCTTGGACTCGCGCGCCGCCGCGGTGAGGTTGCGGCCGAACTGGTCGAGCACCAGCGAGGTGGACGGGGTGCCCTCGGCCGGAGCGCCGGAGGTGGCCGTCTCGCCCTTGCCCTGGTAGCCGGACAGGAGCTGGATGACCTGCTGGCGCACGCGGTTGAGGTCCGCGCCCAGCTTGACGAGCACCTGGGCGGCGACGCCCTCGCCCTCGCGGATCAGGCCGAGCAGGATGTGTTCGGTCCCGATGTAGTTGTGGCCGAGCTGGAGGGCCTCCCGAAGCGACAGCTCCAGGACCTTCTTCGCACGCGGGGTGAACGGAATGTGCCCGCTCGGTGCCTGCTGGCCCTGGCCGATGATCTCCTCGACCTGAGACCGCACACCCTCAAGGGAGATGCCGAGGGACTCGAGGGCCTTGGCGGCGACGCCCTCGCCCTCGTGGATCAGGCCGAGCAGGATGTGCTCGGTCCCGATGTAGTTGTGGTTGAGCATCCTGGCCTCTTCTTGGGCCAGGACGACGACCCGACGTGCCCGGTCGGTGAATCTCTCGAACATGTGCGCTCCTTCGAGCTGCGACCGACCACACGACAGCCGGTATCCGCATGCTAGCTCCGCCGAGGCATGTCCTCACGCATCGAACAGAAACCTACCCGCNGGCTCCGTCCACTTCGTCGGGGACGGAGGACCAGCTCAACTGCCGGTCCGACCAGCNGAGACGCCTAGGGCAACCGTGGCCGACCAGCCATGATTCCGTCACGTCGTTCCGCCAAGAGCAGAACGACTCGAGCCGCGCGGCACCATCGCCGCCCGCCCGCTCGGGGCGGTGGGATCCGCCCGCCAGGCGGTCTCCCGCCCGAGCCGACTCTCCCTCGTCGCTACCGACGGTAGTCGATGGTGGGGTGCCTTCTGTTGTGATTGGCGCCACATGCACATCGCTTTGNCATTTTGATGTTACTGTTCGGCGTCAAGACTTTAAAGATCTTGCAATTGTCGGACTCAACGCCTTCCTATAGCTACTTTACGTGCGCCAACCGCGGACCGCGTGCCGAACGCAGGTCAGACCGCAAGACCTCCATTACCCTGCGTATCTATCCAGGCACGCATGCGCCGCTCCCGTTCGGTGTCGTCGGTGAAGGGGCAGGTCGTGCAGTACTCGTCCCCGAGNCGGTGCGCGAGGCAGCACGATCCACAGCGCATCCCGGTGTAGGGCCGGCCGCGATGGACGAATTCGTGCCAACGCGGGCGGGCACGCATCGTCGGGGCCNCCCGTTCGAAGAAGGCGTCCGCCTCCTGCCGTCCCGCATCGGGGTCCCCGGTGGCCCGCTCGGTCAGCAGGAAGGCCCGGGCGCACTGAGCGGCCACGGCGCCCCAGAGGGCCGGGTAGCCGAGTCGGACCCGCGCCCGCAGCTCGCGGACGAACGGACTCAGATGGGTGAGCACCTCGTCCACGAGGACCTCCCGCAGCGCGGCGAGATCGCCGACCACCCGGTCCGACCCGACGTGGGGCCGCGTCGCCCGGTCGACGGGGCCCTCGGCTGGCGCGGAGTCGGCCAGCGCCGTCCCGACGGGCAGGTGCAGCGCCGTCCGGTCGAACCAGCCGCTGTCGAGCTCCCGCAGCGACATTCCCGCCGGTCCCAGGTCCGGGACTCGCCGCAGCAGCACGTAGGAGGCGATGGCGGGCGCGACGACGGCGGCGGAGTACCAGTTGGCCAGGTAGCTCGCGGCGACCTCGGGGCTGGCGCCGGGATGGGACCGGGCGATCCGGGCCAGCGACCGCGTCACTCCCGCCGGGCCGGAGAGGAAGGCGCAGTCCGCCCAGCCGGGGCCGGTCGGCACGCCGTGACACAGGCTGCGAGGTTCCAGCGCGCTGGCGAGGCTAGGCGGGACCATTCCCTGGGCGGCGGTCGCGCTCGACTCCCGTGGGGATCGGGGAGGCGAGGATCCGCCTTCGGCGGCCGGCTCCCGCGGCGTTGCGGGAGCCGGCAGTGGCACGAGCATTTACTTAGGTAAGGCTAACTTCAGGCTTGCTGTCAAATGCGTGTGGCCCCACCGGCATGCATGCCGGGCATGAGGTGTTCCGCGGCCCCTATCCGTTGTGGGCTCTGCGGCACCTCACCGCCACCCTGCGTGCAAGTGGTAGAACCGACATCCGCCGTCCTCCGGCGCTCGCGCCGGAGTTGGCCGCGAGCTCGCACCCGACTGCATAACGTGGCCGATTGTCCTCGGGTCGTCGGCGTCGCGCATCCGCAGGTCACCTTGGAGTGCCGCACCGCAGGTGGCGGGGTGCGAGCCGTTGGCGCGAACGGGTGGGCGAGATCGGTCGGCGGCGCGGCGGCGTGGTCGGCCCGGCGGCGCGGCACGACTGGGGCGCTGTGATCTGCCGTGGCCACCCATACCGGAAAGTCGCCGATCACCTACCGCGACAGTGTCAGCTTGACACGTTGTGTCCGTTATGGAACGTTTTGTAGCTCTCGGCGATCCGTGTGCGTACCTGGGCGGGGATCGTNCATCCCTTGCCGGTACGGTGCGTGTGCACGGGTCGGAGATCTTCTGTTCACGGCCCGGCTGTTACGGCGCTACGCAAGTCTGTTCCATTCGACGACGAATAGGCCAGGGTTGATGGGGCTGAAAGATCTTCCCGTCGCGGTCGGAGACCGGCATGTGGCCGCGTTCCAACGGGCGGGTTGGGAGGTGGCTCGCNGCAGCGGTAGCCACGTCGTGCTCCGCCGGGCCGGGGTGCAGGCGAATCTCTCGGTGCCCTGCAATGGACAGGAGGTCAAGCGGCCGCTGCTGGCCAAGCTCATCGAACGAGCCGGACTCACCCCGGAGGAGTACTGCGACTACTTCCGGCGGCGCTGACGATCCGCTGTCGTAGGGGCCGCGGAGCTCAGGCCGCCACCCGGACCGGGACGGACAGCTCCGTCGGTAGTCTGTCGGCGTCGGGCTGCTCGTGCCGGCCCACGCTGAGGTGCTGGCCGCTCTGGACCTCCAGGACGAGGATCATCGCGTCGAGGATGTTGTCCACCGTCTCGTCGAGACTGTCGCCCTGGGACACGCACCCTGGGAGCTCGAGGACCTCCGCGATGTAGCCGCCGTCGATTTCCGCCGGTTCGATACGTATCGTATAGACCTGGTCTGCACTACGTATCGTCATGATTGTCTGCTTCCAAGCCGCCGACATCTGCGTTAGGTGAGAGCCTAGCGTTCAGGGGAGCCAGCCGCCTCGGGTACCGGCTGAAGACCACCCCTCCTTCAGGACCTGATCGTGCCATCGCCGGCCGCGATCGCCCCCGGGCACCGCCGGACGGAGGGTCAGCGGCGGTCATCGGCGAGGTAGCGGTCGACCGCCGTGGCGATGGCCTGCTGGCCGCGGGCCGTCGGGTGCGCGCTGAGGTCGCGGGCCGGCGGCAGCAGGCCGATCGGGGCCACCCAGGAGTCCTTGGTACAGATCTCGTGGCCGCGCAGCGCCCGGTCGGTCGCGACGTACTCCACGTCCGCGTCGGCCGCCGCCCGTCGGATCACCCGGTTCAACTGGCTGTTCAGGTTGGTGAGCTGGCGCCGTTCGGTGTTGCTCAGCCATTTACAGGTGTTCTTGCGCTGGCTGCTCGGGAAGATGTCGGGATATCCGACGACGAGGATCCTGGAGTGTGGCGCCGCCGCCTTCACCGCAGCATAGTTCGCGCTCAGGACGTCCGGGAGTTCCTTGGTGATGAGATTTCGCTCGCGCTTGTCCTCGCCATCCCAGAAACATTTCCAGGCGAAGCAGCTCAGGATTACGTTGCTGAAACCGGCGTCGTTGCCGCCGATGGTGATGGTGACGACATCCGGGGCGGTGCGCAGCCGCCGCAACTGGGTGAGCTGTGGCACTTCGCCCTTGAACGATTCGTTGAGGGCGTCCGTGGTCGCCCCGGCGCACGCGGCGAACAGCGCGACGGTGGCCGGCGGCTCCATGGTGGCGAGTTTTCGCGGCCACGCCTGGTTGCTACGCCGACAGCGGGGCGTGAGCACGTCGAAGGGCGGACTGCCCTCGCCGGAGGAGTAGGAGTCGCCCAGCACCGCCAGGGTGCGGGGGCGCGCCGCCGCGAACGCCGGTGCATTCCATCCGGACGACGCCGTCACGGCGGTATACAGAAATACCGTCGACAGCGCGAGAAGGAAGGGCCGGACGAGACGCCCGGCCCGGCCGGGCCCGTCACCCGTCCAAGCCTCCGAGGATCGGTCCCGCATAGCTTGGAATCGTAACCGGTGGAACCGGTCGCGCACCCCGGATCCGGCGGGCTGTCGGTTGTCCGACCACCATCCGGGGGAGAATTCGTCCGCCGCTCGCCGGACGAATCACGCCGGGGCCGGAATCAGATGTTCTTCTCGAAGACCAGGCGGAGACCGATGAGTGTGAGATGCGGCTCGTGCCGGTCGAGCGTTTCGCTCTCCTTGACGACGAGCGAGGCGAGCCCGCCGGTGGCGATCGCGGTCGCGTGCGCGCCGAGTTCGGCGCGGATCCGTCGGACCAGCCCGTCCACCTGCCNGGCGACCCCGTAGATCATCCCGGACTGCAGCGCCTCGACGGTGCTCTTGCCGATCACCGACCGCGGCGGGGTGAGCTCGACCTTGCGCAACTGCGCCGCCCGGGACGCCAGCGCGTCCAGCGCGATCTCGATGCCGGGCGCGAGCACCCCGCCGATGAACTCGCCCCGCGCCGAGACCACGTCCAGGTTCGTCGAGGTCCCGAAGTCGACGACGATCGCCGGCCCGCCGTACAGGTGATGCGCGGCGAGCGTGTTCATGATGCGGTCCGCCCCGGCCTCCTTGGGGTTGTCGATCAGGATCGGCACCCCCGTCCGGGTACCCGGTTCGACGATGACGACCGGAATGTCGCGGAAGGCGCGGACCACCATCCGGCGCAGCTCCCGCAGCGCCGCGGGGACCGTCGAGCAGATCGACACGCCCGTGATCCGATGCTCGCCGAGCAGCCCGCGGTAGAGCAGCACGAGCTCGTCGGCGGTGGCGTGCGGATCGGTGCGGACCCGCCAGGAGTCGGCGAGGTCGTCGCCGTCGAAGACGCCGACGACGGTGTTGGTGTTGCCGACGTCGATGGCGAGCAGCATCAGGACTCCTCCACGGTCGGGCCCGCCGGGCTCGGGCCCGCGCAGTCCGGTCCCGACTGCCGGCCGGGATCGAGATCGAGGCCGAGATCGAGAGCGGGCGCCGAGTGGGTCAGGGCGCCGACCGCAAGATAGTCCACCCCGGTGGCCGCGATGTCCGCGGCCACCCGCAGGCTCAGCCCGCCGCTGGCCTCCAGGCGTACCCCCGCGGGCCTCGCGACGGCCACCGAGGCCCGCAGGTCCCGCGGGGTCATGTTGTCGCAGAGGATGAGGTCCGCCCCCGCGGCGACCGCCTCGGCGACCTGGTCGACGGTGTCGCACTCGACCTCGACGGGCAGCCCCGGGAACCGGGCCCGCACCGCGGCGAAGGCCGCCGCCACCCCGCCGGCGGCGACCACGTGGTTGTCCTTGATCAGGGCGGCGTCGGTCAGCGACATCCGGTGATTGCTGCCCCCGCCGCAGCGCACGGCGTACTTCTCCAGGGCGCGCAGGCCGGGCAGTGTCTTGCGGGTGTCGCGGATCGCCGCGCCCGTCCCGGCGACGGCGTCGACCCAGGCCCGGGTCAGCGTGGCGATCCCGGACAGGTGGCACAGCAGGTTCAGCGCGGTGCGCTCGGCGGTGAGCAGGCCCCGGACCGGGCCGTTGACCCGGGCCACCGTCGTGCCGGGGGAGACGGCGTCGCCGTCGCGGGCGGTCAGGGTGACGGTCACGGACCGGCCGAGCAGGCTCTCGAACACGGCCGCGGCCACCGGCAGCCCGGCGACCGTCCCCGCCGCGCGGCTGACCAGGGCGCCGTGCCCGACCAGGGCAGCGTCGACGGTCGCCTCGGAGGTGGCGTCGACCGCGCCGGCGCCGCCCGGGCCGTCCGGCTCGCAGCTCGGCAGGTCCTCGGCGACGGCCCGGCCGATCACCGCGACGACGCCTTCGGGGTCAAGGCCGGCCGCGGCCAGCGCGCTGCGGGTGGCGGGGGACAGCCGACCGCTGTGCACCTCGGTCCAGCCGTGCACCTCGGTCCAGCCGTGCACCTCGGTCTGGCCGTGCCCGTCGGTCTGGCCGTGCACGTCGGTCCCGCTCACGGCGCCGGCCGCATGGGTTCGACGTTGATGATCAGTTCCCCCTCCGGGTCGAGCCGGGTCAGGATCCGGCCGAGCCAGTGCGCGTCGTCGCGGTCACCGAAGTCCTCCCGCCAGTGCGAGCCCCGCGTCTCCGTGCGGGTCGCGGCGGCGGCGACCAGCGCGGTTGCGACGGTACGCAGATTGGTCATCTCCCAGGCCGGCGGGCCGGCGGTCACGGTTGCGCCGCTGACCCGAAGGTCCCCGAGGCCGGCGAGGACCTTCGCCGTCGCCCGCAGGCTGTCGGCGCTGCGCAGCACCCCGGCGCCGTCGGTCATCGCCCGGGTCAGCTCGGCGCGTTCGGCCGGATCGGTCAGTCCGCTGCCCCGGCCGACGACCGGGGCGGCCGGCACCGCGTCCCGGCACCGGCCCGCGTGCTCGGCGCCCGCGATGTCCTGGGCGATGCGGGCGGCGAAGACCAGGCCCTCCAGCAGGCTGTTCGACGCCAGCCGGTTGGCGCCGTGCACCCCGGTGCAGGCCACCTCCCCGCAGGCGTACAGGCCGGGGACGGTGGTGCGGCCCCACAGGTCGGTGCGCACCCCGCCGGAGGCGTAGTGGGCGGCCGGCGCGACCGGGATCGGCATGGTCACCGGGTCGACGCCGACGGAGCGGCAGCGAGCGGTGATCGAGGGGAAGCGTCGCTCGATCGTCTGCGCCCCGAGCCCCCGGGCGTCGAGGTAGAGGTGCTCGACCCCCTGCGCGGCCATCACCCGCGACATCTGCTTGGCGACGACGTCGCGGGGGGCGAGGTCGGCGAGCGGGTGGGCACCGGCCATCACCCGCGCTCCGGCGGCGTCGACGAGGACGGCGCCCTCGCCGCGCATCGCCTCGCTGACCAGCGGCTGCTGGCCGCCGGGTTGGGCGCCCACCTGGGCCGATTCCGCCGGCGGCAGCCACAGCGCGGTCGGGTGGAACTGGACGAACTCCAGGTCGGCGACGACGGCGCCGGCCCGCAGCGCCAGTGCCACGCCATCGCCGGTGGAGACGCCCGGATTGGTGGTCGAGGCGAAGATCTGCCCCATCCCGCCGGTCGCGAGCACGACCGCGGGCGCGGTGACCGCCCCGACGCCGTCCTGACTGCCCTCGCCGAGCACGTGCAGGGTCGCGCCGGCCGCCCGGCCGTCGGCATCCCGCAGCAGGTCCAGGACGAGCGCGTTCTCGATCACTTCGACCGCCGGATCGGCCCGCACCGCGGCGATCAGGGCCCGCTCGACCTCCAGCCCGGTGGCGTCGCCGCCGGCGTGGACGATCCGGTTGCGCAGGTGTCCGCCCTCGCGGGTGAGGGCGAACGAGCCGTCGTCGGCCCGGTCGAAGCGCGCGCCGAGCTCGGCGAGTTCCCGCACCCGGGCCGGTCCCTCGTCGACCAGCACCCGCGCGGCGTCCGGGTCGCACAGGCCGACGCCGGCGACGAGGGTGTCGGCGAGATGGTCGGCGGGGGAGTCCTCGGCGGCGAGCGCCGCGGCGATCCCGCCCTGCGCCCAGCGGGTGGAGCCGGCGTCGAGATGCGCCTTCGTGACCAGCAGGACCCGGGCCGCGGGCAGCTCCCGGCGCAGGTGCAGGACCGCGGTGAGGCCGGCGATCCCCGATCCGATGACGACGATGTCCGCGGCGCGGCTCCATCCTGGACGCGGCGCGCCGAGCCGGCACGGTAGCACGATCACCGGGGCGCCACGACCGTCCGGCTCGCCGCGACCGCGACGGGGGCCTGGTGGACCGGGGTGCCCCGGCGGGCGGCGGCCGTCACCGGGTTGGCCGGCACGGCGACGTCGCCGCGCAGGCTCGAGGGATCGTCGGGAAGCGCCTCGGCCGGGTCGTGCCCACGGCCGATGATCCGGTTCTCGGCGTCGACGAACAGCACCCTCGGGACGTGCCGGCGCGCCTCGGCGTCATCCATCATCCCGTAGGCGATGATGATGACGAGGTCCCCGGGCTGGACCAGCCGGGCCGCCGCGCCGTTGATGCCGATCACGCCGCTGCCGGCCGGGCCCGCGATCGCGTACGTCTCCAGGCGGGCCCCGTTGTTGATGTCGACGATCGTCACCTGCTCGCCGGGGAGCAGGTCGGCGGCCTCGAGCAGGTCGGCGTCGATCGTCACCGAGCCTACGTAGTGCAGGTCGGCCTGGGTGACCGTGGCCCGGTGGATCTTGGCGGTGAGCATGGTGCGCAGCACGGTCAGGCTCCCTGGGTGTCGGTGGGGAGGATGAGCGAGATGTTGTCGATGAGGCGGGTCGTGCCCACGCGGGCGGCGACGAGCAGCAGCGCGGGGCCGCCGCGCACCGGCCCCAGGTCCTCGGGGCTGGCCAGTTCGAGGTAGTCGACGTCCACGCCGTCCGCCGCGTCGAGCACGGCGCGCGCGGCCGCGAGCACCGCCGGCGCCCCGTCGCCGGCGGCCGCCGCGCCGGCGGCGAGCGCCCGGGACAGCGCGAGCGCGTCGGTCCGCTGCTCGGCGGTGAGGTAGACGTTGCGGCTCGACCTCGCCAGGCCGTCGGGCTCGCGGGCCGTCTCCACCCCGATCACGGTCACGTCGAAGGCGAGGTCGGCGACCATCCGCCGGATGCAGACGAGCTGCTGGGCGTCCTTGCGCCCGAAGAACGCCAGGTCGGGCTGGACCAGGTGCAGCATGGTCCCGACGAGGGTGAGCATCCCGTCGAAGTGGCCGGGGCGGGACGCCCCCTCCAGCACCGCNCCGAGCGGGCCGGCGCTGAACCGGACCAGCGGCGGCGGATCGTGGATCACCGCGGGGGCGAACACCACGTCGACTCCCTCCCGGGCGNACACCGCGAGGTCCGCGGCGAGCGTGCGCGGATAGCGGTCGAGGTCCTCGCCCGCGCCGAACTGCAGCGGGTTGACGAAGATCGTGGCCACCACCTGGTCCGCCCGGGCGCGGGCCGCGCGCAGCAGGCTGGCGTGCCCCTCGTGCAGCGCCCCCATGGTCATGACGACGGCGCGGACCGGCCGGTCGTGCCGCGAGGCCGCGCGGGCGGGCCCCGCCTCGCCCGCGGCGGCGGCTCGCGGGTGCGCGCCGGCCGCCCGGTCCAGTGCGACGAGGGCGGCCCGTAGCTCGGCCCGGTCGCGAGCCAGCACGGGCCGACCGGGTCCGCCCGGCGCTGGCGCCGGGCTGGGGATGGCGGTGGGCCGCGCCGCCGTTGCGGGAAGCTCGGCGGCCGCCGCCGTGGGCCGGGCCGCCGCCGCGGGATCGGCGGTCGCTGCAGGCTCGGCGGCGACGGACTCGGAACCGGTGGGCCGGCCGGGGCGCGGGGCGCGGTCGGGCGCGGTGGAGGAGACGATGCTCATGGTTTCCGTTCCAGTCCTCGGGTGGGGTACCGGACGTCGAGCGCCACTGTAACTCGCCCGCAATGCTCGCCGCGACTCCCTGTGATCCGGGCATCGTCCCGATGATCCACGTGCCGTTTCCCCAGCCCCGCGCCCGTGCCCCGCGCCCCTGCGAGGGGTCGACAGCGGAGCGTCACCCCGGGGGCATCGCCCGGCGGTCCGAACGGGCAGGTACCCGGGTGCCGACCGCGCCGGCCGCGCCGACCGTGGCGGCGGTGCCGGCCGTGGCGGCGGTGCCGATCGGCTGGGTGGGCAGGTCGGGCCGGCGCGGGCCGTCGGACCCGGGCTGGCCGCCGCGCCACACGCGCTCCCCGAGCAGGGTGAGCACGGCCGGCATGAGGATCACCCGGATCAGGGTGGCGTCGATGAGGATCGCCGCGCCCAGGCCCACCCCGAGCTGCTTCATGCTGACCTGGGACAGCGTCGCGAAGATCGAGAACACCGCGACCATGATGACCGCCGCGCTGGTCACCACCCCCGCGCTGCGCCGCACCCCCACCGTCACCGCGTCGCGCATGGACAGNCCGGCCTCCCGGGCCTCCCGCACCCGGCTGAGCACNAAGACCTGGTAGTCCATCGACAGCCCGAACAGCACCACGAACAGCATCAGCGGCAGCCAGTTGGTGACGGCCCCGGTGGAGGTGTAGCCGAGCAGCCCGTCTGCCCAGTGGTGCTGGAAGACGGCGACGAGCAGGCCGTACGCGGCCCCCACCGACAGCAGGTTCAGCCCGACGGCCACGGCCGCGACCAGGGTGCTGCGGAACGCGGCCAGCAGCAGCCCGAAGGCGAGNACCATGACGAAGCCGATGACCAGCGGGATCCGACTGTTGAGGCGGGCGTTGAAGTCCGCGGAGCCGGCGGTGGTGCCGGTGACGTCGGCGTGCAGGCCCGGCGTGGCGCCGATGGTCGCCGGGATCACCACGGACCGCAGCGTGTGCAGCGCCTTGACCGACTCCCTGTCCGTACCGCTGCCCGCGATCGGGATCTTCACCCGGGCGACCCGATGGTCGGCGGTGATCGTGACGACCACCGGCTCGAACATCCGGCCGCTGGCGAGCGCCCGGGTGCGCAGCGCGTCGATGGCGGCCCGCGCCTGCGGGGTGGTGACGTCGTTGCCGTCGGCGCCGGAGACGACCACCGCCGCGGCCACCTCGCCGCCGGGGAACGCCGCGGAGAGCCGCTCGTAGGTCTTCATGATCGGCAGGTTCTTCGGGATGTCATCGATGCCGGGTTCGGCGGTGTGCATCCCGAGTGCCGGCAGGGCCAGCAGCACCAGCAGTCCGCCGGCCACCGCGGCGACCATCCCGGGCCGGCGCAGCAGTCGGCCCATGATCCCCGGCCTGGCGAGCTGTTCCTGGTAGGCGCGCCGCCGCGCGAGCAGCTCCTCCCGATGGTCGCCCGACCGGTGCCCGTCGTGCCTGGGGTCGTCGTTCCTGGGGTCGTGGGCGGCGGGGTCCAACGGCTCGACCGGCTCGGTGCCGGCCCGATCACGCCGCCTCACGAGGCGGCCGCGCCGGGCGGGCCGTCCCGCGCGGCGGTGCCACGGCAGGCGCAGCAGCTCCACCCGGTCGCCGAGCAGCGACAGCAGCGCGGGCAGCACGGTCAGCGAGCCGAGCACGGCCACCAGGACGACGATGATCGTGCCGACGGCGACCCCGGTGAACACCGACAGGCCGGTGATGAACAGGCCCGCCATGGACGCCGCGACGGTGAGGCCCGAGACGAGAACNGCGTGCCCGGAGGTCTCGGCGGCGATCTCCAGAGCGCGCTCGGGCCCGTGGCCGGCGGCCCGCTCCTCGCGTTCCCGGCGGATGTAGAACAGCGCGTAGTCGACGCCGACCGCAAGCCCGATGAGCAGCATGACCGAGGTCGCCGTGTCGTCGGTCGGGAACAGCCGGCTGGCGAAGGCGACCAGGCCCAGCGCCCCGACGAAGGCGGTCAGCGCCAGCGCCATCGGGATCACCGCGGCGACCACCGCGCCGAACACGGCCAGCAGGATGCCGAGAGTCAGCGGGATGGCGAGCAGCTCGGCGCGGTGGAAGTCCTTGCCGACGGTGGCATTGAGGGCCTTGTCGGCGCNGGCGTCCCCGAACTGTTCGATCGACAGGCCGGGATGCGCCGCCCGGACGGCGGCGACGGCGTTCAGCGTCGGCTCGACCGGCGCCGGATCGTCGTCGGTGCCCTTCAGATTGAAGGCCAGCAGCACCGAGCGCAGATCGTGGGAGACCAGGCCGGGGTCGGCGCTCACGCCGGGCAGGGGCAGCGGGCCGCGCACCGCCGTCGCCACCCCGCTCGCCCGGACCCGGGCGGCGGCGTCGGTCAGCGCCGACCGGATCTGCGGGTCGGCCAGCAGCGCCTGCGGGTTCGCCGCGGGGGTGGCGCGCTGGATCAGGACGTTCTCGTCGGCCGGGTTGACGTAGCCGTGCTCGTCGAGAATGTGCTGGGCCCGGGCATCCTCCCCGGTTCCGTAATCGGCGTCGGCCAGGGTGTGGGTGCCGATCGTGCTGCCGAGGACGATCGCCAGGGCGACGCCGAGCAGCCAGCCGCCGACGGCCAGCCACCGGTGCCGGACGCTCCACCGCGCCGCCCGGGCGGCGAGATGCGTCGGCCGGTCGGNCTGCTCCGGCCGCCGGACGTGCCGGCCGGATGCGGGCGCGACGGCTGTCTGACCTGGGGGACTGGCTGGCGAAGGAGGTGGCGTGCGCATGGAACGACGATCTCGTTCCCGGCGTTCATGGTCACTGCGGTGAGCTACCGGGTTCTCGCTGTGGCCACCCGCCGTTGCGGGGTGGGGCTGCCCCCACCCCGGCCTCCCCGGCCTGCCGCCCGCGGTGCGGCGGGCTCAGGAGGTGGAGAGGTAGTCCTTGAACGAGATGCCGGTCAGCCGCTCGTACGCCTCGACGTAGCGGGCCCGCGTCGCCTCGACGACGTCGTCCGGCAGCTCCGGTCCCGGCTCGGTCTTGTCCCAGCCGGTGCTCGTCAGGTAGTCCCGGATGTACTGCTTGTCGAACGACGGCTGGGAGACGCCCGGCGACCAGGTATCCTCCGGCCAGAACCGGGACGAGTCGGGGGTGAGCACCTCGTCGGCGAGCCGCAGCGTGCCCTCGGCGTCGTGGCCGAACTCGAACTTCGTGTCCGCGAGCAGGATGCCCCGCTCGGCCGCGAGGTCGCTGGCCCGCCCGAAGATCTGCAGGGTGAGCCGCTCCAGCTCGGCGGCGAGCTCGTCACCGACCCGCCCGGCCGCGTCCGCGCGGCTGATGTTCTCGTCGTGCTGGCCGATCGGCGCCTTCGTCGACGGGGTGTAGATCGTCGTCGGCAGCTTGCTGCCGTCGACCAGCCCGGCCGGCAGCGGGTGCCCGCTGACCGCGCCGGTGCGCTGGTAGTCCTTCAGCCCGCTGCCGGTCAGGTAGCCGCGGGCCACGCACTCGATGAGCACCATGTCCAGCCGGCGGCACAGCATCGACCGGCCGCGCAACTGCTCGGTGTACGGCGCGAGCTCGGCCGGGTACTCGTCCACGTTCGAGCTGATGACGTGCGACGGGACGAGGTCGGAGAGCTGGTCNAACCACCACAGCGACAGCCCGGTCAGCACGGCGCCCTTGTCGGGAATCTCGGNCGGCAGGACCACGTCGAACGCCGAGATGCGGTCGCTGGCGACCAGGAGCACGGCGTCGTCCCCGACCGCGAACAGCTCCCGAACCTTGCCCGAACCCAGGTGGGTGAGTCCGGCGAACTCCTCATGTGTCAGCGGCATGCCCCGACCGTACCGACCCCGGACACCACCCGTGGCCTGGTGCGTCCCGCGCCATGCCCGCGCAGCGATTTGTCTGTTGGCGGCGTACCGCGCAGGTCGGACGCCGCCGTCACCGACCTGCGGTGCCGGCGGCGAGCGCCGAGCATGGACGGAGCCGACCGGTTCCGCNTGCAGGCGAGGGGGCGGCGGGCGACGCGAGGGCGGCGAGCGACGGGGCGGCGGGCGAGGCGGAGGGCGGATGGCGAGGGGAGCGGGCGGGGGGCGTCCGGAGAGCGGGATCTACGGCACGGTGCTCACCGCGGGCCTGCTTGCCGCCCAGGACCCGCGGCACGACCCGATGGCCGGCATCGTGCTCGACGTCCTGGTCACCGTGACCGTGTTCTGGCTGGCCCACGGCTACGCCCATGCCGTCGGCCACCCGCTGGCCCGGGGCGAGCCGAGCGGGGCCCTTGATCGCCCCGGCGACGCGGACCCCGGCCCCGACCCGCCCGGGTCGGCCGCCGGTGTGAGCCGCCGTCCCGCCCCGGACCGCGCTCCGGCCGATCCATCCTCAGGCCCCCGGGTCCGTGGCCCGCGGCTGGCGTGGACGGCGCTGGTGGCGAACTGGCCGCTGGCACGGGCCTCGATCCTCCCGCTGGGCGTGCTGGTGCTGGCGCGGCTCGCCGGCGCCTCCGTCGACGACGCGCAGGAGGCGGCGCTGTGGACGTGCGTCGCCCTGCTGGCCCTCTGGGGGCTGCGTGCCGGGCGGGCCGCGGGCCTCGGCGGCTGGCGGCTGGTTCGCTACGCGACCGGCAGCTCCCTGCTCGGCCTGGTCCTCGTCGCCCTGGAAGTCCTCATCCACTGAGGCGGTCGTCCTGGCCGGCGACGCGGCTGATCGTTCGGTCGGTCACTGTGCGAACCGGAGCAGTGGGCCGCCGGGCCCGCCGCCGTGCACTTCTCGCGCGCACTGCCTCGGCACTGAAACTAGGACTCCTAGCTGCAGCGATGTCGTGATCATGTCATTGCGGTGACTTTTGCTCCTCGTCTGTCGAGCTCCCGGATGTTTCGATGCGCGGGTCCGGCGCNGTCCCTCTTCCGCTCCACCCGGCGACCAGCGCCACCTGGCGTCGGCGCAGTCGATTCCTCCCTGACCCGAGGAGCCACCTTGAAGATCCTTACCGCGACGGCGACCGCCCAGGGCCGCCGACACAACGACTTCAACTACTGCATCGAGGGGGAGCTCGTGTGGATCGGGCTCGTCTGCGCGACCGATCGCCGGAATCCCGACGGCGGATGTGGCTGTGGGCGCGCGTTCGCAGGGATGTCCTCCCACCGGGCGACGACGACCGCGATGATTCGTGACGTCGCAACGGACCGCCGCCGGTACGTCAGTGCGCTGCGCGCGAGTCTCGAGGCGCAGCGATGGCCTGCCGCCGGCGCCGACGACCTGGCCGACGGTTTGATGCAGCTCGTCGGTGACTGGCCGGTGGGTACCGTCGTCGAACGCCGGCTTGACGAGGTACGTGTCCGTGACTGGCCGCGGCATGCCTGATCGGTGGATTGGCGTGATCATGCGACGACGGAAGGCGAAGGTATCCGGGGCCGGCCGGCTGGTGGCGCCAGCCGGCCCCGGCAGCCGCGGGTCAGGTGAGGGCGGCGAGGGCGGCGAAGACGGGGCCGAGGCGCTCGGTGTAGCGCTCGGGGCGGCTGACCTCGTCGAGGCGGGCCTCGTCGAGGGGCAGGCCGCGGTCGCCAGCGTGCTTGCGCAGGGTCTCGCGGAACGGCACGCCGGTCTGCCAGGTCTCCATCGCCGCCGCCTGGGTGACGGCGTAGGCGTCCTCGCGGGACAGGCCCGTCTCGACCAGTTCCAGCAGCACCGCCGAGGTGTAGACCAGCCCGCCGGTGGCGTCGAGGTTCGCCCGCATCCGCGCGGTGTCGACGACCAGGCCGGTGACCAGCCGCGTCGTCAGGTGCAGCAGGTAGTCGACGCCGGCCGCGGCGTCCGGCAGGGCGATCCGCTCGGTCGACGAGTGCGAGATGTCGCGCTCGTGCCAGAGCGGCACCCCCTCCAGGACGGGGACGTACTGGGCG
This sequence comes from Frankia sp. CpI1-P, assembly GCF_001421075.1. Taxonomy (NCBI): domain Bacteria; kingdom Bacillati; phylum Actinomycetota; class Actinomycetes; order Frankiales; family Frankiaceae; genus Frankia; species Frankia sp. CpI1-P. The sequence continues at coordinate 129,934 of NZ_LJJX01000009.1, read as the reverse complement.
CGCACGATCCGGGCGAGGCCGGCGATCCGCTCCGACATGATCGGGTTCTTCTTGTGCGGCATCGCCGAGGAGCCCTTCTGCCCGGAGCCGAACGGCTCGGACAGCTCGCGGACCTCCGTGCGCTGGCCGTGGCGCACCTCCAGCGCCACCGCCTCGCACAGCGTCGCGAGCCCGGCGAGCGCCGCCACCCAGTTCGCGACGCCGTCACGCAGCACGACCTGGGTGGCCACCGGCGTCGGGCGCAGGCCGAGCTTCTCGGCGACGTACGCCTCGACGTCGGGGGTGATGTTCGAGTACGTCCCGACCGCCCCGGAGATCTTCGCGACGGCCACGTCGGCGCGGGCCGCCCGCAGCCGGTCGCGGCAGCGGGCGAGACCGAAGGCGAGGTCGGCGACCCGGTGGCCGAACACGGTCGGCTCGCCGTGGATGCCGTGGGTGCGCCCGACCCGCAGGGTGTCCCGGTGGGCCAGGCCCAGGTCGCGCAGCGCCGCGACGAGGGTGTCCGCGCGGGCCAGCAGCAGGTCGGTCGACTCGACGAGTTGCAGGGCCAGCGCCGTGTCCAGCAGGTCGGACGACGTCATNCCGAAGTGGACGTAGGCGGCGGCCGAGCGCGGCTCGGTGCGGTCCGCCCAGGCCGACAGGAAGGCGATCACGTCGTGCTGGGTGACGGCCTCGATCTCCGCGACCGCCTCGGGCGTGGGGGCGGGGGCCGCCCGGACCGGTGCGACGGAGTCGGCGGGGATCCGGCCGGCGGCGGCGTGCGCCTCCATGACCAGCACCTCGACCTGGCACCACAGCTCGTACTTGTGCGCCTCGGACCACACCCGGCCCATGTCGGGCAGGGTGTACCGGCCGATCACGGCCGGGCGCCGGCGCCGGCGTCGGCTGCCGCGCTCAGGGCGTCCGCCGCGGCCTGCTCGAAGTCGTCCTTGAACGCGGCGAGCTTGAGGCTCAGATCCGGGTCGGACAGCGCCAGGATCTGGATGGCGAGGATCGCCGCGTTCGTCGAGTTGTTCAGCCCGACGGTGGCGACCGGCACACCGGGGGGCATCTGGGCGATGGCGAGCATCGAGTCCATCCCGTCGAGCGCCCCGCCGGAGATCGGCACCCCGATCACCGGCAGCGTCGTCAGCGCGGCGACGGCGCCGGGCAGCGCCGCAGCCAGGCCCGCCCCGGCGATGACCACCGAGATGTCCCGGGCGCGCAACTGGCCGACGTACTCGGCGAGGGTGCGCGGGGCCCGGTGCGCCGACAGCGACACCTGCTCGTACGGCACGCCGAAGCGTTCCAGGGTGGCGCCGGCCTTGCTCATCGTCTGGGTGTCCGACGGCGACCCGAAGACGACGGCCACCCGGGGACGGTCCGGCCCGGTGCTGCTCTGCGACACGGTCTACTCCTTCTTCTTCGGCCGCGTCGGGTCCTCGCCCGGCGCGGTGTCCGCGCGGTGTACGTCAGCCGCATGACGCATCCGGGACGGGTCCCCGATATCGGTGCGGTAGTGGGCGCCGGCCAGCGAGATCCGGCTGACGGCCTCGTAGGCAGATCCTCGCGCGGACTCCAGGTTGGAGCCGATCGCCGTGACGGACAGCACGCGCCCGCCGGACGAGACGACCTGCCCGTCGGCGTCCCGGCGGGTCCCGGCGTGCAGGACGTCGACCCCCGTCAGCGCCCCGGCGGCGGCGAGCCCCCGGATCGGATCACCCAGGCGCGGCGCCGCCGGGTAGCCGGGCGCGGCCACGACGACGCTGATGGCGGCGCCGGAGCGCCACACCGGCGCGCGGCGTCCGGACAGCACGTCGGTCAGCGGCGTGGTGAGCAGGGCGAGGATGGCCTGGACCTCGGGATCGCCGAAGCGGACGTTGAACTCCACCACCCGGGGGCCGCGGGTGGTCAGCGCGAGCCCCGCGTAGAGCAGGCCGGTGAACGGGGTGCCGCGCCGCGCCATCTCGTCCACGGTCGGGCGGATCACCGTCGCGACGATCTCCGCGCTCAGCCCGTGCGATGCCCAGGGCAGCGGGGTGTACGCGCCCATTCCGCCGGTGTTCGGCCCGGTGTCGCCGTCGCCGACCCGTTTGTGATCCTGGGCGGGCAACAGCGGCAGGACCGCGCCGGACTNGGTCACGATCGCGAAGAGCGACACCTCCGGCCCGTCGAGGTACTCCTCCAGGACGACCCGGTCATCCGGGCCGCGCAGGCTCGCGCGCACGGCGGCGACGGCGGCNTCGCGGTCCTCNGTCACGGTGACGCCCTTGCCGGCGGCCAGCCCGTCGTACTTCACCACGTACGGCGGGCCGAACTCGTCGAGGTCGGCGAGGGCCGGCTCGACCTCGGTGTGGTCGCGGGCGGCGGCCGTGGGCACGCCGGCGGCGCGCATGACCCCCTTGGCGAAGGCCTTGCTGCCCTCCAGCCGGGCGGCGGCGGCGCTCGGGCCGAACACCGGCAGGCCGCGGGCGCGCACCTCGTCGGCGGCCCCGGCGACCAGCGGCACCTCGGGGCCGATCACGGTGAGATCCGCGCCGACCTTGTCGGCGAGGTCGGCGACCGCGTCCGGGTCGGCGACGTCGAGCGGGCGGGGCTCGGCGAGTTCGGCCGTGCCGGCGTTGCCTGGCGCACACACCAGCGCGTCGACCCGCGGGTCGCGAGCGAGCGCCCGGCACAGCGCGTGCTCGCGCCCGCCGGAGCCGACGACCAGGACCTTCATCTGTTCACCTCGGGGCGGGGACGGCGGCCGGCCGCGCGTCGGCGGGCACCGGGGGCCTGGCGGACGGCCGGGGCGGGGACGGTGCGGTCGGACGGCACGGTGCGATCGGATGGCGCGGTGCGGCCACAGCCGGCGGGGCCGCAGCCGCGCCGCAGCGGAACGCAGCGCAGACGGCGGCCGGGGGCGGCCGTCAAAGCTGGTCCCCGACGCGCGGCGCCGGGGAGAGGAGCCGGCGCGGTTGCACCAGGTGGCGCGGAACCCCCGCGACCGCCGGAACGGGCCGGGGGCCGTGGCGGTCGGATCGGGTCACTGCCCCAGCCTAGCGTGCAACTGATCATCAGGCGTTCCGCGCCCACCCGTCGACGGTCGCCTATCAGGACAAACCGGGCGCGCGACGCTCGGTCGTGTCGTGGCCTGATCGCGGATTCCGGGCCCTCGGCCGGCGGCGGCCGGGGCCGCACGGCGGTGCGATCGGCACGTTTCCAGGGCTCAGACCGTGCAGAACGCACCGCAACCGGCTCCGCCCGGGCGGTTAGAGGCCGACGCCCGCGCGCCAGAGCAGGTGGGCCATCCCGTGCACCAGATGCAGGGCGCAGCGGCGGGCGTCCACCTCGGCCATGCCGGCGACGATGACGGCCGCGTCGACCGGCCAGACCCGGACCTCTCGGCCGAGCACGGTCAGCGGCGACGGATCGTCGCGTCCCTCGAAGGCACGCCCGCCTGGCTCGACGAACAGGTGCAGCGACCGCCCGGCCGCCGGGAAGGACTCGCACCGCCAGTACAGCAGCGGCCAGGCCTTCAGCCGCTCACGGCGGTGCACCCGGTGTGCCGGCTGCCCGCCGGCGGCCGGATCGTCGCCGGCATCCGGCGCGACCCGCGCTGGGATGCTCCCCTGCGGGTCGACGACCGCGCGCGGCCGGGACCCGTGCCGGCCCGCGGACCGGCGCGCCACGGTGCCGCGGGCCCGCACGGTGACCGGCGGCACCAGGTTCTCCGCGGCGCAGAAGTCCAGGAAGTCGCGGATCTGGGCGTCGACGTGGTTCGCGACCGCGGCGGCGCGTTCGAGCCGCTGGGCCTCGGCCCGCTTCGAGCTGCGGATGGCGTGGCTGCCCCGAAGCAGCACGTCGGTGAGCGTCTCCGGCAGCGCCTCGCCGGTGGGGGAGAACCCGACCGGCCAGGCGTCGGAGTCGGTCGGGCGCAGGTACCGGTGCCGTGCCGCCGGCGCCCACAGCGCCGGCCGGGTGTCGGGGACCGGCCGGGCGTCGGCGGCGAAGGGCTCCGTGATCGGCCGGGCGTCGGCGGCGCGGGCGTCGGCGGCGTGGGCCTCCGTGGCGCGGGCGTCGGCCGGGACGGGGGTGGGCGGCGCCGGCATCTGGCCGGGCACGGAGTGATCGTCACTGGACGGGCGGGCCCCTGCACCGGACACCGTCCTCACCCCCACCCGCCATCGCTTACTGTGACCGTCCAAGCCTCGACGGTAACTCTGCGTTGTGCAAGTGGGGGGACGGCCGTCCGGGGCCGCGCCGGGCGCGGTCAGACCAGGTCGTTGATCACCAGGGTCTGGTCCCGGCCCGGGCCGACGCCGATCGCGGAGACGGGAGCACCGGAGAGCTCCTCCAGCGTCCGGATGTAGTCCTTCGNGGCCGCGGGCAGGTCGGCGTACTTCCGCACCTCGGAGAGGTCCTCATGCCAGCCCGGCAGCTCGGTGTAGATGGGACGGGCGTGGTGGAACTCGGTCTGCGTCATCGGCATCTCGTCGACCCGCTCGCCACCGATGTCGTAACCCACGCAGATCGGCACGCGGTCGAAGCCGGACAGCACGTCCAGCTTGGTGAGGAACAGGTCGGTCAGGCCGTTGACCCGCACCGCGTAGCGAGCGATCACCGCGTCGAACCAGCCGGTGCGCCGCGCGCGGCCGGTCGTCACACCGAACTCGCCGCCGATGCGCCGTAGCTCCTCGCCGACCTTGTCGTCCAGCTCGGTGGGGAAGGGGCCGGCGCCGACCCGGGTGGTGTACGCCTTGATGATCCCGACGACCCGATTGATGCGGGTCGGCCCGATGCCGGCGCCGGTCGCCGCGTANCCGGCGGTCGGGTTCGACGAGGTCACGAACGGATAGGTGCCGTGGTCGACGTCGAGCAGCGTGCCCTGGGAGCCCNCCAGCAGCACGACCTTGCCCTCGCGCAGCGCACGGTCCAGCACGAGGCTGGTGTCGGCGATGTGCGGGCCGAGGCGTTCGGCGTAGCCGGCGTACTCCTCGACGACCTCGTCCACTTCGATCCGGCGCCGGTTGTAGACCTTCGCCAGGACCTGGTTCTTCTCGCGCAGCGCGAGTTCGAGCTTCTTGCGGAAGATGCCCGGGTCGAGCAGGTCCTGGACCCGGATGCCGGTGCGGGCGACCTTGTCGCCGTAGGTCGGGCCGATGCCGCGGCCGGTGGTGNCGATCCGCGCCTTGCCCAGGTAGCGCTCGGTCACCCGATCCAGGGCCCGGTGATGAGGCATGATCAGATGAGCGTTCGCGCTGATCAGNAGGCGCGAGACGTCGATGCCCCGGGCGGCGAGCCCGTCCATCTCGGTGAGCAGGACGCCAGGGTCGATCACAACCCCGTTGCCGATCACCGGCACGCAGTCGGCCCGCAGGATGCCACTGGGGATCAGGTGGAGGGCGTAGTGCTCCTCCCCGATGACCACCGTGTGGCCGGCGTTGTTGCCGCCCTGATAACGGACGACGTAGTCGACGGCGCCGCCCAGAAGGTCGGTCGCCTTTCCTTTTCCCTCGTCGCCCCATTGGGCGCCGATGAGGACGAGAGCGGGCACCGGGCGAGGTTACTAGGGATGGCACTCGCGCGTGGCCGGTCGGGCGATGCATCTACCGTCCGGCTTCGGCATCTCACGGTCCGTCGAAGCCGAGTTCGCGGGCGGCGACGGGATCGCTGTCGGCGAGGAAGGTCTGGCAGCGGGTGGCCTCCTCGGCCTCCCCGATGGCCGCCGCGGCCCGCCCGAGCGCGGCCAGGGACCGCAGGAAGCCGCGGTTCGGCTCGTGCGACCAGGGAATCGGCCCGTTGCCCCGCCAGCCGGCGCGGCGCAGCGCGTCGAGTCCGCGGTGGTATCCGGTGCGGGCGTAGGCGTACGCCTCGACGGGCCGGTCGCCGGCCAGCGCGAGCTCGGCGAGGGCGGCCCACGGGGCGCTCAGCGCGGGCGAGGCGGCGGCCACGGCCGTCGGCGCCTCCCCCGCGGCCAGCGCGTCGGTGGCGATGGCGTCGGAGGGCAGCAGCGTCGGCGGCGGGCCTGAGAGCAGGTTGCGGCCCGGGTCGGACGGCGTCGTCATGGCTGCATCCTGCCGCACGGGCGTGGCGACCTGCCGCACGGGTGTGGTGGGCGGTCGCGGCGGGTCACGATCGGACGGTGACGTTCCACAGGTTCTGGCCGACGGCGCCGGGCTGGCCGTCGCTGACCCGGGTCAGGTAGCCATAGAGGGCGGCGATGCCCTGCGACTGCGGACCGAACTTTCCGTCGACGGTGAGCAGGAAGCTCTTGTTGCGCATCGCGGCCTGCCAGACGAACGCGTCCGGCCGGACGTCGTCGCCGTAACCGGCGTTGAGGACGGTGCCCTTGTAGGCGTTGTCGCCCATCTCCTGGCGGGCGCGGTCGAGCGTCATCGNCGGCTCGGCGGGGGTGAGGGCCTGCTCGATGACGTCGCTGGAGCCGGAGCCGACCGAGGCCGGGCCGTTGTTCGTCAGGCCCATCTTGCGCGAGCAGGACGGCCACGGCTGCCAGCCCCGCGAGTTGTAGAGCTTGGCCGCGGCCTCGTCCTGGGTGGCGGGGGAGGCCTGGTAGGGCCGGCCGGAGTAACCGAGGCTGTGCCAGGTCTGGTCGTCGAACTGGTACCCGCCGGAGAAGCCGTTGCCGGTGTTGATGGAGTAGTTCCCGCCGGACTCGCACTGCCGGAGCTTGGCGAAGTCGTCGGCGGTGGCGGCGCCGGCGGGGGCCGCGGTGACCGCGAGCCCGCTGCCGACGATGGCCGTCACCGCGCCGGTGGTGCGAAGGATGCGACCCGCGGTCGAGTGGGTCTGCGGGGCCCGATGTTTACCACCACGCCGTCCTGACGGCATGTCAGTCCAATCCCGATCGCCTGCGGGGTGAGCTGTCGGGTGCGGGCTGGGATGGCCCGGCCGGTCCGCCCCGGGCCGTCGGTGGTGCGTGGGAATCGTTCTCCCCACACCGGATGGCTGGGACGAGCCTGCTTAACCCCAAGGGCGTCCAGAACGCCCGAATTGGTGGGTCCCCCACTCCTGCCCGTTGCGGTGCGTACTAGTTCCAGCCGCTCGCACGTCGGGCAGGACTCGGCGTCCGTCCGAGCGACCTCGCCGGGTGGCGAGTGATCGGCACTCTAGCGATAACGGTCCAGGGGGCGCAAACCGGGGTGGTTCGCAGTAACCAGGTTGGGACGCGCGAACGGCGGAGCCCGACGGTGCCGCCCGATCGGGTGGCGGGGTGTGCCGCCGGCACCGCGGGGTATCACCACGGCGGCGTCGGCATCCGGTGCGGAGTGGGTGGCCGACCGGCCCGTTTCGGAACGCGCACGGAGATCGTCCGGGCGTCCGGGCGGGCCGGTCGGGGCGAGTTGGTGAGCTCCCCTGGCCGGTGTCACCGGGGTGGGAAGGTCGTCCGAGAGCCGTGACGCGCGTCCCCGCGTCCCGGGTCGGATGGACTACATGCGCATGGTGCCGTTTGGCGGCGCGGCGATCGGCCGGATGGCTACCGCGCGTGATGTGGCGCTCAGCCGAAGGTGGCGTGCCAGGTCGCCGGGCCGACGATGCCGTCGACGGCCAGACCGTGGGAGCCCTGGAAGGAGCGGGCGGCGGCGGCCGAGCGCGGCCCGAAGTGTCCGTCCACCGCGATCGGGTAACCGAGCTGGCTCATCCGGGTCTGCCAGGCGCGCACGTCGGCCCGGTCCTGCCCGACCAGCGCGGCCGTGAGGTTGCGGGTGAAGTTCGGGGTGGTGGAGGCCGCGGGGCTGACGGTCAGCGGGGCCCGCGCCGCTGAGCGCGACGCCTGCGCCGCGCCGCTGGCCGACGAGCCGCCCGCGAGCTGGTCGGCGCCCATGCCGCGACCGCAGACCGGCCACTGGCCGAAGCCGGAGCGCTGGGCGAGCCGGAGGGCGGCCTCGTCCTGGACCGCCGGGGGCGCCTGATGTGGCAGCCCGCTGTAGCCGAGGCTGTGCCAGGTGCTGGCCGAGAACTGATAGCTGCCGAAGTAGCCGTTGCCGGTGTTCGTCGTGTAGTCACCGCCGGACTCGCACTGCCGCAGACCCGCCCAGGTTTGCGCCTCGGCCGGCTGGCTGACCGCAAGGGTACCCCCGACCGCCGCCGCGAGAACCGGAGCAACCATGAGGGCCCGCGCCCGGATACGGGTGCCGGCGCTCCATTGTCGGCCACTGGTACGTGCGTCGGACATATGTTTGTGGTCCTTCCCCACGCCTGCGAGGTGAGCTGTCGGATTCGGGCTGGGAACTGCCCGGCCATGCCAGGGATTCCTGGGGACGTGTGCTCGCACCGAAAGACCCTGGTGCGTCCGTCACTCACGGCTTCACCCCGAGAGCATCGAATCCCTTCGACGCTCGGAGATGGTTCCCCCGTTCCTGCCGTCTGGTCTGGAGAAATCGTCGACCGGGGGCAGGATTCGGCGTGCCGCCCGACGAATGCCAGACGTTGTCGTCGGCACGGCGAAGACCATAACCACGCCGGCCGGCGAGTCGCCAAGCATTGAATAGGGCACGTGAAAAAGAGCACAGTCGGCGCGCCTGCTTGAGTGCCCGCTGGGTGACTGGTATCGCGCGTGCGCGCCCGCTCATCAACCTGGCGTTATCGCGGACGGGGGTATTTGTGGCCGGCTGATCACCCTGTTTGCCGATGGGTTATGGCGAGCAGAGCGTGGTGAATCACGCCGAATGGGTGACCTGCGGAGAAGCAATATCGACTGTGCCGCGGCGCGCTGGATGGGCGCAATGGTNCGCTTACCCCGGTTCGTCCTGGGCAGCCTACCTGTGTGAGAAAAACTACGGAAACCTGGTGGTGACTTACGACCTTGTCATTCGGGTGCCCGCCGCGCCCGGTCAGGCACGCAGCGGCGTAGCGACGCTCGGAGGCCCAGGTCTCGGGGGAGGATGTCCTGGTGGGGCACTCGGGGCGTCCGATGCGGCCGCACGTCCGCCTCGTGTGGGTCGATCTGGCCGAAACCTGCTGCTGATAAGCGTGGCCGGGCAACGGACCCGAGGGGGACCACTCGACGAAAGACAGTGGTCCCCCAGTCGCGTGACGCAACTGGGGGACCGTGGGTGCCCGCATGATACGGGACATCATCGAGACGATCGATGGGGTGGATCTGCCGGATGTCCGTTCTGTGCCGGTCGCTCCGTCCCNACCGTCGGGGGCCGGTGGGGATCCGCGCGGCCGCCGGAATGGTTGCCGCTGCGCGCCGGGGCCGGGCCGAGCGGTCCGCCGGCCAAGCCGGCAGAGTCGAGAAAAGCCACCCGAATGGCCGGCCCGGCCCCAGGTGTGCCCGGGTCGGTCCGGGCGGTGCCCGGTGGCACACCCGGCGCGACGATCGCCGGGTGTGATCCTCCGGGCCGGGAGGGTTGCGGTCGGGCCGGGCTCGGGAGCGGGTGGTGGCTAGGCCCTGCTGAGGGACCGACCGGCCGAGCGGAGATCCTCGCACGCCTGGGCCACCCGGGCCGCCATGCCGCTTTCGGCGAGCTTTCCGTAGGTGCGCGGGTCGTAGGCCTTCTTCGCCCCGACCTCGCCGTCCACCTTGAGTACCCCGTCATAGTTCTTGAAGACGTGGTCCACGATGGGACGGGTGAATGAGTACTGGGTGTCGGTGTCCACATTCATCTTCACGACCCCGTAGTCCAGGGTCTCCCGGATCTCGCTGAGGTCCGAGCCGCTGCCGCCGTGGAAGACGAGATNGAACGGCTTCGATCCGGCTGGCAGACCCAGCTTCTGGGCGACGTGATCCTGGCCCTCGCGAAGAATCGTCGGACGAAGCTTGACGTTTCCCGGCTTGTACACCCCGTGCACGTTGCCGAAGGTCGCGGCCAGCAGGTAACGGCCCTTCTCGCCCGAACCGAGGACTTCGGCGGTCCGCCACATGTCGCCCGGCGTGGTGTAGAGCTTCTCGTCGATCGCGCCGACGACGCCGTCCTCCTCGCCGCCGACGACGCCGATCTCGACCTCAAGAACGATCTTCGCGGCGGTGGCGTCGGCGAGCAGTTCCTCGGCGATCTTGAGGTTCTCCTCGAGCTCGACGGCCGAGCCGTCCCACATGTGGGACTGGAACAGCGGCTCGCGGCCGGCGGCGACCCGCTCCTTCGAGATCGCGATGAGCGGCNGGATGTAGGTGTCGAGCTTGTCCGCCGGGCAGTGGTCGGTGTGCAACGCGATGGTGACCGGGTAGGCCTTCGCGACGTGGTGGGCATACTCGGCCAGGGCCTCCGCGCCCAGGACCATGTTCTTCACCGTCGAACCGGACAGGTACTCCGCCCCGCCGGTGGAGACCTGCACGATTCCGTCGCTGCCCGCCTCGGCGAATCCCCGCAGGGCGGCGTTGAGGGTCTGCGACGAGGTGACGTTGATCGCGGGGTAGGCGAAGGCCTCGGACTTCGCCCGGTCGAGCATCTGGGCGTAGGCCTCTGGGGTGGCGATGGGCATCGGTGGGGCTCCTTGTCGAACCTGTCGGGGCGCCGATCAGCCATGGACGGCGGCGCTGAGCAGCCCGACAGGGCCGGCAGACCGCCGTTGGACTGTTGGTGGGCGAAGGGTATGACGGCTCGCCCCGTCGGGGTGGTCGGATGCGGCCGACGTCGCCGGGACAAAGTCGGTCACCGACGCGGCGCCGGTGCGCATTGCCTGTTCGGCGGGACGCCGAGGCTCGCCGGGCGTCGCGACCAGGGGCAGGGGAGGGGATGGCCCGGACGGGTGTGGTCCGTCGGCAGGCCCGGGACGCCGACCGCGGCGACGCGCCCGCCACCCGGCCGGGCCCGCCCGGCACACTGGTCACGTGGACGTCGGCAGCCTGTCCGGGACGACGCTGTACATCGTCCTGTTCGCGATGATTTTCACCGAGAGCGGGATCCTGATCGGGTTCTGGCTTCCCGGGGACACGATCCTGTTCGCGGCCGGCCTGGTCGCCGCGGACGCCGGCGCGGACGTCTCCATCTATGTCCTGTGCGTGGGAGTCGCCCTCGCGGCCAGCGCCGGCGCCGCCGCGGGCTACTACACCGGGCACCGGCTGGGCCGGCCCTTCCTGGAGCGCCGCTACGCCCCGGCCCTGGCCCGGACGGAGGAGTTCTACCGGCGGTTCGGGGCAGTCACCCTCGTGGCCGCCCGGTTCGTCCCGTGGGCGCGGACGTTCGCCCCGGTCCTGGCCGGGGCCGTGGCCATGCCGTGGCACCGGTTCCTCGTCGCCGTGGTGTCCGGCGCGGTGGTGTGGGGGACCGGGCTGATCCTGCTGGGCTACGCGGCTTCCGCCATTCCTGGCCTGCGCGACGCCACGGGCTGGCTCGCGCTGGTGGTGGTGGTCGCCTCCGTCCTGGCGGGGGTCGGGGGCGAGTTGCTGCGCCGCCGCACCGCCCGGGGCCGGACCACCCACGGGCAGTCGGTCCCCGAGGCCACCGCCGACCGGGGGCCGGTGCGTGACGACCCCCACCCGGATGACGGTTCGGTACCGGCACCGGCACCGGTGCCGACGGCGGAACCGGATCCCTCGGCCGCCTCGGCGACCGATCGGGACCGGTGACCGGCGGGTCTCCGCCACAGGTCTTCGCCACAGGTCTTCGACCGTTCGCCGCGATTCGCCGCCGGAGGACGTCGGCGTTGTCCCTTCGTGCCCCCGGTGGCCGGGCCGCTGCCCTGATCGATCCGGCGGGTAATCTCCACCACATCGCTACCAGATCACATCGGGTAGGCAATGGGCGTTGATGATGGTAGTTCCTGACTACGCCTAGCTAGCCTTGATCGATCCAGGCACGAGGTCGGGGGGGCCGACCGAGCGAAGGGTCCGATGCAGCGCACGCGTAATCGCCACCGGGCGCCCCGGCGCCCGGTGCTGCCCGCGTACGGCGCGGCGGCGGGCGTTCTCCTGGCCACGCTCGCGCTCGCGCTGTGGGTCACCGGCCGTGCCGGCGCGGCTACCGGGGGACTCGCCCTCCGTGTGGCCGGCGCGACGTCGGCGGCCGAGCGGTCGTCCACGGGGAACCCCGCTGGCGCGGCCGCGGGCGCAGCCACAGGCCAGGCCGGGCCGGGCACCGTCACCGCGGCGCGCACGCCGGCCCGAGCGCTGGCGGCGCCCATCGGTGGCGCCGCGGGGTCGCCGTCGGCGCAGCGGCCCGGCCCGGGTGCGTCGGGACCGGCCGCCGCAGGCGCCGCCGGTCTGGCCGCGCCCGGCCAGCCGCCCGCCCGGGCCCGCCTGATCGCCGACGTGATCGCGGCCACGAACCGGGCACGGCGGGCGGCGGGCTGCGCGGACTTGGTGGCCGATCCGGTGCTGACGGCGGCGGCCCGGGCGCACAGCGTCGACATGGCAGTGTCCGGCTACTTTCGCCACGACAGCCCCGACGGCCGCAGCCCCTTCGACCGGATGGCGGCGGCTGGCTTCGACTACTCCGTCGCCGCGGAGAACATCGCCGCCGGACAGCGCAGCGCCGCCGAGGTCGTCCGGGACTGGATGGACAGCCCCGAGCACCGGTCGAACATCCTCACCTGCTCGCTGACGCGGATCGGCGTCGGCCTCGCGACGGGCGGGACCTACGGCTACTACTGGACGCAGGACTTCGCGACCCCCGAAACGGGCCCCTGACGCGATCGGCCGGTCCGGCCCGAGAGGTGGCGCCCGCCCCCGGCACCGGCGGATTCCGGTTTCGGGCGTGGAGGGGGCCGGCCGGCCGGGTCGACTCGCGCCGATGGTCCGCCGCTGCGGGCCGATCGATCCCGTAGGGTCGGGACGTCGTCGCCGACGGCAGCGAGGGCGGCACGGCCGGCGGAGCGGACCGCGGCGATCGCGACAGGACCGTCGACGCGGGTGACCCGGGCGTGGGTGACCCGGGTAGGAGGAGTGGGCCGTGGTTCGGGCGGTGGTCACCGGCGCGGCCGGGTTTCTGGGCGGAGCGCTTGCGCATGCCCTGCGCGGGCAGGGCGCCGACGTCGTCGCGCTGGATGTCCGGCGCGCGCCCGGCGTGGTGCAGGCCGACATCAGCCGGCCGGGTGAGTGGGAGCGGGCGCTCGACGGCGCCGACCTGGTCATCCACGCCGCCGCAGTGGGGACCGGCGGCGTCGCGGAGCTCACCCCGGTGCGCCCGGGGCGCGCCGGGGCACCGCTGCGGGTTCCCGGCGCCGAGGTCCGGCGGGTGACGCTCGGCGGTACCGCCGCCCTGCTCGACGCGGCCGGGCGCGCCGGGGTCGCGCGTTTCCTGCACCTGTCCTGCGTGGACGTGTTGTCGCGGGTGGCGCCGCGCGACGGCGAACGGGCCGAGGCCGGCCTGGTGGGCGGGCCGCTGGTGGACGAGACCGCCCCGGTCGGCCTCACCGGCGACGTGCGGGCCGACGCGCTCGCCGCCGCCGAGCAGGCAGTGGGTTCGGCCGCGGCGCACGGGCTCGGTGCCACCGTGGTGCGCATCGGCGACGCCTACGGTCCCCGCGCGGGGCGCTGGACGCTGTGGCCGGTGCTGCTCATGCGGGCCGGCCGGTTCGTGCTGGTGGACGGCGGCCGCGGGGTCCTCAGCCCGGTCCACGTCGACGACGTGGTCGCGGCGGTGATGGCGGTCGCCGCCGCGGACCGCGCCGCGGTCGCCGGCGAGGTGCTGCACGTCACCGGGGGCGAGCAGGTCAGCGCCGCCGAGTTCTTCGGGTACTACAGCCGGATGCTGGACCTGCCCTCGCCGCGGTCCGTGCCGGGCCGGCTGCTCGGGGCCGTGGACGCGTGGGACCGGGTGCGGGCACTCGGCGCGGGGCTGGCGGCCCCGAGGTCGCCGGCGTCGGCGGGCGGTGTGCCAGCCAGCGGTGTGCCAGCCGGCGGTGTGCCGGCCGCGGCGGAGTCGGCGCCCGCCAGGACCGCGACGCCGGACCCGCCCGGCGTCGCCACCCCGCCGCCCGTGTCGGGCCGCCCCGCCGGAGCCCTGGTCCGCGGCCTCGGCGCGCGGCTCGTGGCCGGCGTCGACCCGCGCGCCCGGGTGGACCTCGGCGCGCTCGGCGTGCGCGAACTGACCCGGGACGCCGGCTTCTCCATTACCCGGATCGGCAGCCTGGCCGGCTGGTCGCCCGCCGTGCCACTCGCCGACGGCATGGGCCGCACCGAGTCGTGGCTGCGGGAACGGGGCCTGCTCGGCGTTCGGGAACCGTCCCGCCGTGGGTGAAGGCCCCACCCTCACCACCCCCCGGCTGCTCGCCCTGCCGCTGACGGTCTGGAACGCCGGCTACGTCGCCGAGGAGCTCGCGCCGGCGTTGGCGTTCACGGCGGTGGTCGCCCGGTCCGGCGGGCGCGGCGGGGACGGGGTCGGCCCCTACGGCGGGATCGTCGGCACGGATCCGCACGCCGCCGCCCCGGATCCCCTCGACCCGGCCGGGTCGCTGCGCCGCGAGCTGCGCCGCCGGGCCGGCGCCGGGCGGTCGGTGCTGACCTGGGTGCTGCGGCGAAGGTCGGGGCCGGCGGCCGTCGGCCTGGTCGCCGCGGACACCCACGGCCGGCGCGCCGTGGTCGGGGTGTCGATAGTGCTCGGCTGCCGGCGCGAGGGCTATGCGACCGAGGCCGTCCGCGCGGTCGCCGGCTGGTTCGAGTACCNCGGCGCCCTGGTGGAGACGAGGATCCGCCGCGGTGACGGGATCGGAAAGCGCCTGGGGCAGGCGACCTCGTTCGTGCCCACCCCCGTTCTGATAGCCGACTGGTGGCGGATCTGGCTGCGTCCGCCGACGGGCTGATCACCCTCGACGTCACGCACCGTCACGTGGCCCGGTTGGGTGCCCGCCGGCACGGTGTCACCGCGGCCGTCCCGGCGTTCCCCGCGCCCGGACCGGCCCGTTTCCTGGTCGCCGGACCGAAAGTGCCTGCCCAGCGTTGATGGATGGGCCTGTGCAATGTTGTGTCGGCGTTGCCGTGACAGTGGCCTCCTGTCAGCCGGGCGACAACCGTCTTCTCGTAATTTCGGCGGCAGAGGGCGAGCGNTGGACACGCCGCGGTGGCAGCCCCCTGTTCAGACCGTGATGCCCTGGGGCACCATGTAAAGCGATGTCGCGACCGTTGGCCGACGGGCTGAGTGAGGGCGGGGCGTCCGGGGCGGTCCGTGGGAGGTCCGTCTCGCGTCCGGGGAGGGGAGCCCGAACGGTTCGGCGCTACCTGCGCCTGGGAGGTCAGCAGCATGAGCGTGGATACCCCTCGGGGGACACCGGCCGGAGTCCGGCCGGGGGAGGTCACCTACGACCACCTGATCATTCCGTCGCACTGGCGGCGGTCCAACGAGTCCACGCCGGGCGCGCCCAACGCGTTGTTTCCACCCGATGGCGGCGCGTCGGGCCAGCAGGTTCCGCCGCCGATCAATCCGACGACCGGGGCGATGACCGGTCCCCTGCTCGTCGGGACCACCGCGCGGGCCTTCGCCAAGCTGGATGACCTGATCCGGCTCAGCGCCGAGGACAAGGCCGTGATCGCCGCCCGGNGGGACGAGGCGGAGCGGGCGCTGCGGGCGATCTTCCCGCCCCGGTGCGCACTGCCGCTGGTCGGCGTCGCGACGATCGGCTCGGCCGGGCGGGACACCATGATCCAGCCGCTGGACGAGGTCGACATCTTCGCCGTCTTCTCCGCCGCGAACAGCGCGTGGAAGCGGTTCCGCTGGGACTCGCGCGATCTGGTGCTCTGCGTGCGCAACGCGATCGGCGGCGAGCGGATCCAGACGATCGGCAGCCGCGGCCAGGCGCTGCGCATCGTCTACGACTCGCCGCCGGACGTGCACCTCGTCCCGNCGTTCGATCACCCCCGGGCCGGCTACGTCATGCCCGACCGGGTCGGCGGCTGGCTGCCGACCCGCCCGGAGCGGCACACGAGCTGGACCGCGGACCTCGGCCCCCGGGTGATCTCGGCGGTGCGCCTGCTCAAGGCATGGAACCGGGTGTGCGGCAGCCACCTGCGCTCGTTCCACATCGAGGCGCTTGCCGGGCAGGTCCTCGTCGGTCGCGGGCTCAACACCCGGCAGGGACTGGCCGAGGTCTTCCGCCACATGGACGAGGTCGGCCTGGTCGCGGCGGATCCGGCGGACGTCGGCGGTGACCTGTCCGCCTACCTGCGCCCCGAGGACGTCGACGCGCTCGCGGAGACCATCCGGCTCGCCCGGATCTACTCGGCGAAGGCGGTCGACGCGGAGCAGGCCGGGGACCACGAGGAGGCCGTGGCCCTCTGGGGCTCGGTGTTCGGCCNGGAGTTCCCGACCTTCGGCTGACCCGCCCCGGCCGTCGTTCCCAGGTCCGTCACCGGTTGTCCGCGGGGCCGGGTTCTGGCTGGCGAGGCGTCAGGTCATCCACCGGTCCGGCACGGCCGCGCGGCGCCCCAGCCGGGACCGCTCGGCCTGGGCGGCGACGATCCGCAGCGCCTCGGCCCGGTCGCGCAGGCCGGCCCGCACCCGCACCGGTCCGCCGGTGGTGTCCAGGTGCACGTCGGCGAGGCGCAGCACCCGGGCCAGCGGGTTCGCCACCAGACGGATGCTCTGCACCTTGCCGTGCGGGATCAGATCGGTGTACCGGCGCAGCAGCCCGTGACGCGCGACGAAGACCACGTCGTCGGCGCCGCAGGACAGCACCCGCCAGTGAATCGGGGCGAGCAGCGCGGCCCGTCGCGGCGGGCGGGCCAGCTCCACCGCGGCCACATCCACCCCGGGTAGCAGCTTGCCGATCAGCTCCAGCGCCTCGTCCCGGCGGGCGACCGGAAGCAGGACCGACGGACCGCCGCCGGCCACGTTCATCCGGATGGTCACCCAGCCGCTCGGGCGCCACAGCAACGGCTCCCCGATACTGATCGCCTGGACCCGCCCCGGCGGGACGGTGGCGTGGGCGCGCTCGAGCAACCCGCTGTCGATGCGCAGCCCGTCCGGCGACTCGGACACGGCGTACGGGTAGCCGGCGGCGAAGATCCGGAAGGTGGTGTGCCAGAGCCAGCCGAGCAGCGGGAGCGCGCCCAGGACGCCGGCGCGGGTGCCGGTGAGCAGCGACGGCGTGGCGATCGCCGCCGCCCCGAACAGCGCCGCCCAGGGTGCGGGCGACAGGGCGATCGCCGCGATCAGCCGCCTCGGCAGCACCTCGGCGAGCGGATGGAACGGCGCCTCGCCGACGTCGGGGGCGAGCCCGGCCGCGGTGGCGAGCAGTTCGGCGCGCAGCCGGTGGGCATGCCCGATCGACAGGTACCGCAGGTCGGACCCGGAGTCGCCCCCGTCCGAGTCGGACCGTTCCCGGTGCTCCCGGCCCGCCAGATCGAGGCGCAGGATGGCCAACCCGATCATCCGGGCGAGCAGCGGTTGGACGATGTCCACCGACTGCAGCCGGTCCAGCCGGACGTAGCGGGTGCGCCGGACCAGCAGACCGGTGTCCAGCCGCAGGCCGTCGCGTTCGATCCGGTACCGGGTGAACCGCCAGGCGCAGTAGCCGTAGGTGCCGGCCGCCGGGATCAGGAAGATCAGGGTGAGGCCGATGGCCCGGGCGGTGACATCCTCGGCGAGGTTGCGCCCGACGCTCGCGGCGAACGCGGCGACGATCACCCAGCCCCGCAGGAATGGCGTGAGGGGATGCAGCCGGTGGAACCCGTCCGGCACGGCCATCGGCGCGCCCGCCGGGGAGGCGTCCGAAAAGAGGCCGTCGATCTTGGCAACCCCCCGCTTGGCAACCCCCCGCTCGGCAGCCCCTCGTTCGGTGATCTCCCGCTCGGGGGTCACAGCCCGGCCGACCGGGCTTCGCCACGTTCCGTGAGGGCGTCGCGCAGCCGGGCGGCCTCCCGCGGGGGCAGCCCCGGGATGACGGCGTCGCTGGCCGCCGCCGCGGTGTGCAGTTGCACCTTGGCGATGCCGAAGCGCCGGGCGAGCGGCCCGGCGCTGACGTCGACGAGCTGCATCCGTCCGTACGGCACGACGACCAGGCGCCGCACCAGCACACCCCGGCTGATCAGCAGATCGTCCTCCCGCTCGGCGTAGCGCCAGGCCCGCCAGCCCACGCCGATGGATCGCCAGGCCGCGGCGGCCGCCAGCAGCGGGGCGGCGGTGAGCAGGACCCAGGGCCAGCCGCCGACCGAGAGCGAGATCAGCAGCGTGAGCGCCAACGCCGGAACGGCCCCGAGGACCAGCAGCGTCCGTCGCAGCCGCCGCAGCTCCGGCGGCAGGACCCGCCACTGTTCGGGATCCGGCAGGAGAGCGTCGGGCATGCCGCAACGATAAGTCGCGCCCCGGATACGTCCGACCGGAATGGGACGAGTGGATCGCGGCCGTCCGGGTGTCCGGCGCGGATCTCGCCCCGTTCGGGCGGCCGTGGGCGTCCGCGAGCCTAGACGGGATGGCGCGGTGTCCGCGGGCGCGGCGGGGGTGCCGGCGCGCTGGGGGAGGCCGCCGGGGGCGTGTCGCCGGCGGTGTCGTCCGGGCGAGCCAACCGGCTGGGCCACCAGATGCGCCGGCCGATGTCCAGCGTCAACGCGGGCACGAGGATCGACCGCACGACCAGGGTGTCGAGCAGGACGCCGAACGCGACCACGAAGCCGACCTCGACGAGCTGGACGAGCGGAAAGATGATCAGAGCGGAGAAGGTGGCGGCGAGTACGACGCCCGCGGACGTGATGACGCCGCCGGTGACGGCCAGCGCGTGCAGCACGCCGGGCCGGGGGCCGATCCGCCCGGCCTCCTCGCGGACCCGGGTCATCAGGAAGATGTTGTAATCCACGCCGAGCGCGACCAGGAAGATGAACGCCAGCAGCGGCAGCGAGGGGTCGGCGCCGGGAAAGTCGAAGATCCAGTGGTAGGCGACCGCGCTCCCGCCGAGCGCGGCGAGGTAGGACAGCACGACCGTCGCCATGAGCACCAGCGGGGCGACGATCGCGCGGAGCAGGAACATCAGCACCACGAGCACGACCGTGAGGACCAGTGGGATGATCACCTGGCGGTCCCGCGCCGCCGCGTGCCGCACGTCGAGGTTCACCGCCGTGTTCCCCCCGACCAGCGCGCCCGCGCCCGGCACCCGGTGCACCCGGGATCGCAGCTCGCGCACGGCGTCGAACGACTCCGGGCTGTCCGGCTGGTCGCTCAGGACGACGAGGAACTGCACCCGGTCGCCCGCGCGGCCGACCTCGGCCACCCCCGCCACCCCCCGCGTCGCCCGGATCACGGCACTGACCTGGGGCGCCGCCCGTTCGGCGGCGATGACGTACGTCGGCGCCGCGACGCCCGGCGGGAAGTCCGCGGAGATCAGCTCGATGCCGCGCACCGACTCCACCCGGTGCCGGAAGCCCTCGTCCTGCCGCAGCGACGTGTCCATCGTCAGCAGGCCGACGATGAGCATGCCCAGCGCCAGCGAGGTTCCCACCCACACCGCCCGCGGGTGCCGGTCGATCGCCTCGCCGATCCTGACCCAGCGTCCCGGCTCCTCGGCGAGGTCGAACTCGCTGAGATCCTCGTGGCCGGGGGCGGTGGGCGCGGCCAGCGCGTTGTCGTGGGCGGCCCGCGCCGCCGGCCCCCGTCGGGCCGTGTCGGTGACGGGGGGATGCTCCCCGAATCGGGGGATCAACGGCCAGAACAGCCGGCGTCCGCAGAGCACCATCGCCGCCGGCAGCAGAGTGGTCATCGTCACCAGGGCGGTCGCGATGCCGATCGCGCCGACCGGCCCGAGCCCGCGGTCGGAGGCCAGCACCCCGAACAGCAGGCAGAGCATCCCGATGACGACGGTGCCGGCGGAGGCCAGGATCGCGGGGCCGGCGTGCCGCATCGCCTCGCGCATGGCGCGGCGCGGATCCCGGTGGCGGGTGAGTTCCTCCCGATAGCGGGCGATGAGCAGCAGGGCGTAGTCCGTGCCGGCCCCGAAGACGAGCACCCGCAGGATGCCCGAACTCTGCCCGTTGACGGTCAGCCCGCCGTGCCGGGCGAGCAGGCTGACGATCCCGGCCGCGGTCTGGTCGGCGATGCCCACCGACACCAGGGGGACCAGCCACAGCAGCGGGCTGCGGTAGACCATCAGCAGAATCACGGCGACGATCCCCGCGGTGACGATGAGAAGCCGGCTCTCGATCGTCCTGAACATCTGGAAGGCGTCGGCTACCAGGCCCGCCGGCCCGGTGATCGCGGTCTCGGTCCCGGCGGGGGCGATCCGGGCGGCGATCCGGCGCATCTCGCGGACGTTGTCCGTGAACCGGGCGGCGTCGTCGAGCTGGGCAAGGGGGACGGTGAGGATCAGCGAGCGGCCGTCGGGGGAGACGATGGGCCCGAGGATCGGCCCGGCGGCGAAGGGACGCAGCGCCCCACCGATGGCGGTGGCGGCGGACCGGTCTGCCGGGGTCAGGCCCGCCGGCCTGGTCATGACGACGACGGCCGGTACGGCGTCCTGGCCGGGGAAGTGGCGCTGCGCCGCGAGCAGGCGGGTCGACTCGGCGTCCGCCGGGAGGAACGCGGCCGCGTTGTTCTTCTGGGCGTCGGCGAGGCGGAACGCGATCGGGCTGGCCGCCCCCCCGACCGCGAGCCAGAGGACGATGACCAGCCAGGCCGAGCGGCGTCCGATCACCCACGACACGACCCGCCAGCCCCCTCCTCGGCAGTGCTGCGCCCCGTCCACCGGCAGGCGGCGCCGGATGATGACGACCGTGGTGCTGTCGCGATCCCCTGGCTCGCCCGGCGTCGCGGCCCTGACGGAATCGTCGCAGCTCCGCGGCCCGGCTGCCGGCTACGGCCGATGCGCTCGCGCTACGGGGGCCGGGTCTGTGGGGGCCGGGTCTGCGGTGACCGGGTCTGCGGTGGACCGGTCCGTGGCGGACCGGTCCGTGGCGGACCAGGCGAGGGCGATGTCCGCCGCGACGGCGACGTTGTTCCGCACGGCGTTGATGTTGACCTCGAGGCTCGCTCCGCCGGTCTCCCGGTGGAAGGTCTCCAGGAGGAACGGGGTGACGGCCTTACCGCGGATACCGCGGTCCTCGGCCCAGGCCAGGGCGTCGGCCAGCACCCGGTCGTGCAGGGCCGGGTCGAGGGCCTGGTCGGTGGGCAGCGGGTTGGCCACGACGATCGCCGAGGTGAGGCCCAGCATGTCCGCCGCGGTCATCGTCGCGGCGACCTGACCGGCGTCGCCGACCCGCCAGTCCAGGTCGTAGGTGGTGTGCGGCAGGTAGAAGCCGGGGAAGGTCGACGTCCGATAGCCGACGACGGTGATGCCCAACGTCTCGAGCCGTTCGAGGGTCGCGCCGATGTCGAGGATCGACTTGACTCCGGCGCTCACGACGGTGATCGGTGTGGCCGCGAGGGTCACCAGGTCGGCGGATTCGTCGAAGCTGTCTCCGGCACCGCGGTGCACCCCGCCAAGGCCGCCGGTGGCGAACAGCCGAATCCCCACGCGGGCCGCGAGTAGAGCGGTGGACGCCACCGTCGTCGCCCCGGTCCACCCCGTCGCGCAGGCGACCGGTAGGTCACGCACGGACAACTTGACGACGTCGGCGTCGTCGGCGATGCGGTGCAGATCCGGCTCGTCCAGGCCGACCCGGGGCACGCCGTCGATCACCGCGACCGTCGCGGGGGTCGCTCCCCGTTCGCGCGCCAGCTCCTCCAGCTCCACGGCGACCTCGCGGTTGCGGGGCCGGGGCAGCCCGTGCGCGATCAACGTCGACTCCAGCGCGACCACCGGCGCCCCGGCGGCCAGGGCGTTCCGCACGGTTGCCGAGACGACGATGTTNGATCTGCCCGTCATGCGCCGACCCTACGTCCCGACGCCCCACCCGATCGGCGTCTCATTGCACTACCCGCGGCTCACTGCCCGCGGGTCCGCTCGACCCGAAACCGCAGCGGCACGCTGTACAGCGTCGCGAACCGCTCGACCGAACCGAACACGTTCTTCGCCCAGTCGCTGTACTTGGCGAGGTACCCCGGGTTCCGATCCGCGGGCGGGGCATCCGGGTCGGTGGTGAGCACNCCGGTGAGCACGACGAAGTCACCGCNGCGGCCGTCGTCGTCGAGGTGCAGGGAGCTGCGCGGATTCGTCTGGATCCGGCTCAGTCGCCGGGCGGTGGGTTCGCTGTAGAGCTGGGCGCTGTCGGTGGCGAAGTCCCACAGAAACCAGATCGGCGCCGGCTGCGGGGTGCCGGACCGGTCGGTCGACGTCAGCCAGGCGATCCGGTCCTCGCCCAGCCGCCGAGCGACCTTCGCCCCGAACGCGGTGTCGGGATCGGGAAGTACGGACATCGTCGGCTCCCACCCTCGGCGCGGATCCGCCAGTACTCGGCGATCGACCACTGCTTACCGTAACCTCCCGACGGGCTCATGTGACCGGGCCGCCGCCGGTCCGGGCGCACCGCAGAGTGCGTCGCGCCCGGATCCGGCCGCGGGCCACGCCGGCCGCCCTTACAGTGCCTTGGCGGGCGGCTTGACCGTGCCGGAGACGATCAGTCCGGAGCCGCCGGGCACGGCGTCGACGAGCACGTCGTCGCCGTCGCGGACCTGCCCTGCGAGCAGTTCCCGGGCGAGCTGGTCGCCGATCGCCGTCTGGACGAGGCGCCGCAGCGGCCGCGCCCCGAACACCGGGTCGTAACCGACGTCGGACAGCCATCCCTTGGCGGTGTCGGTGACCTCGAGGCCGATCCGCCGCTCCTGCAGCCGCGCCCGCAGCCGGTCGAGCTGGAGATCGACGATGCGGGCCAGGTCCTCCCGGCCGAGCTGGTCGAAGACGAGGACGTCGTCGAGCCGGTTGAGGAACTCCGGCTTGAAGGCATCCCGCACCGCGACCATCACCGATTCGCGCCGCACCTGCGGGCTCAGGGTCGGATCGGCGATGAACTGCGAGCCGAGGTTCGAGGTCAGGATGAGGATCGCGTTGCGGAAGTCGACCGTGCGCCCCTGACCGTCGGTCAGCCGCCCGTCGTCGAGGACCTGCAGCAGCACGTCGAAGACGTCGGGGTGGGCCTTCTCGACCTCGTCGAGCAGGATGACGCTGTAGGGCCNCCGGNGGATCGCCTCGGTGAGCTGTCCACCGGACTCGAACCCGATGTAACCGGGCGGGGCCCCGATCAGCCGGGCGACCGAGTGCTTCTCGGCGTACTCGCTCATGTCGATGCGCACGACCGCCCGTTCGTCGTCGAACAGGAAGTCGGCCAGCGCCTTCGCGAGCTCGGTCTTGCCGACGCCGGTCGGGCCGAGGAAGAGGAACGAACCGGTGGGCCGATCGGGGTCGGCGATGCCGGCCCGGGCCCGGCGCACCGCGTCGGACACCGCCCGCACCGCCTCGTCCTGGCCGATCACCCGGGCGTGCAGCTCGGACTCCATCCGCAGCAGCTTCGCCGTCTCGCCCTCGAGCAGCCGGCCGGCGGGGATGCCCGTCCAGGCGCCGACGACCTCGGCGACGTCGTCCGGACCGACCTCCTCGTTGAGCATCGCCCCGCCGGGGGAGTCCGCAGCGGCCAGCGCGTCGGTGGCGTCGGTCAGCCGCCGTTCCAACGTCGGGATCGTGCCGTAGCGCAGCTCACCGGCCTTCGCCAGGTCGAGGTCGCGCTCGGCGAGCTCCGCCGCCCGCCGCGCGTTCTCCAGCTCCTCCTTGATCTTCTGGACCTCGGAGATCGAGTCCTTCTCCCGGTGCCAGCGCGCCGTGAGGCTCGACAGCTCCTCCCGCCGGTCCGCCAACTCGCGCTGCAACCGCCCGCGTCNCTCCCGGGAGGCGTCGTCGTTTTCCTTCGACAGCGCCATGTCCTCGATCTCCAGCCGGCGCACGGCCCGCTCGAGCTCGTCGATCGCCACCGGACGGCTGTCGATCTCCATCCGCAACCGGGACGCGGCCTCGTCCATGAGGTCGATCGCCTTGTCCGGCAGGAAGCGGGCGGTGACGTAGCGGTCGGACAGGGTCGCCGCGGCGACCAGCGCCGCATCCGTGATGCGCACCCCGTGGTGCACCTCGTAGCGCTCCTTGAGGCCGCGCAGGATGCCGATGGTGTCCTCGACGGTCGGCTCGCCCACGAGGACCGGCTGGAAGCGGCGCTCCAGCGCCGGGTCCTTCTCGATCCGGGTGCGGTATTCCTCCAGCGTGGTTGCGCCGATCATGCGGAGCTCACCGCGGGCGAGCATGGGCTTGAGCATGTTGCCCGCGTCCATCGCGCCCTCGGCGCCGCCGGCGCCGACCACCGTGTGCAGCTCGTCGATGAACGTGATGATCTGGCCCTCGGCCTCGCGGATCTCGTTGAGGACCGAGGTCAACCGCTCCTCGAACTCGCCGCGCAGCTTGGAACCCGCGACCATCGAGCCCAGGTCGAGCGAGACGATCCGCCGGCCACGCAGCGACTCCGGCACGTCGCCCGCCACGACCCGCAGGGCGAGGCCCTCGACGATCGCGGTCTTGCCGACGCCGGGCTCGCCGATGAGGACCGGGTTGTTCTTGGTCCGCCGGGACAGCACCTGGATCACCCTGCGGATCTCCGCGTCCCGGCCGATCACCGGGTCGAGCTTGCCCTGCTGGGCCCGCTCGGTGAGGTCGATCGAGTACTTCTCCAGCGCGCGGTAGGAACCCTCGGGGTCGCGGCTGGTCACCCGCCGGGCACCGCCGCGGACCTTGTCGAAGGCGCCGCGCAGCGCGTCCGGACTCGCGCCGGCGGAGGTCAGGATGCGGCCGGCCTCGCCCCCCTCCTCGGCGAGGGCGACGACGAGGTGCTCGACCGAGGTGTACTCGTCGCCCAGGCGACCCGCCTGCCGCTCGGCGTTGTCAAGCACGGCGAGGAGCTGGCGGGACAGTTGGGGCGCCGAGACGCTCATCCCGGTGGCTCTGGGCAGCCGGGACACGGCGGCCTCGGCCTTGCCCCGGACCGTGTCGACGGAGGTGCCGGCCGAGGACAGCAGCGCCGCACCGACCCCGTCGGGAGCCTCGAGCAGGGCGGTGAGCAGGTGGAGGGGGTCGNCGAGCGGTGACCCGTCGCCGGTGGCTCGACTGATCGCCGCGGAGAGGGCCTCCTGCGAGCGGGCGGTGAGGCGTTCAGCGTTCATGGCGGATCCCAGTGTGGTCAGGTGCGTGCAGTGTCATCCGTTACAACGCTCAGCATACCTGAGTCGTTCCCGCTCAACCTTGATTCGTGTTCGCGCGTTCCCGGAAAGGCGAGAGGGGCTCCTCGTGGCCCGTTCTGGACCGGGAGAAGCCCCTGGGGTCGGTTGCCGCGCCGGCCGGCGCCCTTGCCGGCCAGGCGGTCAACGGCGGGGAAGCGGCCGCCATACCACGATCGCCCCGCGGTCGACCGGGACGAGGTCGCGCCGATGGCTGGCATGCGCCTCGGCCACCTGCCGCTCCGCGTCGACGCGAGCCCGGGTGAGTTCCTCGGTGAGCTGGCGGACCTGCGCCTGCAGCGCCATCACCTGAGCGCTCAGGTGGAGGATCTGCCGGATGCCTTCAAGGTTGACGCCNTCCTCCTGGGACAGGCGCTGGACCTCCCGCAGCAGGGCGACGTCCCGGGCGGAGTAACGCCGCCCCCGCCCCGCGGTGCGGCCCNGGGTGACCAGCCCGAGCCGGTCATAGGACCGCAGGGTCTGCGGGTGCATGCCGGCGAGCTGCGCCGCGATCGAGATGACGTAGACCGGTGCGTCCTCGTCGTGGGCGGGGCCGGGCAGCGGTCCGGTCGGGTAGTACCCCTCCGGCCGGACCTCGGTGGCCGATGCCATCGGGTCCAGCGGCGGTCGATCCTCCGACCGCCGGGCCGGAGACGTCCGCGCGTGCGGCGCGGCCGGCGGGTCGGACGTGCGATTCGGACGCGCGGTCATCCCTCTGCCTCCATCCGTTCCATCAGCGGCGCCCGTGGGTCCTCGGGATGGGCCTGGGCGAACTCGAGCAACGCCGTGCGTGCCCGCGGCGAGAGATCCGCCGGCTTGGGCACGGTCACCTCCAACGTCACGATGAGGTCACCGTGTCCGCCGCCCGGCGCAGGGACGCCTCGACCACGGGCCCGTAGCCGCCGCCCGCTGGAGGTGCCGGCCGGCACCTTCACCGTGAGCGGCGCGCCGTCGAGGGTCGGCACCCGGACCGACGCGCCCAGGGCCGCCTCGGTGATCGTGACGGGGAGCGTGATGGTCAGGTTGTTGCCCTCCCGGTCGAAGACCGGGTGACGCAGCACGTGGACCGTCACCTCCAGGTCACCCGCCGGGCCGCCGCGTTCCCCGGGCGTGCCGCGGCCGCGTACCCGCAACCGCTGGCCGTCGCTGACGCCCGGGGGGATGCGGATGCGCTGTTCGCGTTCGCGTCGACCGGAGCCCCGGCAGTCCGGGCAGGGATGATCGATCAGCGTGCCCTTGCCCAGGCAGTCGCGACAGGGCTCGGACAGCGCGAATCCCCCCTGGGAACGGGAGACCACGCCCAGCCCGCGGCAGGTCGGACAGGTCCGTGGGGTGGTCCCCGGCCGGGCCCCGCTGCCCTCGCAGGTGGTACAGGTCGCGGCGCCGGGCAGGCGGACCGAAGCCTCCAGCCCGGTCAGCGACTTTTCGAAGGGGATGGTGACCTCGGCCTCGATGTCGCCNCCCCGGCGCGGCCCGCGGCCCGGCGACGACCGCTGGAACATGTCGAAGAAGCCACCGAGACCACCGCCCGATCCGCCGAGGAGATCCTCGAAGTTGACGTTCGGTCCGCCCCCGTAACCCCCGCCGGGCGCACCGAAACCGCCGGGCGCACCGAAGCCGTAGCCGCCGGCCCGTCCACCCCCGGGGCCGCCCGCCCGGCCGCCGGCCGCGAACAGCGCCCGGGCCTCGTCGTACTCCCGCCGACGACTCTCGTCGGAGAGGACGTCGTAGGCCTCGGACACCTCCTTGAAGCGCGCCTCGGCCTTCGCATCGCCGGGGTTCTTGTCCGGATGCANCTCCCGGGCAAGCTTGCGGTACGCCTTCTTGATGTCGGCCGCCGAGGCGTCCTTGGGAACGCCGAGAGCGGCGTAATAGTCCTTCTCGACCATGTCGCGAACACTCACGGCGCCCCTCCTTTCCTCGTCGTGTCAGTCGGCGTCGTGTCAGTCGGCGCTGACAGTGGGCCCGCCGTTGTCCGGGCCGGGGATGCTGCCGGTGTCGTCCGGGATGGGGCTCGACCGCTCCGCCGCCTGCTCGTCCGGTAGCCCGGACCCGCCGCGCGCCGCCTCGTCGGCTGCTGGCTCGGCCTCGGCCGGCGCCGCCACCTCGCCCGTGGGCTCCGCGACCGACACCTGCGCGGGGCGCAGGACCCGACCCGCGTGCAGGTAGCCGGCTCGGAAGACGTCCACACAGGTCGGGCCGGTCACGTCAGCCCGGTAGGAGTGCATGAGTGCCTCGTGGACGGACGGGTCGAACTCGTCGCCCGGCGACCCATAGCGCTCCAGGCCGGCGGCCTCCAACGTCGCCTCGAGGGCCTCGGCGATGGCCTTGAAGGGGCCTTCGAGATCCCCGTGGTCGCGGGCGCGGCCGATGTCGTCGAGGGTCGACAGCAGGCTGGCGAGCAGCTTGGCGCTCGCCTGCTCGCCGATCTGCTGGCGGTCCCGCTCGACCCGCCGGCGGTAGTTGTCGAACTCCGCCTTCAGCCGCTGCAGATCCGCCGTGCGCTCGGAGATCTGCTGCTGCAGGGATGCGACGAGCTCGCCGTCGGCCTCCTGGCCGAAGGCTCCGGGGGCAGCGGCGCCCGCCACCCCGCCGGGCCCGGCGGCGGCATCTGCCCGCACCTCACCGCTCTCCGGATCGATCCGCCGCCGGTCGCGCACGACCACGCGAGGCTCCTCCTCGTCGTCTCGACTGCCGGACCCGCTCGCACCCCACCAGTCACCTGATTGACCGGAGGTCACTTCTTGTCCTCCTCGTCCACGATCTCGGCGTCGACCACGTCGTCGTCGGCCGGTCCGCCGGCACCGGGGGCACCCGCCCCCTCCTGGGCGGCCTNCGCGTACATGGCCTGGCCCATCGCCTGGCTCGCGGCGGCCAGAGCGTCGGCGGCCTCGCGGATCGCCGCCGTGTCGGTGCCCGCGACGNCACCACGCAGGGTGCCGAGCTTCTCCTCCACGTCGGACTTCACCGCGGCGTCGATCTTCTCGCCGTTCTCGGCCAGGAACCGCTCGGTGGAGTAGACGAGGGTCTCCGCCTTGTTGCGGGTCTCGGCCTCGTCGCGGCGGTTACGGTCCTCCTCGGCGTACTGCTCCGCGTCGCGGACCATCCGGTCGATGTCATCGCGCGGCAGGGCGGACCCACCCGTGATCGTCATCGACTGCTCCTTGCCCGTGCCGAGATCCTTGGCGGACACGTGCACGATGCCGTTCGCGTCGATGTCGAAGGTCACCTCGATCTGGGGCAGGCCGCGCGGGGCCGGCGGGAGCCCGGTCAGCTCGAACATGCCGAGCTTCTTGTTGTACGCGGCCATCTCGCGCTCACCCTGGAACACCTGGATCTGCACGGAGGGCTGGCTGTCCTCGGCGGTGGTGAAGATCTCCGAGCGCTTGGTGGGAATCGTGGTGTTGNGCTCGATGAGCTTCGTCATGATTCCCCCCTTCGTCTCGATCCCGAGCGACAGCGGGGTGACGTCGAGCAGCAGGACGTCCTTGACCTCGCCCTTGAGCACGCCGGCCTGCAGCGAGGCGCCGACGGCGACGACCTCGTCCGGGTTGACACCCTTGTTCGGCTCCTTGCCGCCGGTGAGCTCGCGGACCAGGTCGACGACGGCGGGCATCCGGGTGGAACCACCGACGAGAACGACGTGGTCGATGTCGCTGACCTTGATGCCCGCGTCCTTCACCGCCTGCTGGAAGGGGTGCTTGCAGCGGTCGATCAGGTCGGACGTCATCCGCTGGAACTCGGCACGCGTCAGCGACACGTCGAGGTGCAGCGGGCCCTCCGCCGAGGCGGTGATGTAGGGCAGGTTGATCGACGTCTGGCTGGACTGGGAGAGCTCGATCTTCGCCTTCTCGGCGGCCTCCCGCAGCCGCTGCAGGGCCATCTTGTCCTTGCCGAGATCAACCCCGTGCTGACCGTTGAAGGTCTTGATCAGGTGATCGGTGATCCGCTGGTCCCAGTCGTCACCGCCGAGGTGGGTGTCGCCAGAGGTGGACTTCACCTCGACGACGCCGTCGCCGATCTCCAGCAGCGAGACGTCGAAGGTGCCGCCACCAAGGTCGAAGACCAGGATGGTCTGCTCCTTCTCGCCCTTGTCCAGCCNGTAGGCGAGGGCCGCCGCGGTCGGCTCGTTGACGATCCGCAGAACGTTGAGGCCCGCGATCGTGCCGGCCTCCGTGGTGGCCTGCCGCTGGGCGTCGTCGAAGTAGGCGGGGACGGTGATGACCGCATCCGCGACGGTCTCGCCGAGGTAGGACTCGGCGTCCCGCTTGAGCTTCTGCAGGATGAAAGCGCTGATCTCCTGCGGAGTCAGGTCCTTCGCGTCGACCTTCATCTTCCAGTCGGTGCCCATGTGGCGCTTGACCGACCGGATGGTGNGCTCGACGTTGGTGACCGCCTGCCGCTTCGCGACCTCGCCGACCAGGACCTCGCCGTTCTTCGCGAAGGCCACGACCGACGGGGTCGTGCGAGAGCCCTCGGCGTTCGCGATCACCGTGGGTTCGCCGCCCTCGAGCACGCTCACGACGGAGTTCGTGGTGCCGANGTCGATGCCGACCGCTCGTGCCATGTCTGTGTGCCTCTCGATCCGTGTCGGCGCGCAGACGGTGCGTGCGAGCCGACCTCGTGGGGTGGAACCTCTCGGTGGACCGATTCTCCGAGGGCCACCCGGAGAGTGCGGTCCTGCTAACGCTAGGGCGTATCAGGAGGTTGAGCCTTCCTGACTCATGATGACGGCTCCTAGCATAACCCGGCAGAGGTGAGTCTGCCAGACTCAACTTTACCGACCCGGGTGTGATTCCCGCGGAGGCGGTCCGGCGGGAGACACCGATCGGTGGTGCGGCCGGTCGTGTCCGGCCCTCCGGCGGATGGCGGGCGCGGTCGGGTGTCGCCGCGCGGGATCGCCGCGCGGGGGCGCCCGGTCGGGCGATGCGAGAACCTCCGGCTCGCCCGCCAGCGCCGGGGGCTGCGGGCATGCCACAGACCCGACGCCGCCCGCCGGGTCAGGGACCGGCGGGCGGCGTCGGGTGCGGAATCGGGGCGGACGGTGCCCGGTCAGGAGTCGGCGGGCGGCTGCGGCTTCGGCTTCGCATCTCCGGACGGGGAGCTGTCCGGCGGGTCGCCCACGCTGCCCGCGGCGCCGTTGCGGGGTGGCGCGGCGGCTGCCCGCGGCGGCCGCACGGCGGCCAGGATGCGGCCCCGGCGGGCGCCTGCCCGGGGTCGGGCGCCCCCGCCACCCGGAGCGGCCAGGCCGATCGAGGTCACCGGGCCGGCGGCATCGGGCGGGTCGTCGTCGGCGAGATCCGCGGCCTGGGCCGGCGCCTCGCGACCCGGGACGGCCAGCGGCATCCCGGTCCGCTCGCTGAGGTCGGCCTGCCGGCCCAGGTCGGCCTCGATCTGGGCGAGCCGGTCGAGCATGTCGCTGGCGTCGCCGTCGCGCTCGCGGATGGTGCGCAGCGCGTCCATCAGGGTCAGCCACTGGTCGCGGTCGACGGTGACCTGGTCGGCCAGCCGGTTGGCCGAGAAGGCCGGGAACAGCCGCTCCGCCGCGGCGATGATCTGCCGTACCTCACCCGGGTTGAGGCGGCCGGGCTTCTTCCGGATGAAGTTGGCGACNTCCTTGATGCTGATGATCGTCACACCGTCGAGGGCGCCGTCGCTCCACAGCACGTTGGCCTCGACCATCACCAGGATCGGGTTGACCGGAATCTTGAGCATCGGCAGCGCTGCCCGAACCTGGCTGCGGACCTCGCCACCCAGCCAGGAGGTCCGGTCGATCACCGGCTTNAGTGACTCGCCGTCGCAGATCGCCCCGCCCTTGGTGTAGCGCACGGTCCCCTTGCTGTTGTCGCTGCCGATCACCATCACCCCACCGGGGCCGATCACGAGGTGGCCGATGGTCGCCTCGGAGTACGGCACGGACCGGTCGTGGAGGATGATGTAGCCCTGCCTACGNAGCCGGGCGATGGCCCGGGCGGTCCTGCGCTCGGCCTCGGCGCCCTCCCGCAGCGACTCGATGTCCGGTGCGGTGCCGTACGCGGCGATGATGATGCCGGCCGGCCAGGCCAGGAAGACCAGGAAGAACACCGCGATCGCGATGCCGGGCTGCCCGACCCCGAAGCCGATGACCAGGGCGAGGACGAAGCCGACCACCGCCGCCCGCGCCGCGATGCGGGGGACCTGCCGCGTCAGCCGGTCCCGCCGGACCAGTGCCTGGTTCTCCCGGGCCCGCTGGTATTCCGTCTCCAGGGACTGCCCGGGACGGCCGACTCGGGTCATCGTCGGCCGGGTGCTCGTTGCCATCGTGCCCACCATGGTTCGCAGGGGTCGTCAACGTTGGTAGCGGCCCGTCCGCCGGGAACGCCGGGCATCGTCGCGACAGCGCTGGCACCGAGCCCACGCATGCCTAGGGGAAGCATGCACCGCGGGACACACGATCGCCCGGTCCACTGTGGGCGAAAGGCCGTCCCCATGGTGCGTCGAAGATCCTTGCAGCACAAGGGTTGACATCATCGACTCGGGTGCCATCGCGGCGCGGACGTGGGCGGGACGTGGTCGGACGTGGCGGGACGGTGCTGGCGCCGCGCCCGCCGCCGGCCACCCGCCGACGCCGGCGCGGGTGCGCGGATGCGTGACGGCGCGGTAGTCGCGGCGGTGCGGGGCGTTGCGCGTCGGTTGGGCATCTGCCACTGAAAGTAGCAGTCCAGCGCACCCGGCGCGGGTGATCGGGCCTTCGGACCCCCTATATCGGGCCGCTCGGACCACGTCGTGGCAGGGTCGGGTGGTAGGCGGGCTCGCCGCCGGCTGAAGAGGTCAACGCCGTCCGTATCCGGATCGCGAAGACGACCTTGGCCGGTGGATGGGACGGGGCTCGTCGAACGGGTGGTGCGGATCACTCGTCCCATTTGTTACTAGCCGGTACGAGTAGGCTCACCCGCGATGGTGGGNGCCAGATGGAGGATGCTGTGAGAATTGCGATCGGTGGAGCGATCACGCTGATCGCTCTCGCGGTAGCCGGACGCCGGGTGTTCTGGCTGTTCCGGCTGATCAGGTCGGGACAGCCGGTGCAGGGCCGGCTGGACGACCTGCCGAAGCGCATCTGGACCGAGATCAGCGAGGTCGGCGGTCAGCGGAAGCTGTTGAAGTGGTCGGTGCCGGGCATCGCGCACTTCTTCACCTTCTGGGGCTTCACAATCCTGCTGCTGACCGTCATCGAGGCCTATGGCGGTCTGTTCGACGACGACTTCCACATTCCGGGATTCGGCCACTGGGCGGCCATCGGCTTCCTGGAGGACTTCTTCTCCGTTGCGGTGCTCGCCGGACTGATCGCGTTCACGATCATCCGGATCAAGAACGCGCCNGCCCGACTGGAGCGCAAGTCGCGCTTCTACGGCTCGCACACCGGACCGGCGTGGGTCATCCTCGGCCTGATCACGGCCGTCGTCGTGACCCTGCTGATCTACCGCGGCGCCCAGTACAACACCGGGAACCTGCCGCAGGGCCAGACCAAGTGGGCCTTCGCCTCCTACGTCGTCAGCCGGATCTTCTCGGGCCTCTCGCACGATGTGAACGAGGACATCGAGACGGCCTTCCTGCTGCTCAACATCGCGGTCATCATGGGCTTCTCCGTGCTGGTGGTGTACTCCAAGCACCTGCACATCGGCCTGGCCCCGATCAACGTCGTGCTCAAGCGCGAGCCGGCGGCCCTCGGCCCGCTCGGCAGCACTCCCGACATCGAGAAGCTGATGGAGGAGGACGAGCCGCTCGTCGGCGTCGGCAAGGTCGAGGACTTCACCTGGAAGGCGATGCTCGACTTCGCCACCTGCACCGAGTGCGGGCGCTGCCAGAGCCAGTGCCCCGCCTGGAACACCGGCAAGCCGCTGTCGCCGAAGCTGCTGATCATGGACCTGCGCGACCACCTGTTCGCCAAGGCTCCGTACCTGCTGTCGACGAAGGGCGAGGCCGAGGGCGAGGAGGCACCGAAGGCGGTCACCGGGGTCGAGGAGGACGCGCACGCCCACGCTCACCACGGCGTGCCCGAGTCCGGCTTCGGCCGGGTGCCCGAGCCCGGCCAGCCGCAGGTGGACCGGCCGCTCGTCGGGACCGCCGAGGAGGGCGGGGTCATCGACCCCGACGTGCTGTGGTCGTGCACCAACTGCGGTGCCTGCGTCGAGCAGTGCCCGGTGGACATCGAGCACGTCGACNACATCGTCGACATGCGCCGTTACCAGGTGATGATCGAGTCGGCGTTCCCGTCCGAGGCCGGCGTCATGCTGCGCAACCTGGAGAACAACGGCAACCCCTGGGGCGTGTCGCCGCGGACCCGCACCGAGTGGACCGAGGGCCTGCCCTTCGAGGTGCGGATCATCGGGGACGGCGAGCAGATTCCCGAGGACGTCGAGTACCTCTACTGGGTCGGCTGCGCCGGCGCCATCGAGGACCGGGCGAAGAAGGTCGCGCGGGCCTTCGCCGAGCTGCTGCACACCGCGGGCGTCGAGTTCGCGATCCTCGGCACCAACGAGTCCTGCACCGGTGACCCGGCCCGCCGGCTCGGCAACGAGTACCTGTACCAGGAGATGGCCAAGGCGAACATCGAGNTGTTGAACGAGACGGGCGTCAAGAAGATCGTCGCGACCTGCCCGCACTGCTTCAACAGCCTCGCCCGGGAGTACTCCTCGCTCGGCGGNGAGTACGAGGTCGTCCACCACACCCAGCTACTCGGCAAGCTCGTCGAGGAGCGCAAGCTGGTGCCGATCACCCCGATCGACTCGTCGGTCACCTATCACGACCCGTGCTTCCTCGGCCGGCACAACAAGGTCTACACCCCGCCGCGGGAGATCCTGGAGGCCATCCCCGGCATCCGGGGCCAGGAGATGCACCGTTGCAAGGAGCGCGGGTTCTGCTGCGGCGCCGGCGGCGCGCGGATGTGGATGGAGGAGAAGATCGGCAAGCGGGTCAACGTCGACCGGATGGAGGAGGCCCTCGGCCTCGACCCGGACGTCGTGTCCACCGCGTGCCCGTTCTGCATCGTGATGCTGACCGACGCCGTCACTGAGAAGAAGCTCGCGGGTGAGGCGAAGGAGAGCGTCGAGGTGCTCGACGTCTCCCAGCTCCTGGCCCGTTCGCTGGCCCCGGCGACGCCGGCCACGACCCCGGCCGAGCCCGTCGGCTGACCTGCGCCAGCCCCGCCGCGACCCGGGACCCTCGCCAGCCGCGAGGGTTCCGGGTCGTTGCCCTTTCGGCGGTGGATCAGGCGGGCGGGAGCTCGCCGTTCGGGACGGCGGCGCGGGTGAAGTCGCGGTAGGCGCGGGATGGCGTCGGACCGCGCTGGCCCTGGTAGCGGGAGCCGTAGACGGCCGAGCCGTAGGAGTGCTCGGCCGGCGAGGTCAGCCGGAACAGGCAGAGCTGGCCGATCTTCATACCCGGCCAGAGCTTGATCGGCAGTGTCGCGACGTTCGACAGCTCCAGCGTGACGTGCCCGGAGAAGCCGGGATCGATGAAGCCGGCCGTCGAGTGGGTGAGCAGCCCGAGCCGGCCCAGGCTCGACTTTCCCTCCAGCCGGCCCGCCAGGTCGTCCGGCAGGGTGATGATCTCCAGCGTCGAGCCGAGCACGAACTCGCCCGGGTGCAGCACGAACGGCTCGTCGCCGTCGGGTGCGATGAGTTCGGTGAGATCCTCCTGCTCGACCGACGGGTCGATGTGGCTGTACCGGTGGTTGGCGAAGACCCGGAACCAGCGGTCGAGCCTCAGATCGATGCTGGACGGCTGGATCAGGGCGGGGTCGTGGGGGTCGAGGCGGATCCGGCCCGCGGTGATCTCGGTCCGGATGTCCCGGTCGGACAGCAGCACGTCGAGGACGTTAGAGCATGCGTGGTCGATCTTCATCGTCCGTCCGCCNGGCCACCGCCGGTCGAGGGTTCGCCCGAGGGAGTGAGACGTAGCGTGACAGGGGTAGGTAGAGGCGTGTCCGCTCGGGGAACGCCCGGTCGGAACGGGGCGTCCCGGCGGAAGGGCGGGGAACGCGGACACAGGCGGGAGAAGCATGTTCGGGCTACCCGATCACATTCAGGCGTGCCTGTTCGATCTCGACGGGGTGCTCACCAATACTGCGACGGTGCACGCGGCCGCGTGGAAGGAGATGTTCGACGACTTTCTGGAGAACTGGGCCAGCCGGTCCGGTGAACCGTTCGTCCCGTTCGACATCGGCCGGGACTACGCCGACTACGTCGACGGCCGGCCCAGGGTCGACGGGGTGCGTGCCTTTCTCGCCGCCCGCCACATCCGGCTGCCCGAGGGGACCGTGGACGACCCGCCGTCCGCGCTGACCGTGAACGCGCTGTCCAACCGCAAGAACATNCTGCTCCTGAAGCGGATCAGGACCGACGGCGTGGAGGTCTATCCGGGCTCGAGGACCTATCTGGAGGAGCTGTCGAGGCGCGGGGTGCCCCGGGCCGTGGTCTCCTCCAGCGCCAACTGCGTGGAGGTGCTGCGATCCACCGGCCTCGCCGCCTTCGTCGACGCGGTCGTCGACGGCGTGGTCGCGGCCCGGGACCACCTGGGCGNCAAGCCGGCGCCGGACACCTTCCTCGCCGGCGGCCGGCTGCTCGGCGTGCCGCCGGAGCGGGCGGCGGTGTTCGAGGACGCCCTGGCTGGCGTCGAGGCCGGCCGGGCCGGCGGCTTCGGCTACGTGGTCGGCGTCGACCGGGTCGGGCAGGGGCACGCCGAGCAGTTGCGCAGGCACGGCGCCGACGTCGTCGTCAAGGATCTGGCCGATCTGCTCGCGCCGTCCGCGCCGTCCGCGCCGTCCGCGCCGTCCGCCCCTGGGCGCGGCCCGGCATGATCGACAAGGCGTCCTACCTGATCGAACCGTGGGCGATCCGGGAATCCGGCGTCGACCTCTACGATCTGGGCCGGTCCGAATCGTTGTTCGCGTTGTCCAACGGCCACATCGGGCTGCGCGGAAACCTCGACGAGGGTGATCCACACGGCCTGCCCGGCTCCTACCTGAACTCCGTGCATGAACTGCGCCCTTTGCCGTACGCCGAGGCCGGGTACGGATATCCCGAATCCGGGCAGACGGTCATCAACGTCACCGACGGCAAGATCCTTCGATTGCTGGTGGACGACGAGCCGTTCGACATCCGGTACGGCGAACTGCGGTCNCATCAGCGGATGATCGATTTCCGGGAGGGCGTGCTCACCCGCGACGTGGAATGGGTCTCACCGGCCGGCCAGACGATCCGGGTGCATTCCGAGCGGCTGGTGTCGTTCTCCCAGCGGTCCATCGCCGCCTTCTACTACGAGGTCGAGGCGATCNGGAATCCGGCCCGGGTCGTCATCCAGTCGGAACTGGTCGCCAACGAGCAGCTCCCGACCTGGCGCGGGGATCCGCGGGCCGCCGCCGTGCTGGAGTCGCCGCTGATCTCCGAGCGTCACCGTGCCGACGGGACCAAGGTCGAGACCGTCCACATCACCCGGCACAGCGAGATCCGGGTCGCCGCCGCCATGGATCATCACTTCGAGGGCCCGGACTCGCTGGGCATCTCCTCGGAGAGCGAGCCTGACGCGGGTCGGGTCACCGCGACGGTCGTGCTGCTGCCCGGCCAGAAGCTGCGGATGGTCAAATGGCTCGCGTACGGCTGGTCCGAGCAGCGGTCCCTGCCGGCGCTGCGCGACCAGGCCGCGGCCGCGCTCGTCGCCGCCCGCCAGACCGGCTGGGGCGGCCTGGTGCGCGAGCAGAAGGAGTACCTCGACGCGTTCTGGGCGCGCGCCGACGTCGAGGTCGACGGCGATCCGGAGGTCCAACAGGCCGTCCGGTTCGCGCTGTTCCACGTCCTGCAGTCGGCCGCCCGGGCGGAGCGCCGCGCCATTCCGGCGAAGGGCCTGACCGGTCCGGGCTACGACGGGCACGCCTTCTGGGACTCCGAGACCTACGTGCTGCCGGTGCTGACCTACACCGCCCCCGACGCCGCGGGCGACGCGCTGCGCTGGCGGCATGCGACCCTGCCGCTGGCCCGGGAGCGGGCCGAGCTGCTCGACCTCGCGGGCGCCGCGTTTCCCTGGCGCACCATCCACGGCGAGGAGTGCTCCGGGTACTGGCCGGCGGGGACGGCGGCGTTCCACGTCAACGCCGACATCGCCGACGCGGTCGCCCGCTACGTCAACGTCACCGAGGACGAGCGGTTCGAACGCGAGGTCGGCCTCGAGATCCTGGTCGAGACTGCGCGGCTGTGGCGCTCGCTGGGTCACCACGACCTCGACGGCCGGTTCCGCATCGACGGCGTCACCGGCCCGGACGAGTACTCGGCGATCGCCGACAACAACGTCTACACGAACCTGATGGCGCAGCGGAACCTCATCGCCGCCGCGGACGCCGCCCGCCGCCATCCCGACCGCGCCGCCGAGCTCGGCGTGGACGCCGAGGTGACAGCCTCCTGGCGGGACGCGGCCGAGGACATGTTCATCCCCTACGACCCCCATCTCGGGGTCCACCCGCAGTCCGAGGGCTTCACCGAGCACCAGGTGTGGGACTTCGAGCACACCACGGCCGAGCAGTACCCGCTGCTGCTGCACTTCCCCTACTTCGACCTCTACCGCAAGCAGGTCGTCAAGCAGGCGGACCTCGTGCTCGCGATGCAGCGCTGCGGCGACGCGTTCACCATGGACGAGAAGATCCGCAACTTCGCCTACTACGAGGCGCTGACCGTCCGGGACTCCTCGCTGTCGGCCTGCTGCCAGGCCGTGATGGCCGCCGAGTGCGGCCATCTCTCCCTCGCCCACGACTACCTGCGCGAGGCCGCGCTGATGGACCTGCGCGACATCGAGCACAACACCGGTGACGGCCTGCACATGGCCTCGCTCGCGGGAAGTTGGATCGCGCTCGTGGAGGGCTTTGGCGGCCTGCGCGACGGCGGCGAGGTCATCGCCTTCTCCCCCCGCCTGCCCGAGGGCCTGACCAGGCTCGCCTTCGGCCTGTGCGTGCGCGGGCGCCACCTGCGGGTGGAGGTGTCCGATGCGACGGCCACCTACACCGTCTCCGAGGGGCCGGCGATGACCCTGCTCCACCACGGCCAGACGGTGCGGGTCCAGCCGGACGAGCCGGTGAGCCTCGACGTGCCGCCCGCCCCCGTGCTGGAACGACCCAGGCAGCCCCCCGGCCGCGAGCCGCTGCGCTTCCTGCGCCCGCCCGGCGAGGGCGGCCAGTCGAACCCCGGCGCGGGCTCCAGCGCGGGCGGCGCCGCCAGCGTCGGCGGCGGCCACGGCGGTGTCGGCGGCCACACCGGCGGTCACGGCGGTCATACCGGCGGCCGCGGTGGTGCCGGCAGCTTCACCGGCGCGGTCCCTTCCAGCACCGGCAGCAGCATCGACGGCTGACCACCGCCCCGGCGTCGGCGGCCCGACCGGGCGCCGACGGCGATCTGACCGGGGCGCCGGCCGAGCCACCGGCGGCGGGGCGGGGACACGGAGCCTTCCCGTGCTCCCGCGCCGCCCCGCCCTGCCACCCCGGCCCCTGCATCCGGTACGATGCGGATGCACTACGCGGGCGTAGTTCAGAGGCAGAACACGAGCTTCCCAAGCTTGCAACGCGGGTTCGATTCCCGTCGCCCGCTCCACTCTGGGTTCCCTGGGCAGACGAGGCCTGACCAGGGATATTTAGCAATTGTGCCGAGGGGCCGAGCCCGGTCAGGTCTCATCACCGCAGCGTGAGCTGGGTATGTGCCGTTTTGGGGGAGTTGCGGGACCATCGGAATCCCGGTGGTTGTCCTATTTGCAACCATCTGACGGTTGGTCAATGTCGGTGGGTTTCGGTTGTGTCAGGTTGCGGATACGCGGGGCTTCAGTCTGCTTGAAGGTATGGACCCTCGACACCTCTACATAACACATTGGCGATCACAGTGCTGGTCGCGTCATCGCCGTGGAGATCGTCGATAGAGCGTCCGGGTGCGGGGGTTCGTCCCGCCGCAACCAAAGCGGTGGGTGGTGGAGCAGGCGTGGGGCCCCTTGATGTTGCACCGGCCCGGCGGGTCCAGGTCGACCAGACGGTGGTCCGGCTGNGGGAGGAGATCGCCGGGCTCGAACTGGAGCTCGCCACCGCGCAACCGTTGGAGATCATCCGGGAGACGCTGCTGGAACTGGCCACCGAGAACGTCAGTGTGCCGACCCGAGCCGCAGTCCATCGTCCTTCCGCTATTTCGCGGATATCATATCCATCGAAGAGCGCGGCATGGACACGGAGTACTGTCGATGGCATCGAAAGAACATGTAAATCTTCTATCCCAGGGCGTAGACGGCTGGAATGAGTGGCGTAGAAAGCATCCAGATGTGCGGCCAGAATTCAGTGGAGTTACATTCCGGGAGGCGAATCTTGTCGGAGCCGAACTGAATGGCGGAGATTTTCGAGACACCAGATTCGTTGACACACAACTGTATGGGGCCAATCTGCGTGCCGCAGACTTCACCAGCACCCAATCTCCAGTGTCAGCTCACATTCTGTCGGTGCGAGGATTCGAAGAGGTCCATGATTACCGGGGAGGTGCAGATCTCGGGGGCACGGACCTGTCGTGTGCCGACCTAAGTGGAGCCAACCTCAGTGAGGCAAACCTGCGGCGGGCGAGCCTGGAACGCGCCACACTTGATCAGGCTTCTCTGCGGCGTACTGACCTGTTTCGGGCAAACNTGAGCGGAGCGGATCTGAGTTACGCCGACTTGCGTGAGGCGACGCTGGTGGACGCCACCATTGCACCCTCCGTGTGGCAGCATGACATACACTT
This sequence comes from Frankia sp. CpI1-P, assembly GCF_001421075.1. Lineage (NCBI taxonomy): Bacteria > Bacillati > Actinomycetota > Actinomycetes > Frankiales > Frankiaceae > Frankia > Frankia sp. CpI1-P. The sequence continues at coordinate 90,192 of NZ_LJJX01000009.1, read as the reverse complement.
CGGATCGGGGTCATATGTCGGCACCAATTCGTACGGAATCATCGTCAGCTATGCAGAGTTTGACGATGAAGGATCGGAATCCAAGATAACACCGAACCTCATGGGCGCCAATCTCCGGGGTGCCGATCTAAGAAGTACGACTCTGGTTGAGGCCAATCTGGAAGGTGCCGATCTTACCGGGTGTCACGTCTATGGAATCTCCGCATGGGGACTGCGAATGAGTGGCGCTACTCAGAAGGACCTGGTCATCACTGCTCCCGGCGAGCCCGTGGTCACAGTCGACGATCTTGAGGTCGCTCAGTTCGTTCATCTTATGCTCAATAACGGCAAGATCCGTAACGTTATTGACACAATAACATCGAAGGCGGTGTTGATCCTAGGGAGATTCACCGCTCCGCGAAAAGAAATACTCGACTCCCTAAAAGATCAACTTAGGCGTCGGGGTTATCTTCCGATAATGTTCGACTTCGATGGTCCGGCATCGCGCAATCTTACCGAGACAGTCTCGACCCTGGCTCACCTTGCGCGATTCATCGTGGCCGACATTAGTGATGCGAAGAGCATTCCTCAAGAGTTGATGCGGATAGTCCCCAGTCTGCCCTCGGTTCCCGTCCAGCCNCTGATTCAGTCTTCACACACCGAGTACGGGATGTTCAAGGATTTTCGGGACTATCCATGGGTGCTGCAACCATATGTGTACGATGATCCGTCTCAACTCCTGGCCTCGCTCGAGCAGCAAATCATCCGTCCTGCGGCCGAGAAAGNCGACGAGATTCGCGCACGGCGAGCGACTTCTTGAACCATAAAAGACTTTGAATGGCTCGGACGGAGTTGGCTGCGGCTTGTCGAGCGTTCGGGCTGGNGGGATCTGCCAGGCGAGCGCTCTACCGTCGTGATCGATCTCCGATGAGTCCCCGAGTGCACTGACGTCCGAGCTTCGTGTGGCTATAGCGCGATAATCTCTGAGGAGCACTGAATTCCGACGGTGACTTTGNGCGACATGCCGAGTGTGCGATGTCTGTCCGGGAAGTCCGCAGCGCGCCGATCGGGTGATCGCGGTTTGGATCCCGGCGTATTCCGCGCGGAGCTGGGCTGGTGTGGAAAATCACACGGCGTTCGTCCACGCCTTGTTGGTGCACACGGCGGCTGGATCATCCCATCCCGCCCCAAGCCCCGACGCGCAGCAGAGAGGACCAGACGACATCCACCCCGAGCCTTCAGCGCCCCCCCGAATGGCCCGCCGATCAAACCCCGACACGGCCGTACGCGCCCTAAAAGCCCTGGTCAGCGGAGATGCGGCAAGCCCAGGGGTACCAGGCCCGCGAACTCCCACGGGCGCGTAGCGGGTTCTTGGCTTTCTGTCCGTGGGCGGCGGAGGCGATGGGCGGGGCCTGGTGATGGGCGGGTTCGAGGGCAATCTGATCACTTGTTCGGGGTGGATCTACCGTGGCTTTGCGCGGCCGGGTGGCCGGGTGCCGGGAGAGCGGTCGGGTTGTGGGCGGGGGTGCCCGCCTGCGGCGTCGATCGAGCCGGGTTCTCGCAATGGGGCGGGGCGGAGGCTGGTCGGGTGGTACTGCACGGGCCGGCGGGGCGGTTCTTCGTGGTCGGGGCGTTCGTGCTCGACTGCCTGGTCAGCACGCGGCGGCTGCCGAGGTGGGGCCGGGACGTGCGGGCCGACGCGATGCGGACCGTGCCCGGTGGGAAGGCGCTCAACCAGGCGGTGACCCTGGCGCGGCTCGGCCTGCCGGTGACCGCGGTGGGGGCGGTCGGAGCGGACGGCGTGGGTGCGGCCGTGCGGGCGGCGCTGGCCGGCGAGGGGGTGGACGTGTCGGCGATAACGGCGGTCCCGGACGTGCCGACGCCCGTCTGCGTCGTCCACGTGCGGGGTGACGGTGAGAAGGCGGTCGTCTGGCGGGTCCCCGAGGCGTTGGCCGTCACCGGAGACCAGGTCCACGCCGCCGCGGCGGCGACGGACGGCCCGGTCGACGCGGCGCTGGTGACGTTCGAGTTCGCCGAACGGGCCGCGGACCTCGTCACCGCCGCCGCCAAGGCCGCCACGCGGGTTGTCGTCAACCCGGCGCCGGCGCCGGCCGACCCGGCGGTCGTCGGAGCCGTTCCGTGGGAGCAGGTCGACATCCTCGTCCCCAACGAGACCGAGGCCCGCGCGCTGCTCGCCGGGCGGGCCGCCGCCCGCGGGCCCGCCGGCCGGCTCGCCGAAGCCGTCGCCGAGACGCTCGGCGTCCCGACCGTCTGCGTCACCCTGGGCGAACGAGGATGTGTGCTGCGCACCGGCGGCGGGACGACCGTCCACCCCGCCGTCGCGGCGAGGGTGATCGACACGACCGGGGCCAGTGACGCCTTCACAGCCGTGCTCGTCGCCCGCCTGGTCGCGGGCGACGACCCGGCCACTGCCGTCCACCACGCGCAGGCCGCCGCAGCGCTCACGGTGAGCCGGGTCGGTGCCTACGAGGCGCTTCCCACCGCCGGCGAGCTGCGCGAGCTGGTCTTCGGCCTACGGAATCCGCCCGGGTAGGGCAGCACCTCCCCTGTCGCCGTCGGGTTCAGGTCGGGCTGACGGTGGTGTGGCGGCCGTGGCGAACTGGGCGATGCCACGGCGGTAGGCGTCCTCCTTGCGGCGGGCGATCGCCGCCGGGTCGATCTCGGCGACGCCGAGCCGGCCCCGGGCGCCGCAGGCGGCGGCGCGCGCGGGGTCGAGCAGGAACGGGGCGAGCGCGGTGGCCAGCGCCTCGGCGTCGTCGGGCGGGACCGCGGTCCCGGACCCCCAGCGCTCGACGAACGGTGCCACGCCGGTCCGGGTCGTGGTGACCACCGGCCGCCCGGCCGCCATCGCCTCGACGGCGGCGATCGAGAAGCTCTCGAAGCGGCTGGGCACGGCGACGGCCCGTGCCCGGCGGTAGAGGTCGCGGAGCTCGTCGGCCGACAGATGGCCGGGGAACTCGACGTGCAGGCCGAGCTCCCGGGCGCGTCGGGCGAGCCAGGCGCCGGCGGGGGCACCGCCGATCGTGCCGGCGGGGCGCCCGGCGAGCACCAGCCGGTGGGCGATGCCCGCGCGGTTGAGCCGCGCGGACGCGTCGAGCAGGACGTCCACCCCCTTGTACGCCTCCAGGCGGCCGACCGCCGCGACCGTCGGCGCCGTGCCGGCGACGTCCGGGACGTCGAGCCAGGGGTGGGCATCGAACGGGTTCGGGATCACCTCCACGGCGCGTCGTCCCAGCCAGCCGCGTTCGCGCAGGGTGTCGACGAGGAGCTGCGACGGTGAGGTCACCACGGCGGCGCGATNGGCGGAGATCCGGTCGAGCCGGTCGGCGAGCCGGCCCTTGCACCCGAGGGGCTGGCCGGCGAGCTGGACGGTGAGCATGGTCGGGCAGTGCAGGTGGATGGCGAGCGGGCGGGTGCGGTACAGCGCCTGGAGCAGACCGCGGGTCTCCCCGTCCTGCGTCTCGATCACGTCGGGGCGCAGGCCGAGGCGGCGCATCCAGAAGCTGTAGGACAACGGCAGGCTGACCCGCAGCGTGATCGAGTCCCGCGGGTACAGCGGCCCGCGCAGCCGCGCCCCGACCGGGCCCAGCCCGCGGGTGACCGGAACCCGCAGCAGCGGCCGCCGGTGCACGTGCACCCCGTCCTGCACGGAGTCGACGACCCGGTGACCTTGGGCNCAGAGCACGTGCACCTCGTGCCCGAGCCGCGCGAGCGCGACGGCCAGCGTCGCCGTGTAGCTGCCCGCGCCGTCCCAGACGACCNGCGGGTACTGCTCGCAGAAGAACAGGATGCACAGGGCGCGTAACGATTGGACCGAATCCGCCATGCGTTTCCGTTTCCATCGGTCCGGTCGCCGGAGCATGCGGGAATGACGGGAATACGTTACCGCGGATCTCGCGGACCTCGCGGAGCTGCGGGTGATTGCCGTCGCGCGTCCGGTGATTCGCCCTGGATGGTCCGGTGGGGCGTGGTGGGATTGCGTCACGTGGTGCTGGCGTCGATATCGTCCGGGCAGGTCCGAGACCGTTTGATGGCCGGCCGGGAGTCGGTCCTTCGTCCGAGCTTGCGGGCAAAAGTGGCGCGCTGTCGTTTCCCCGGAGGGACGGTCGGGCATTCGGGTGGGAATGTAGGGGATACGATTTCGCCGAGGTGCCCATGATGATTGCCGCGGCGGAGGGTCGGGCCCGGGGGGATTGCAGGTGCGCGGAACGTCNGGGTCAGCCGATCTGAATGGTCTCGTCGTGGTGATGGCTGCCATTCTCGTGGGCGAGGCGCTGCGCTCGGGGTGCGCCTCGTGCCGACCGAATTCTGCCGGGCGGGTTCTGTCGGGCGAGACGATGGGCGGCCGACCCGACGACCCGAGGCGGGACGGTGTTCGTGCGTGCCGCGAAGGCCGAGAGGTCGTGGCGGGACAGCGGCGGCGGCCGGTGGGGCCGCGGGTGTGTCGTCGTGAGCGTCGTGAGCGTCGTGGAGGTCAGCGGGCCGGGGGGCTGACCGACGTGGTCCTGAGGGGCGTCTGGGCCGCGGCGCGGCGGCACCATTCGGCTACATCCGTCGTTGCGTAGGCGTGACGAAACGGAACGAAACAATAATACGGCCGACTGTACAACTCCGATACGACATCCAGGTCGNTGGACTCCGGCGTGGGACGCGCCGCATGTGCCGGGAGTGACCGGATCGGCGCGGGGAACAGAACATTTGCGGGAACTACACCGAACGTGCCGCCGATCGCGGGTCCNGGGCGTCGAGCGGATCGTCAGCGCTTCGGGCCGGAGGTAGCGTTGCCCTTTTCGCTCCGCCGACGGCCATCCCCACGCCGGGCCGGCGGATCCGTGTGCCTCGGTGAGCCGGGCCCCGGCTGGGCCGGGGCCGTTGAGACTGTGAGGGAGGGCGTCGATGTGCCACCTGTTCGCGATGAGTAGTGGCCCGAAGCGGATCAAGGCCACGTTCTGGCTGCTGGACGCGCCCGACAGCCCACGCGCGGCCACCCTGCGGACGCCGGACGGCGCCGGCCTCGGCGCCTTCGACGCGGACGGCGTCCCGCAGGTGGTGAGGCAGGCGATCCGCAGCCGCGCGGACACGGCGTTCGCTCGGGAGGCGCAGGACGTCACCTCGTCGACCTTCGTCGCGCACGTGCGGCATGCCTCCACCGGCCGGGCCAGCGACGCCAACACGCACCCGTTCGTCCGCAACGAGCGGATCTTCGCCCACAACGGGGTGATCGAGGGCCTGGGCAAGCTGGACGCGGAGCTCGGCACCGCCGGCCTGCCGGTGCTCGGCGATACCGACTCCGAGCGATTCTTCGCGCTGGTCACCCGGGAGATCGACGCCCACGACGGCGACGTCGGCGAGGGCATCGCCGCGGCGGCGCGCTGGACGGCGCAGAATCTTCCCCTCTACTCGATCAACATGATTCTCATCACCGCTGGGGAGCTGTGGGCGCTGCGCTACCCGGACACCAATGGCCTGTACGTGCTGAAGCGCGGCGCCGGCGGCCGCAACGGCCGCCATCTCGACCACGCCAGCCCCTTCAGTGAGATCCGGGTCCGCTCCCTCGACCTGCTCGACGAGCCGGCGGTGGTGGTCGAGAGCGAGCGGATGGACGAGGATCCGCGCTGGCGGCTGATGGACAGCGNCGAGCTGCTCCATGTTGCGGCCGATCTCACGGTGACCTCACGGATCGTGCTCGACGGCCCGCCCGTCCACCAGCTTTCCCTGGAGGACCTGCGGCCCGAGGCCGCCGTGTCGCAGACCACCTCGGTTCCCGATCTGCCGACGTCCGCCTGACCCGACCGGCGTCCCCGCGAGGTTCGGTGAAACCTGCCGACATAGGGGGCGTGCGCACGGGGTAGCAATGCTGCAGGGGCAATGGTGCGGACAGTCGCAGTTCCCTGCGCGGAAGGGGCTCGTCGTGGTACTTGAAGTCGGCAGGATCGGGCTGTGGGCAGCCCAGCGGCAGTGGCCGACGGACGTCCGGTCGCGGGCGGAGGTCGCCGCCGAGGTGGCGGCGATGGGTATCCCGACGTTGTGGATCGGTGCCGCCAGCGGGGATCTGGAGCTCCCCGCCGCCATCCTGGATGGCACCGAAGGGCTCGTGGTCGGCACGAGCATCCTGAACATCTGGACCGAGAAGGCGGACATCGTCGCCGATCACTACGCGATGCTCGCCAAGGCTCATCCCGACCGGCTGCTGCTCGGATTCGGCGTCGGGCACCGAGGTCCGGTGGAGAAGCTGACCGGCCGCCGTTGGGAGCGGCCGGTCGAGGTCCTTCTCGACTATCTCGACACGCTGGACGAGCTCGGGGTGCCCCGATCCGATCAGGCGCTGGCGGCGCTCGGACCGCGGATGCTGGAGATCGCGGCCCGACGCAGCGCGGGTGCGCTGCCGTACCTCGCCACACCCGAGCACACCCGGCGGGCGCGGGAGATCATGGGGCCGGACGCGCTGCTCGCCCCCGAGCAGAAGGTCGTGCTCGACAGCGACCCCGAGAGCGCCCGCGCGGTGGCCCGCCAGGGCATCGNCTTCTACCTCGGGCTGCCGAACTACGCCAACAACCTGCGCCGGCTCGGCTTCACCGACGCGGACCTGGCCGGATCCGGTTCCGATCGGCTCGTCGACGCCCTGGTCGCCTGGGGTGATCTGGACACCGTCCTCGCCCGGATCGCCGAACACCACCAGGCGGGTGCAGACCACGTCGCCGTGCAGGTCCTGACCCCGACGCCCACCCAGCTTCCGCTCGCCCAGTGGGGTCGGCTCGCCAGCGCGATCAACACCCTCGCGTCACCCTGACCGGGGGAAGCCCATGCGGTAGTCTCTCGACAACCGACCAATTCGCCTGCCCTGTGTCTGCGGCCGAGTCACGGAGAGTGACGCATGCCCGCAGACGCTCCAGGCGCCCCGTCTCCGGACGCTGATCAGCGCGTATCTGAGCACGGCGACGTCGCCGCTGTTCCTGCCGCCCGCGAGGGCGAGCCGGCGTCGTCCGCGGCCGCGGACGACGCCTCGGCGGCGGTCGCGGTGGACACCGGGTCTGAGCTGGTCGCCAGCCTGATGTCCGGGATCCCCACCGATGAGCAGAAGCGCCTGCTCGGGATGATCAACTCGTCGATTGCGGCCGAGCGGTCAGCCGCAATCGACGGGACCGTCCGCCGCCAGGTCGATGTCGGGGTGCGCCGCCGTCGCTCGTCGCACCGCCCGGATCCCGACGCGGCGGACGCGGCGGACGAACGCGGCGGCGCGCCGAGTGCGGCACACCAACGCGCCGGCGAGCCGGGCACGGACGGGTCTCGCGGCGAGGCGGGCGATGGCTGAGCGGCACCGCACCCCGGGGGGTGCGCAGTGAGGTCTCCGGATCCGACTGGCCGCGCCGCCGCCCGGCCCTTGGTGCCCGGGTCCGTCGCGTTCGAAGCCGTGATAGTCGGGGCCGCAGCGGAGCCGGAGCACGGGGCCGAGCCCGCTGTGCGGCCGACCCGCCCGGGGTTGGAAGTTCGGCCGGAGCGCGGGCAGCCCGCTCGCCGGGCCTCGCCGGCCGGCGAGGCCCGGGTGAGCATCGACGGGCCGGGTCGGCTCGTCGCCGCGGTGCGGCACCGTCCGGGCGGTCTCACGGTCGCGTTCCAGGGCGACCTCGACGCCGCCGTCGAGCCGATGGCCCGGGCGCTGCTGTGGTCGTGCCTGGACGAATGCACGAGCGCGCTCGTCGTCGACCTGACGGGTGCGTTCGTCGACGTCCGCGGGTTCACGGTGCTGCATCTGCTCTGGCGGGCGGGCCGGGAGCGGGGGGTGCGGGTCGCGCTCGCCGGATGCTCTCCGATCGTCGACCGGATGGCGACCGTCCTCACGCCCCAGGGCGTGCCACGATTCCGTACGGTAGATGCTGCATGGCAAGCAGTGACCAGCTCCAGGTCGACCACCGCCGCGTCTACGGCAACTGCGGGATAACCCCCAGGATGATCCGGCAGGATGGGGCGGCCCGGTTGCCGCGGTCGGGGTCACGCTGGAGGTACGGGGGAACCACGATGGAGATCGACAAGCTGCTGCTGGACGCCAGTCTGGCCCGGCTGCACCACCTCGCGCCGAGNCAGGTCGAGCTCGGCAGATTGGTCGGCGAGGTCGTGCACGCGGTCACCGAGATCTTCGACCTGACGGGTGCGGGCGTCCTGGTGGTCGACGCGGANCGGGCCCTGCGCAGCATCGCCGCCTCCGACAGCAGCGGGGCGCTGCTCGAACGCGTCCAGGAGGAGTTCGGCGAGGGCCCCTGCGTCGAGTCCTTCATCATCGACGAGATCGTCGCGTCCGAGGATCTGGCCACGGACACCCGGTGGCCGCGGGTCACCCCCGCCCTGCTGGACGGCGGGATCCGCGCGGTCCTCGGCGTCCCGGTGCGCCTCGGCGGCGGCCCGATCGGCACCCTCAACGTCGCCGCCGACTCCCCGCGCGTCTGGACCGACAGCGAACGCGACGCGATGGTTCATTTCGGTGCGGTTCTCGAGAACCTGCTGCTCNCCGGGCTCATCGCCGATCGCAATGACAAACTCGCCCGGCAGCTTCAGTACGCCCTGGAATACCGGGTTCCCATCGAGCGCGCCGTCGGATATCTCATGGCGACGATGAGAACGGATCCGATCTCGGCCTTCGAGACCCTGCGGCGGACCGCACGCAACGAGCGCCGGCGGGTCTCCGAGTTGGCCGGGGAGATCCTCGCCCGGCGACGGGTGCTCTGACAGCCCGACCGGCTCGTCGCCGGACCGGCTCGTCCCCGGACCGGCGCGCCCCCGGTCGGATACGGGTGCTGGCCCGATGGTCGTCGCCCCCGCCGCGCTGTTCACTGTCGGCAGGACGACACGGTTGGCCGGCGGCGACGCCTGGCCTGACCGCGGCGGCTCCACGACGATGATGCCCACCGGGCGTGCCCGGGTTGCCGGCGCGTCGGCGTGGTCGGCGTTTCGCGGGGCCGCCCATCCCCGCACCCGCAACGACCCGCACCCGCAACGACCCGTACCTGGAACGACCCGTACCTGGGACGACCTCCGACGAAAGGGGGCGAATGATCGAGGCACAAGGGCTCACCAAGCGGTATGGACGCACGGTCGCCGTCAACGACCTGTCCTTCACGGTGCAGCCCGGCAAGGTGACCGGATTCCTGGGGCCCAACGGCGCCGGGAAGTCCACCACGATGCGCATGATCCTGGGGCTCGACAACCCGAGCGCGGGCACGGTCCGCATCGACGGCAGGCGGTACAGCGAGCTGAAGCAGCCGCTGCGCCAGGTGGGCGCGCTACTCGAGGCGAAATGGGTGCACCCCAACCGGTCCGCGCGTTCTCACCTGCGATGGATGGCCGCGTCCAACCGGATCCCGGCGAAGCGGGTCGACGAGGTGCTGGAGATCGTCGGGCTGACCGGCGTGGCGGGCAAGCGCGCCGGCGGCTTCTCGCTCGGCATGGCGCAGCGGCTCGGTATCGCGACCGCGCTGCTCGGCGATCCGGGCGTGCTGCTGTTCGACGAGCCCGTCAACGGCCTGGACCCGGAAGGGATCCTCTGGATCCGTCGGTTCATGCATCGGCTCGCAGACGAGGGCCGGACGGTCTTCGTCTCCAGCCACCTGCTCTCCGAGATGGCGCTGACCGCCCAGGAACTTATCGTCATCGGGCGCGGGCGGCTTATCGCGCAGACCAGCACCCGGGCCTTCATCGACATGGCGTCCGAGTCGACGGTCCGGGTCCGCGGCCCCGAGATGGATCGGCTGCACGGGGTGCTCATCGGCCAGGGGCTGGCGGTCCGCGACGTGCCCGCCGGCGATGACGGACCGGCGGCGCTGCTCGTGTCGAACAGCAGCACCGAACAGGTCGGCGAACTGGCCGGGCGGGTCGGCCTGGTGCTGCACGAGCTGGCCGCCCAGCGTGGCTCGCTGGAGCAGGCGTTCATCCAGCTCACCGGGGGCGAGGTCGAGTACCACGCCGGTGCGCTCGCGGGGACCCCGAACGGCTCGCCGGCCGCCGGGACACCCGCCGCCCCGGCACAGCCCACCGGGCCGCTGCCGCGGCGGACCGAGGCCGTGGACGCGACGCGGGGAGGCGACGCGCGATGACTCTGCTCACCGTCGAACGCATCAAGCTGTTCTCCACCCGCTCGCCGTGGTGGTGCATGATCCTGGCGACCGCCCTCACGGTGGGGCTGACCTCCATCTTCGCGGCCACCACCAAGCCCGCCGACCTGCCCACCTTCACTCCGAGCGTCACCCAGTTCGCCTTCAGCTTCGGGCTTGTGGTGATGATGGTGATGGCCACGCTCGCGGTCACCACCGAGTACCGGTTCAGCACGATCCGGTCGACCTTCCTCGCCGTCCCCACCCGCACCCCGGCGCTGGTCGCCAAGGCCGTGGTCGTCGCTCTGCTGGCGGGGATCGTCGGGGAGATCACCGCGGTCGGCTCCTGGGGCATCGCCAAGCTGATCCAGCCGGACGCGCCACTGGGAATCGACACGGCGCAGGAGTACCGCAACGTGTTCGGCGTCGGGCTGATCTATCTGCTGTCCGCCGTGCTGGCCCTCGCCGTCGGCCTGATCGTCCGGCAGTCCGCCGGCGCCGTCGTCATCGAACTCGTCTACCTGCTCCTGCTGGAGAACCTGCTACCGGCGATCCCCCGGATCGGCGACCACATCCAGCACTGGCTGCCGTACACCGTCGGCAACAACTTCATCGTCGCCGGCCAGCCCGAGACCGATGACGGCCCGCCCGCGATCGAGGGGATGCCGTTCGGGCCCTGGGGTTCGCTGGTGTACTACGCCGCGGTGTGCGTGGGCCTGTTCGTGATCGGCCTGGTCCTGGCCAAGCGCCGGGACGCCTGACGCCGAGCGGTTCGACGGGCCGCCGGCCCGTGGAGCCGCCGGCAGAGGAGACACCGGCGCGCGTCGAGCGGTAGCTTCACTACCTCACGTCTGTACTCGCTTGCATTGAGTGACGCTGCTGGCGGGTGCTGTTGCTCACGGGTGGGGGAGGGGGCCGGGATCGCGCCTGCGCCCGGGCGTGTCGGGCCGCCGGGCCGCATCGGACCGGCCGGCGGTCCGATGCTGGCCGGGCCCCGCGCGCGTTTCGGGCGGTTCGGAGGTGTCGGGCCGTCGCGGCTCGGCCGGCGCCGGGTCGTCCTCGCCGGTATCGATCCGTTTCTGCTGCGCAGCGCGCTGCGGGCCGCCGTCGTTGCACCCGCCGTGCTGGCCACCGGCTACTACCTGTTCGACCGGATCCTGCTGAGCCTGTTCGCCTGGTTCGCGGTCTTCGCCCTGCTCGTCTTCGTCGACTTCGGCGGTCCGGCTCGGGTGCGCCTCGCCGCCTACGCCGGGCTGGCCGTGGCCGGGNTGCCATTGATCACCCTGGGCACGCTGTGTTCCCGTTCATCGTGGGCGGCGTGTGGGGGGATGGCGGTGGTGGCCTTCGTTGCCCTGTTCGCCGGGGTGATCAACGTGTACCTGGCGGTCGCGGCGCCGGCCCTGCTGCTGTCCTTCGTGCTGCCGGTGACGAGTCCGGCGGGTCTGTCCGCCGTGCCGGAGCGGCTCGCCGGCTGGGGTCTGGGCGCAGTCGCCGCCCTGCTCTCGCTGGTGGTGCTGTGGCCGGCCCGGCCGCCGGATGAGGTCCGCCGGGCCCTGGCTGCAGCCTGTCGGGCCCTGGCCGACTGCGTCGCCGTCCGCCCTGCCGGCGTCACGGCCGCGGGGTCGGAGACGTCGGAGGCGCCCGCGTCCGGGGCGTCGAAGGCGTCCGGGGGGTCCGAGGCGTCCGGGGCGTCGAAGGCGTCCGGGGGGTCGGAGGCGTCCGGGGGGCCCGAGGTGATGGGCGCCGTGGTGCGCTCTGCGGTGGCGGAGGTCCGCCGGCGCTTCGCCGCAACGTCGTACCGCCCGACCGGGGCGGGCGGCTCCGCGGCCGCTCTCGGCCACGCCATCGCCGATCTGAACTGGGTCGTCCCCTTCGCGCTCGCCGTCCCCGCCGGGGATCGGATGCGCCGGCACTGCTTTCCCGAGCCGGCCGCCGAACTCCTGGCGGCCGCCGTCGACACCCTGCACGGCGTCGCCGACCGGCTCGACCGGTTCGCCCCTCGCGACGGGACGTCCCGCCCGGCGCGGGCGGGCCACGCGGCGCGGGCGGGACGCGCGGCCGGGGACGGGCGCCGCGGCGGCGGGCTTGGGGTGGAGCGACTCGACCGGGCCGCTCGGGGGATCGGACAGGCGCTGCTCGACGCGGTCAGCCGGACCGCCGGGCAGCCCATCGGTCCGACCGACCCGACCGGTCCGACAGACCCGACCGGCCCGACCGGCCCGACCGGACCGGATGCCGCGGCGGCCGAGGCGTNCCGGCTGCGCCAGTTGGCTCTCGGCACCCGGCAGCTCGCGGCGCACACACTGGTGGCGACGGGGGAGCGTCGGCTGTGGCGGCCGATGTCGGGCGCGGGGCGATGGCAGCGGGTCCGGGCCCGCCTGCGCCTGACCCGCGAGCTCGCCGCCGGGTACGCCGACGTCCGGGCGATCTGGTTCCGCAACAGCGTGCGCGGCGCCGCCGGCCTCACGCTCGCCGTGGCGGTGACCCGCACGACGGGGTTGCAGCACGGGTTCTGGGTGGTGCTCGGCACCCTGTCGGTGCTGCGGTCGAACGCGCTGGCGACCGGGATCACCGTCGCGCGCGCGTTGGTCGGCACGGTGGCGGGGATCGCCGTCGGCGGGGTCGCCGTCGTCGCGGCGGGCACGGCGAGGCCGGTCCTGTGGGCGCTGCTGCCGGTCGCGGTCCTGATCGCCGGGTACGCCCGGAAGGCGAACGCGTTTGCCGCCGGCCAGGCCGGGTTCACCGTCGCCGTCGTGCTGCTGTTCAACATCGTCGAGCCGGCCGGCTGGCGGGTCGGTCTCGTTCGCATCGAGGACGTGGTCCTCGGCTTTGCGATCAGCGTCGTCGTCGGTGCGTTGCTNTGGCCGACGGGGGCCGCGGCCCGGCTGGTGCGCGAGCGGGCCGCCACCGCGTACCGGGCCGCCTGCGAGTTCCTCGTCCGGGTCGCGGTGGAGCCGCCCTGTGCCGCGCCGGAGCCGGGCAGCGCGCGGGAGATCGCCCGGATGGCGCGCACGGCCGTCCGCGCCGGCCGGCTGCTGGACGACGCGATCCGCCAATATCTGTCCGAGCGGCCCGCCGGCCCGCTCGACGTCGACGCGCTCATGCTGGTCTCCGCGGGTGCCCTGCGGATCCGGCGCACCGCGCAGGCCCTGCGGCTGACCGGCCCCCACCCGCTGCGGGCCGAGATCGTCGGAGCCGGCTCGCCGGCCGCGGGCCGGGCCGGCGCCTGGGCGGGGCTGCTCCGCTGCCGTCCGCGGCTCCTCGCGAGCGTTGACGAGCTGCGGCGATGGCATCTGCGCCTGGCCGACGCCCTGGCCGATCGGGCCGAGCCGCCGCCACCCGCGCCGGTCTCCTCGACGCCCCCGGTCGACGCGGTGCGGGGCTGTGCTCTCGTCCGGGTCCGGGCGGCGCTCGCCACGGGAGACCGGGCGGGGGTGGTGGCCGCACTCGACATCGTCGAGCGCGCGGAGCATCTCGCCGTGCTTCAGGACCTGCGGGGTCGGCTTGCCGGGGCGGTCCGCATCCTGGCCACCGGCGGGGGTGACGCCGCTCAGGCGCCGGGGCCCCACAGATCGCGGCCGGCCCGGGCGCGCTCCCGCGACTTCATCCGGGCCTCGTGGACGTGGCGCATCCCGTCGGTGAGCCGCCGCCGGACCTCCTCGTCCACGTCGGCGAAGGGGCGGTAGTACAGCTCGTCGTACTCCTCGACGATCTGGAAGGTCCAGCGTCCGTCGAGCACGTTGCGCCCGTACAGCTCGCTGCGCACGAACCCGGCGATCCGGGCGTGTCCGGCGTCCTCCAGCCCGGTGATCGCCTCCGTCAGGGTGCGGTCCGCCCGCCCGGAGAGCTGGTGGAACTCATACAGCGCACCGCGGGCGCGTTCCACCCATTCCAGCGCCTCGCTGAGGCGGCCGACCGCCTCGGCGGTGGCGTCGTCGAGGTCCGGCCGGGTGCGGTCCAACCGCTCGCCGCGCTGTCCATCCAGGTGGCCGCGGTGGCCGTCCGCGGGTCCGGGATCACCGCCCCGGCCCGCGGCACGGCTCGCGCCGCGGGCGCCCGGCTGGCTGTGGGCGCGATCGGCGTCCTGGCGGGGGTGTCTGCTCACCCTGGCGGGATGCCCGGACGCGCGGGCACCCACACCGTGGGCGCCCGCGCGTCCGGCGGATCGGGATGCGGCTCAGGCCTGGACCGCGTCCACCGTCTCCGCGTCGGTGACCGTGGTCTTGATCTCCCGCTGGGCGGGGACGGTGACCGCGGCGCTCGCCCGCCGGCCGGGGATGAAGGTGGCCAGCAGCAGCGCGAGCAGGGCGGACCCCGCGCCGAGGACGAACGCGAGCCGGAAGCCGCCCTCGGACGGCAGCGTGGCGCCGTTGAAGGTCGTGGTCATGTGCGCGAGGACCACGCCGACCACCGCGGCGGAGGACGAGGTGCCGAGCGAGCGCATCAGGGTGTTCAGGCCATTGGNGGCGGCGGTCTCGGTCGGCGGCACCGCGGCCATGATCAGGGCGGGCATCGACGCGTAGGCCAGAGCGACCCCGAGGCCGATGATGCAGGCCAGGAAGATGATCTCCCAGACCTCGTTCATGAGCACCAGGCCCAGNCCGTAGCCGATCGAGATGGTCAGCGCGCCCAGCATCAGGGTGACCTTGGATCCGAAGGCCGCGGACAGCCGGGCGGTGACCGGGGAGGCCAGCATCATCACGAGGCCGAACGGCGCGAAGCACAGTCCCGCGACGATCATCGACTGGCCGAATCCGTAACCCGTGCCCTTGGGGGCCTNCAGGAGCTGCGGGATGATCAGGGACATGCCGTACATCGCGAATCCGATGATGACCGAGGTCAGGTTGGTCATCAGGACCTGACGGCGGGCGCTGATCCGCAGGTCGACCAGCGGGCTCGGGGTGCGCAGCTCCCAGAAGCCCCAGGCGAGCAGGATCACGACGGCGGCGACGCCGAGCCCCAGCGTGGTGCTCTTGGTCCAGCCCCAGTCGCTGCCCTTGGAGATGACGAGCAGCAGGCACAGCACGCCGGCGGACATCCCGAGGGCGCCGACGAAGTCGAAGCGGCCGTGGGTCTTGTCGCCCACCGGCGACTCGGGGATCACCTTCCAGATGACCAGCAGCACCAGCACGGCGAGCCCGGCAGCCCCCCAGAACAGCACGTGCCAGTTCACCTGCTGGGCGATGATCGCCGACAGCGGGACGCCGAGGGCGCCGCCGATGCCCAGCGAGGAGCTCATCAGCCCGAGCGCCGAGCCGAGCTTCTCGGGCGGGAGCTCGTCGCGCATCACGCTGATCCCCAGCGGGATCAGACCCGTGGCCAGACCCTGCAGCGCGCGCCCGGCGACCATCGGTAGCAGAGCGGTGCTCAGCGCGCAGACGACCGAGCCGATGATCAGCACCACGAGGCTGACCATCATCATCCGCTTCTTGCCGTACATGTCGCCGAGGCGNCCCACGATCGGCGTCGAGACCGCGGCGCCGAGCAGGGTCGCGGTCACCACCCAGGCCGTGTTCGAGGCGGAGGAGTGCAGCAGCTCGGGAAGGTCCGAGATGAGCGGCACCACGAGGGTGTGCATGACCGAGACCACGACCCCGGCTGTGGCCAGGGCCCCGATCATCAGCCCGGGCGCGGGCGCGCCCTCCTGCCGACTGGTCGGGTCGGCGGACGCCTGTGCCATGGGAGCCTCCGGGTGGATGACGGCGAGGAACACCGACGNAAGGTGACCGTCTGCGCGCGGACCGCGAGTGACCGCGGGTGCGGCACGACCATGTCGCTTGCAAGGAGAGTTTGCGAGATCGTTTCGGTTGCCACGGACGATCGTTGATGTGCACCGTACATGCTATGTGTGCCGTGCACAGACGCCGGTGCTGCGCATAGTCTGGGATAAAGGTCACGGTCAGACGAGGGCATAGGTGCCCGGATGCGCGGCGGAGGCGAGCGTGCTCGAGGACCTGCAGGAGATCGAGCGAGAGCTGTTGCTGCTCGCCCGCCATCACATCCTGCCCACGTCCAGCCACAAGCAACACGNCCGAACCCTCGACCGCTCGGCGTACTTACTGCTGAGCCGGATCGAGGCGGAGGGGCCGATGACCATCGGGCAGCTCGCCGACGCCTTCGCCCTCGACGTCTCCACCGTCAACCGGCAGGCCGCGGCGATGCTTCACGCCGACCTGGTCGAGCGTATCCCCGATCCCGACGGTGGGATGGCCCGCAAGCTGGCGGTCACGCCGCAGGGGCTGGCGCGCCTGCATGCCGACCGCGACGTGGTCCTGCGAGGGCTGGGCCAGGTCCTCGGAGACTGGTCCGCCGAGGACCGGCGATGCCTTGCCGACCTGCTCGNCCGCTTCAACATCACCTGCGAGCGCGAGAACGGCTATCCCTGGCCCCGTCCCACCCGCGTCTCGGACCGGTAGCCGCCCGCCCGTCGCGTCGCGGCGGCGACCGGGCGATGATNGGATCTTGTAGGATGAACTCGCTTGTCTGGCGTAACGCCAGGTGGGAGGGCTCGCCTAGAGGCCGATGGCGGCGGTCTTGAAAACCGCTATGGGGAGTGATCCTCATCGTGGGTTCGAATCCCACGCCCTCCGCTCACCACGCGAATTCCGTGCTGGATTCCGCAGGCCAGAGCCGGTATCGGCCGTGCCGGCATGATCTACCACCGCTCCAGCTGACTCCGACTGACTCCGACTGACTTCGGCCAAATCCGGCCGGCTGTGCCGCACCTGTGTCTCGAGCATGAAGCGTCGGCGCGGACGGGCCCGGGGACCGAGTGCTCGGCGTGCAGCGGCGCCGGGCGAGCCAACGTCCATGCCCGCAGTCAGCTCCTGACGTCAGCTCCTGGCGTTCCCTCGCTGCATTNCCCCGCCGGTAATCGACGGGGCCGCAGCCGGCGGCGACTCTGGTCCGGTCGGAAACGGCCGACGCCGGAGGGCGCGAACCCGCCGGGACGAACGCAGGGAGATGAGTGCTGTGACCGTGCATACCGAGGCCGTCGAACGTTACTTCGCCGCGTGGAACGCGACCGAGCCGGACCGGATCGCGGCGGCGGTCAGCGCGGCGTGGACGCCCGACGGCGGCTACACCGACCCCACGGCCGAGGTCGTCGGCCGCGACCGGATCGCCGAGCTGATCGCCGGGGTGCACCGGCAGTTCCCGGGCTTCACCTTCCGCCCGGTCGGGACGGCCGACGGCCACCACGACGTCGTGCGGTTCGGGTGGGAGCTGGTGTCGCCGGCCGACGGCTCGGCGCCCGTCGCCGGGTTCGACGTGCTCACCCTCGCCGAGGACGGGCGGATCCGCGCCGTCAGCGGCTTCCTGGACCGCGTGCCCGCCGGGGTGGGATAGCCCACGGCCGCGCGGGACAAGCGCAGGCGGGCGGCATAGCGAGCGGGGGAGACGGCCCGTCGGGCGGCCCGGCCGGGTATTCATGCCCGCCGGGTATGCATGCCGGCCGGTTCACCGCCCCTCGGTGAGGGCCACAAGGGCTTTGGCCGTCTCCGGGTCGGCGGGCAGGAACGTCTCGACCGCCAGCTCGGAGACGGTCACGTCCAGCGGGGTGTTGAACGTCGTCATCGTGGAGATGAGCGTNAGCAGATGACCCTCGACGACGATCCGCATCGGTAGCGCGAGCGCCGGAGGCGCCCCGTCGGCCGCCGCGGGATTCGCCGGTCCGGTGCCTGTGTCCGTGCCCGGATCTTCAAAGGCCGGGCGGTCGGGAACGGGATAGGCGGACACCTCGTCGTGGAGCGCGCGCAGTGCCGACGAACCACGCAGAATCATGTTCCGTCGCATTCTCTCCAGCAGGTGTGACCGCCATTCCGCCAGATTCACGATCCGCGGCGCGAGCCCCCGCGGATGCAGGGTGAGGCGCATCGCGTTCAGTGGTGGGCGCAGCAGGTCCGCCGGTACGCCGGCGAGCAGAGCCAGCGCCGCGCGGTTGGTCAGTGCAACGTCATAGTGCCCGTCGAGCACCAGCGTCGGGTTCGGCTCATAGGCGGTGAGCAACTGCTCCAACCCGGCGCGCACGGCCGTCATCGCCGGGTCGTGCAGCGGCGTCTCCGGGTAGGCCGGAGCATAGCCGGCGGCGATCAGCAGCGTGTTGCGGTCCCGCACCGGGACGTCGAGATGTTCGGCGAGTCGCAGGACCATCGCCCGGCTCGGCGTGGCCCGGCCGGTCTCCACGAAACTGATGTGCCGGGTGGAGCTATCCGCCCGAAGTGCTAGTTCGAGTTGACTGACTTGGCGTCGTTCTCGCCACTGCCGCAGCAGCGCGCCCACGCCCATCCGGGCACCCCCGGGCGCCGGGTCGGCCGGGCCAGGTCCCGCCGAGGGGGTCCTCATGCGTGCAACCGTAGCCAGTCTGGCCGGGGCCGGTCGTGCTGTCGTTCGCCACGCCATGACCAAGTGTCTCCGCATTGTGATTTTCGCGTTCGATGATGTCCGCCACGGGCGCCTGCCCTGAGTGGCCCGAAAGGTTGCGCGAGATGCCCGGAGTAGGTGGGATCGCCCCGACCTGACCGTCTCCGGAGCGTTGGCACTGGACNAACACCCTGAAGACTCGACGGCCGGTTGCGTGACGCTTGTGCAGGTCTGCGACAGGATGGCCGGGTGCCTCCCCGTCGGTCGACATCCCCTCGCGCGATCCCGGCCGCCGTCTCCTCGCCCCGGCGTCCCCGCGCGATTTCCGTGACCCTTCACTCCGATCCGGATCAGCCCGGCCGGCAACCGACGCTGCCGATCCAGGTGCCCCGTCGCCGGCAGCCCGAGGCCGGCGCGCATATCGCGGTTACGGCCAGTTGTGCCGGCTGCGACACGCGGTGGACCGATCCGGCCACGACCCATTGCGGTTCATGCCATCAGTCCTGGCCGAGCGTGCAGGGCTTCGACGACCACCTGGTCGAATGCCCGGCCCATCCGGTCATCGCCGCCCGGCGGATGAAGCGGGAACCCGAGCAGTCCGGCGTCGGAGCCGCCTGACCGGCGCCATTGGCCCGGGCGTCGGACGGGTCCGGAGTTTTCCGCCCGTCGGCCGAAACTCCGTCGGCCGCCTGTTTCCCGACTCCGCCTGCGATTGCGGTCAACGGGCCGGTGGCGCGGTCACGAAACTGCTACGTTCCGGCGCGGGAGCACCCGTGGCCGCCTGCGGCGTCGCGTGCGCCCGGTCGTGGCGCGCGAGCCCGCCAGGGCGGCCGGCCGCCGCGGTCGCGTGCGTGCCGTGTGCCCCGAAGGGGGCGGTCCAGGCGGCGCGGTCCAGGCGGCGCGGTCGGGCGGGGCGGTCGGGCGGGGCGGGAGGACGGAGGAGCCGATGACGGTCTGCGGGCTGGTCCGGTTGGACGGGGCCGACGTGCGGCGGGCGGTGCTCACCACGATGCTGGCCTCCTCCGCCGCCGGGCTGCCGGCAGCGCGCGGGGTGCACACCGACGGGGCATTCGGGGCGGTGAGCGCGGCGGATCCGGACGCGGACCAGACTCCGCCGATCGCCGTCGACGACGCCGGGCTCGTGGTGATCGCCGACCCCTCGCCGCGGGCCACGGGCGCCCGCCGCTCGGCGCGGGCGTCGGCCGCCGCCTACCGCAGCGGCGGTCGGTGGGCCCTGCTGAGCTCCGCGGGCACGGTCGCCGTCGTCTGGGAACCGGCGCGGGCCCGCCTGGTCCTCGCCCGGCCGTCGGGCGCCCGTACCGAGCTGGTCACCTGGTCGGACGGACGGTTGTTCGCCTTCGGCACCGAGACCGAACAGGTGCTGTCCGTCGGCGGTGGCGGGCCGTCCCGCCCGGCCCGGCTGCGGCGGCTCGGGTCGGGCGAGGTCGTCACGGTTACCGTGGCCGCCGGGCGACACCGCCCCGCGCTCGCCGCGGTTCGCCAGCGCACCGGTGCGGAGGCTGCGGGGCTGGCCCCGGCCGGCCGCCCGTGACGGTCACCGGCCGGCTGGAACGCCGCAGGCCGCTCCGGCCCGGCCGAGCGGAGGGCGGTCTGGTCAGCGGGCGGGGGCCTCAGCCGTCTCGCCGGCGGCGGGGCGGGCGGGCCTGGTGCCGGCCGGTGCCGCGAGGTGCTTGCGGCGGATCAGGGCGCTGACCCGGCGCTCGGCGACGAACGACAGGAACGGGATCGTGCCCGCGAGCATGACCAGGATCGTCTGCCGCAGCGGCAGCCGGCAACGGCTTGCCAGGTCGTACGCGCAGGCGAGGTACACCATGTACAACACGCCGTGGATCGGGCCGATCGCCGCGACGACGGTGTCGTTGCCGCCGGCGTACTTCAACGGCACGCCGACGCAGACCAGCAGGATCAGGCCGACGCCGACGACGTAGGCGATCACGCGGTACCGCAGCAGGGCGGCTCGGACCGCCGGCGTGGCGGAACGTCCCCCGGCGGTGCGGGAGGGGGCGGGGGTCATCAGCGGGCTCCGTTGATCTGTTTCGCGTTGATCTGCTTCGAGTCGATCTGTTTCGGGTCGATCTGCTTCAGGGCCTCGCGCAGCACGTCGCGCTCGTACAGCGAGGTGAGGTAGCGGTTGTAGGCGTCGACCTCGTCGTCCTCCTCGGGCGAGTCCGACGCGGCGGTCAACATCCGGGGACCGTCCAGCTCCGGCCGCCAGGGCGCCTCGGGTGCGATCCGCCCGCCCGCGCCCCACTGGGGACCGCTCTCGTCCTGGGGCNCCAGCTCTTCCTTGATCATCTTGTACCACCAGTACACGACGAAGGCGGCGAAGATCGGCCACTCGACTCCGTAGAAGAGGTTCTGCAACGAGCCCTGCGCCGACTCGCCCTTGGTGAGCTGCCATATCCCCATGCGGATGAACAGCGCGACCATAGCGAGCGCGAGGAGATGACGCGCGATCCACGAGGGTGCAAACAACAGCCGGCGCACGCTGTCGACGCTACCTCTCCGAGTCCGATCCGCGTAGGTCGCGGGCCAGGTGCCAGCGACCAGGCTCACACCGTCGATGACTCGGTCGGGCGAACGGCGGGGAGACGGGTGCGCTTGCCGGGCCGGGTGTCGGAGCCCGGCCGGGCCCTGGGGCGCGGCGGCCGCGACGGTGGCTGGATGCCCGGAGTGCTGAGTGCCCGGGGCGCTGGATGCCTGGCGTGCTGGATGCCTGGCGTGCTGGATGCCCGGAGCGGGCGAACGTGGCGGTGGTGAGGGGGCTGGCCGGCCTTGGCCTGACCGGCCAGCCCCGGTACCGCTCGACGGCCCGTTCGGTCGGCTGGGGGGGGTTAGCCGGACGAACGGGCCGAAACGCCGACCGGACCTCCTGGCGCGGGGGCCGGTGTGGCGTTCACATGGTCAGTCGTCCGGGAGGTGTCGTTTGGTTGCCGCGGAGGGCAAGATTTTTAAAGTTTTTCGCGATCCCCGCCGGATGACCCGAAAGGGCTAGACACGTTGTTGCGACGGCGTCGCCCCGGATCGCACAGGCACCGCTTCGTCACCGCTTCGTCACCGCAGCACGGCGGCCGCGAGCGTCCAGCCGTCGGAGCTTCCGCTGGAGATCGACACGGTGGCGGCCCCGATGTTCGCCGGCAGCGACACGCTCACCCGGGCGTCCGCCGAACCGTCGGCCAACGTCGACGGCAGCGTGACGGTGAAGGTCCGCCTGTCCCGCAGCGAGGACACGGTGATCTCGACCCGTCCCGACGACGACCCGAGGTAGAGATCCAGGGTGCGGGCCTGCACGACGAAGGTCGACAGCACGGCCGTGCCCTGGACCGCCAGCCGGTCGGTGTCGTCGGTGCCGCTGGCCGTCGGCATCCCGCCGCTCCAGTCGAAGCCCGATGGCGATGTCGTCGGGACGCCCACCACGCTCGCGCTGAGCAGCGGGACCGGCAGCGCCGCCCGGTTCTGCACTCCGCCCCATCCCTCGCCGAACAGTGCCCAGTCCGCGGCCTCGCCGCCGGGGATCTGGACGCGCGATCCGGCCGGGAACGGCGCGACGGAGCTGGTGTAGATGCCGGTGGCGGACGGTGCCAGGCCGGTGGTGGGTGCCTGGCCGGTGCCGGCCGCGCCGGTGCCGGCCTCGGCCGGTGCGGCCGGATCGGGTCTGGTGCCCCTCGTCAACGGCTGCGTGGACGCCCCGCTCGACGGCCTCGCGGCGCCCGCCGGCTCGGCCGCTCCCACGGCCGCCGTGCTGCCCGCCGGACTGGCCTGTCCCTGCGGGACGCCGGCCGAGGGGTCCGGGGGCGAGGGGGAATGCGCGGCGGGCGGGCGGGACGGTGCCCGCGTGGCGCCCGCGGTCGCCCACGGTGTCTCCGTCGGGTGGGGTTGCGCGGTCACAGTGGTGGTCGGGGGGTTGGACGAATCGGAGCCCGGCAGGTCAAGCAGGGCGACCAGCGCGATCAGGGCCAGGCTCAGCACGGTGACGGCCGCGCCGACGAGCGCCTGGGTGCGGCGCCGGGCCGCCCGCCCCGGCGCACCGCTTCCGGGCCGGGTGCGTCGCGGGCGACGGCCCCGCCGCGGCAGCACCGCGGACGGGCGCCTGCGCGGCGTGCCGTGGAGGGCCTCCAGCCGCAGGGGCGACGTCGTGCCGAGGCGGTCCGTCTCCTCGGCGGGCTCGCCGAGGTCGAGCGGACCGGTCAGGTCGATCAGCGTGCCGAGGCCGTCCGGTGCGGCCATCTCGGCGTCCGTGTACGGCTCGGCCTCGGCGTACAGCCCGGATTCCGCGCGGGCTTCACCGGAGGCGGCGGCTTCACCGTAGGCGGCGGCTTCGCCGTAGGGAGCGGCTTCGTCGTAGGTGGGGAAGCCCGTACCGACGACGATCGGCGTGGCGCCCTGCGGGCCTGCGTGGGGATCCGTCGTCGACCCCGCGGCGGCGTCCGGGCGGTCCTGGGCGCTGGCGGCCGCCCGGGCGGTGAAGGGGGAGACGGACCCCGGCTGACGCAGCGGGGGAAGGGACGGCCCGCCCAGCGGCTGCCCGACGGCTGCCGCGAGCCGGCGCCGGATCCGGTCGGAGTCGGGCTGGTGCCGGGCCATCTCGGTGCCCAGCATGCCGCGCAGCTCCTCGTGGAACGGCGTGCCGGCGCCGCTCATCCGGCCCGGCCCGGCTGGTGGTTCATGGTCGGGCTCCTGGAACCCCGACGTGCTCGATGTCATCTACGCCTCGCCGACCCGCCACACCGGCCAGGCCAGTCGTTCCGGCCAGGCCAGTCGCGACCAGGGCAGCGACTCGGGCCAGGTCGGTGAACCCGCCCCGCGAGGTCGCTCGAGCCAGCCCGGTTCGTCGAGTCGGGCCACGTGTTCGGTCGGGGGCATGCGTTCGGCCTGCGGCATGCGTTCGGTCGGGGAAAGGCGTTCGGGACCGGGAACGCGTTCGGGACCGGGAACGCGTTCGGGACCGGGAACGCGTTCGGGACCGGGAACGCGTTCGGGACCGGGAACGCGTTCGTGCCGGGACAGTGGTTGGCGCCCGGAGGCGGATCCGCGCCAGGGGACGGGTTCGCGCCGCAGTGGTTCGCGCCGGGCCAGAGGCACCGGACCGGGCAGCCGTCCCGTCTCCGGGAACGGCTCGCCGTGGGGGTGCCGACCGGATCCAGGAGTCGGTCCGGCCCCTGGTGCCAGGTCGGGCGCTGCTGTCAGGCCGGTCCCCCGTGTCAGGCCGGTCCCCGGTGTCGGCTCGGTCCCGCGCGGCGGCGCGAAGGCGGACCGGTCGGGCCCGGCGGGTTCGTCGGACTGGCCGGCGCCGCGCCCCCCGGGGGAGTCGCCCGAGCCGGAGCGCGCACCGTTCATCCGGGACGTGCCCGGCCGGGACGTGCCGCCCTGGGGCGTTTCGGGGTGCTCGGGCGCCATGCGGGGGGTCACCTCCTCCTGGGTCGTCGCGGTCGGCGGCGGTTCGGCTCTCTTAAGGATTCGCTCGAGCTCGGCGACTCCCTTGGCCGTCTGGCTTTTCACCGTCCCGACGGAGATGCCCAGTGTCCGGGCCGTCTCCCCTTCCGACAGGTCGAAGGCGTAGCGGAGCACGACGCAGGCCCGCTTGCCCGATGGCAGGCTCATCAGGGCGGTGCGCAGATCGACCACCGCCGGCACGTCCGGCACCGGGGCGGATCGCTCGGCGCGCTGCCCGAGCACGGCCAGCCCGCGCCGCTCGCGCACGACCTTGCGAACCCGGTCCGCCGCCAGGTTGGCGACGATGCGCCGGACGTAGGCCAGCGGGAGCTCGGCCGAACGGACCCGATCCCAGCTCGACCAGGCTGCGGTGAGCGCTTCCGCGGTGAGGTCGTCGGCCGCGTCATGGTCGCCGGTCAACAGATACGCGAAGCGGCTCAGCGCGCGATGATGGCTCTCGAAGAACGCGTGGAACTCCGCCTGTCTGTGGGGATGTTCGTGCTCGTCGTCGGCCGCGACCGCTTCCACTGGCACGCTCCCCGGGCCCGTCCTGGCCGGCGCGTCCCCGGTGCCGGCCAGACAGTCGATGCTGTGGTCATCTGTGACTGGTTGCAGAGAACCAAGAGTTCAGGGTGATGCGCATATGACGGTAGCGACTGGATCTGCTGTCTGTCGTGGCACTTGAGTGCTGATCAGTTCCTGTACCGTTAATACGGCGATACGGGCGCCGCACCTCGTGTGGACCGCCGTCTCCGCTGTGACCCACGCGCCATCTGGGTTGGGGGTCGGATAGGCCCGTCGGCGAACCTTCTCGGCGCCCACGCGCCACCCGAATGAAGGCCCATTGTGGGTCGGCTGTTTTTGTTGTTTGGTCGGGCGTGTCATGGGATTGCGTCCGTTGTTCATACGATGTTTTTGTTGACCGTGTGGAGATCTGGCGGGGTTGACCTTCCTGTTCGGGACGGGTCGCGAGGCTTCGGATAGGCGGGCCGGTGGCCGTGCGATGCTGGGACGATGTTTCCGCGGCTCCGACCACCGGGTACGGCGGGTCCTATGTCCAGCCAGCTCACCTCGACCATCCCGCCGGGGACCATCCCGCCGTCGACCATCCCGCCGGGGACCGTTCTGACGAGGACCATCCCGACGGGGACCGCCCCGTGGACCAGGGCGATGTGGACCACGCCGGCGTGCCCGAGGGTGGTGTCCGCCGGGGTCCGTCCGCACCGTCCGGACTCGCCCCCGCCGCTCGACCCGGACGCCCCGATTCCGGACGACCCGGGCCCGCTGCTGCCCGATACGCCGGATCTGCCGCCGGCGCCGCACGAACCCTCGCCGTACACCGAGCCGGCGCCGGACTCACCCGAACCCGAGCCCGAACCGGTCTGATCCGGGACCCGCGCGGGATGNGGCCACGAAGGAGCTCATCGTGACCCTGCTCGACCTCACCCCCGACGAGGTGCTGACGACGACCCGCAGCGTGCGCAGGCGGCTCGATCTCGACCGCCCGGTCGAACCGGAGGTCATCGAGGAGTGCCTGCGGATCGCCCTGCAGGCGCCCAGCGGTTCCAACCGGCAGGGCTGGCACTGGATCGTGGTGACCGACCCGGAGCTGCGCGCCGGCATCGCCGAGTACTACCAGCGCGCCGCGATCGCCTATCTCGACGCCGGCGCCGGGCCGGTCCAGGACTCGCTCGAGGGCGAGCGGCTCGCCGTCCAGCAGCGGGTCAGCGACTCCGCCCGGTACCTCGCCGAGAACCTGCACCGGGTTCCCGTGCACGTCATCGGCTGCCTGGAGGGGGACGCGAGGCAGATCCCGGGGGAGCTGCAGGCGGGCTTCTGGGGGTCGCTGCTGCCGGCCGCGTGGAGCTTCATGCTCGCCCTGCGGTCCCGCGGTCTCGGCAGCGCCTGGACGACGCTGCACCTGCGCTACGCCGACGAGGTGGCGAAGCTGCTCGGCATCCCGCCGGACGTGAGCCAGGGCGTGCTGCTGCCCGTCGCCTACACCGTCGGCACGGATTTCCGGCCCGCGGCACGGGAGCCGCTGGCGAGCGTCCTGCACCACGACCGCTGGTAGCCGCCCTCGGCGCCCACGTCGCCGTTGCGGGGTCCGCGGACTCCCGGGTCCGCGAACTCCCGGCCGCCGGCGGCGTCGTAGCGTGTGGGGGGTGCATGCGGTGACGGTGTCGGCCCCTGGCGGGCCCGAAGTCATGTCCTGGTCCAGCGTGGCCGACCCGCCCGACCCCGGGCCGGGCGAGGTGACCCTCGACGTGGTCGCGACCGCCGTCAACCGGGCGGACCTGCTGCAACGGCAGGGTTTCTACCCGCCGCCGCCCGGTGAGTCCGAGATCATCGGGATGGAGTGCTCCGGCCGGGTGGCCGCGGTCGGGCCCGAGGTGTCCGGGTTCGAGATCGGCGCCGAGGTGTGTGCCCTGCTCGGCGGCGGCGGGTACGCGAGCAGGGTGAACGTGCCGGCCGGCCAGCTCCTGCCGATCCCGGCGGGTGTCGACCTCGTCGAGGCCGCCGGCCTGCCCGAGGTCGCGGCCACCGTCTACTCGACCGTGTTCGGCATCGCCGACCTGCGCGACCGTGAGGTCTTCTGCGTGCACGGTGGCGCGTCGGGGATCGGCACGTTTGCGATCCAGGCGGTCCGCGCGCTGCGGCCGGAGGCGGTCATCGCCACCACCGCCGGCTCCGCGGCGAAGCTGGCCCGGGTCCGGGAGCTCGGCGCGGACGTGGCCGTGTCCTACCGGGACTCCGACTTCGTCGAGGTGATCCGCAAGGCCACCGAGGGCCACGGGGCGGATGTCATCCTCGACAACATGGGCGCGGCCTACCTGCCGCGCAACGTGTCGCTGCTCGCCGTCGGCGGGCGGCTGGTCGTCATCGGCCTGCAGGGCGGGGTGAAGGGCGAGCTCAATCTCGGGGCTCTGCTCACCAAGCGGGCGGCGGTGCATGCCGCGTCGCTGCGTGCCCGGCCGGCGGCGGAGAAGGCCGAGATCATCGCCGGGGTCCGCGCCGAGTTCTGGCCGGCGATCGAACGCGGCGCGATCAGACCGGTGATCGACCGGGTGCTCCCGATCACCGAAGTGGTGGCGGCGCATCGGCATGTGGCCGATCTTGGACATGTCGGCAAGGTGATCCTCACCATTCCGCGCTGACGGTGGCGGACCGCGGCCGGTTGTCGCTGCCCGCGGCCGGGTCACGGCCGGGTCACGGCCGGGCGGCCGACGTCGCATCGGCGCCGTGTGGCGCGCCCGAACGGGGCAGGATAGGGGTCATGACGGATCAACCGGAACCCCGCGTCGTGATTGTCGGGCCCGACGGGGCCCTGCACGACGGCCCGCAGACGGTGCTCGGCCGGCCGGCCAGGTCGGTGACCTCGGCCGACGGGCAGGAGGCGGAGCCGGCCGGCGACAACCCCGTGGCCGAGCTGGTCTCCCAGCCCGACAAGGTGATGCGCATCGGCACGATGATCAAACAGTTGTTGGAGGAGGTGCGCGCCGCGCCGCTGGACGACGCCAGTCGCGTCCGGCTGCGGGAGATCCATCGCAGCTCGATCCGCGAGCTCTCCGACGGGCTGGCCCCGGAGTTGCGGGCCGAGCTGGAGCGGCTGTCGCTGCCCTTCGACGAGGGCCACACCCCGTCGGACGGCGAGCTCAGGATCGCTCAGGCGCAGCTCGTCGGCTGGCTGGAGGGCCTGTTCCATGGCCTGCAGACGGCGCTGTTCGCCCAGCAGATGGCGGCCCGGGCTCAGCTCGACGAGATGCGCCGCCGGGCGCTGCCGAGCGGGCAGCAGCAACAGCAGCCCGGCGGTGAGACGTTCGGGCGCGGCGCCTACCTGTGATGGCGCCCGCGCCCGCGGGCGGTCCGGCGGTCAGTTCGCCGGGCTGACCGAGCTCATGTTGAAGTCCGGCACCCGCATCGGTGGCATCCGGGTGAGCGTGAACCAGTCCGCCCACTCGCGGGCCATGGTGCGGGTGNCCGCGCCGATCTGCGCCGTGCGGCCCAGCAGGTCCACGGGCGACTCGTTGAACCGGAAGTTGTTCACCGCCCCGGTGACCTCGCCGTTCTCGACGAGGTAGACGCCGTCACGGGTCAGCCCGGTCAGCAGCAGGACCTCCGGATCGACCTCGCGGATATACCACAGACTGGTCAGCAACAGGCCGCGCCGAGTCGAGGCGATCATCTCCTCGAGCGACGCGGAGCCCCCCGCGTCCAGAACCAGGTTGTCGATGATCGGAGTGACCNGGCTCTGCGTGGCGCGGGCCGAGGCGCGGGTCTGCACGAGCGCGGAGAGCGCGCCGTCGCGGATCCAGTCGGTCGCTCCGAGCGCCAGCCCGTTGTCGAACACGCTNGACATCGATGACGACGACGCGGCGGTGACGAACGGGGTCGTCGCCAGCTCCGGGTCCGCGGGGTCGCTGAACAGCCGCAGCCCCGCTGGCCCGATCGCCTCGCCGATCCGGGTTGCGCCGCCCGGCCGGCTGAACACCGTGCGGCCCTCGGCGGCGTCCCGGCCGGCGGCCGACCAGTACAGGTCGATCATCAGGTCGGCGACCGCGGAGGGGGGCAGCAGCGTCTCGTAGCGACCCGCGGGCAGCTCCACCGACCGCTNGCACCAGGNCAGCCGGGAGCGCAGCGCCGCGTCCGTCGCGGCCACGTCCACGTCGCTGAAGTCGTGGGTGGACTGCCCGTGCCACACCGAGCCGCCTGGCACGCCGCTCTTGGCGTTCCACTCGACGCTGCCTGTCGGTTGGCTGTGGCGCAGCCGCAGGCCGGTGGACGTGCCCAGCCAGGTGGTGGTCACGTCGTGCTGGGCGAAGCCGAACAGCCGCCGGCCCTGCGCCCGCGCGGCTCCGAACGCCTCGGCGAGGTCTCGGGCGAAGGCGGCGAACACCCCCGTGCCGGTGCGGGCCGCCGGGTCGGTGAAGGCGCCGCCGCCCGCGACCGGCCCGGCGCCCCCGGTCAGCCCGGCGGTGGCGGGCCCGAGCAGGTCGGCGTAGTCCTCGGCGTCCGCCGCCTCGCGGGCGGCGTCCTCGGCGGCGCGGACGAGCTCGGCGAGGCCGTCGGCGTCGGTGGGATGCGGCAGGTCCCCAGGCCGTGCGCCCCGCCCGCCGCCGGCCGGGGTGTCGATCGTGGAGGCGGTGCGCACCCCGAACGAGCGGCCGACGACGCTGACGACGGTGATCGACCGGTCTCGGCTCGCCCCGTTCGTGGTCAGGGTGTTGGTGGCCCAGCGCAGGTTCACCGAGCTGGACTCGGTGGCGATCACCACGCAGCCGTCCGCGCGGGACAGCGCGAGGGCGCGTTCGACGATCTCGTGGGCCGCCGCGGGCACCGCGCCCGCCCGGTCGGCCCGTCCGGCCTGTGCGGCCCGGGGGGTGTCCGCTCCGGTCACCTGGCTCATCGGCCGGCCTCCCGCCGCGTGTTGAGGACGTTGACGCCGCGGAACAGTGCGGCCGGGCTGCCGTGGCTGACCGCCGCGACCTGGCCGGGCTGCCCCTTGCCGCAGTTGAACGCGCCGCCGAGCAGGTACGTCTGCGGGCCGCCCACGGCCTCCAGCGAACCCCAGAAGTCCGTCGTCGTCGCCTGGTAGGCGACGTCGCGGAGCTGGCCGACGATGCGCCCGGAACGGATCTCGTAGAACCGCTGCCCGGTGAACTGGAAGTTGTACCGCTGCATGTCGATCGACCAGCTCTTGTCGCCGACGATGTAGATCCCACGGTCGACCCGGCCGATCAGTTCCTCGGTCGAGGGGCCGCCGGGCGCGGGCAGCAGGGACACGTTCGCCATCCGCTGGATCGGCACGTGGCCGGGGGAGTCGGCGAAGGCGCAGCCGTTGGAGCGTTCCACCCCGAGCACGCTCGCGTTGCGGGCCGCCATCGCCCGGTCGAGCTGGTAGCCGACGAGGGTGCCGTCGCGCACGATGTCGAACCGGCGGGTCTGCACGCCCTCGTCGTCGTAGCCGATGGTGGCCAGCCCGTGCAGGGCCGTGCGGTCCCCGGTGATCGTCATCGCCGGTGAGCCGTAGCGCAGGGCGCCGAGCTGGTCCAGGGTGGCGAACGACGTGCCGGCGTAGGCCGCCTCGTAGCCCAGCGCCCGGTCGAGCTCGGTGGCGTGGCCGACGGACTCGTGGATCGTCAGCCACAGGTTCGACGGGTCGATCACCAGGTCGTACGGGCCGGGTTCGACCGAGGACGCCTTGGCCTTCTCCGCCAGCAGCCCGGGGATGAGGGCGATCTCGCCATCCCAGTCCCAGCAGCCCGCCGCGGGTCCCGCCACCATCCACTCCCAGCCCCGGCCGACGGGCGGGGCGATGGTGCGCATGGTCTCGAACCCGCCGCCCGGGTCGACGCGCGTCGCCTCGATCTGGCAGAGCACCCGCACCCGCTGCTGGGTCGTCGATGTGCCGGTCAGATCCGCGTAGTACTTGTTCTCCATCACGGCGCCGAACCGGCCCTCGACGTGGTCGACGTCGTTCGCGGCGAACAGGGTGCGACACAGCCCCCCGACCCGCTCGATCCGCTCCCGCGCGTCGATGGCGAAGGGGTCGGCGGCGTATGCCGACACCCAGACCGCGTCGGAGTGCGCCGGTTCCGGGGCGAGCTCGACGGGCTCGGAGTTCAGCGGGGCCGCCACCCGCGCCATCTCGACGGCCTCGTGGGCCAGCCGGACCGCCTCGTCCGGGGTGAGGTCGACGCCGGCCGCGAAACCCCAGGTTCCGGCGTGCACGACCCGCACCGCGAGGCCCAGGGTGGCGCCCTCGTGCCGGCTTTCCAGAGCGGCGTCGCGGAAGGACAGTGAGGAGTCCCGCAGCCGTTCGATGCGGATGTCGGCATGGGTGGCGCCGAGATCGCGTGCGGTCTGCAGGGCCGCGTCCGCGAGCGTGGAACGCGGCAGCGCGAGGAACTCCGCGTCGATCTCGTGCGCCGGCAGGCCGGATGCGGCCGGGTCCTGATGGACGGGTGTCGCCATGTCCCTATCCTGGCCCGCGCGGGCGACCGATGGGGCGCCGACCCGGGTGGGCGGTGTCGTGGGGGCGCCCACCGTCGACACCGCGTGGCCGAGGGCGGCTCGGTGGCCGCACCTCGGTTACCGCAGGTGATCGGTGGAGTCGGGATCGTCCGGACGGAGGTGGCCGGATCCGGCCGGCCCCGGCGGCGTCGGGGGACCGCCCGTGGACTCGGCCGTCTCGCGGCTCCACGCGTCGATCAGCTCCCACCGCCGTTCGGCCTCCCGAACGGCGGCGGCCAGGGTCTCGGGGTGATCGGCCTGGCTCAGGCCGACGAGCAGGTCCGAGGCGGCGGTGAAGGCGTCGACGAACCAGGTCGTCGCGGGGGCGCGCAGGTCGAGTCGGGCGGGTCGGTCCGGCCTGGGGACGGCGGCGGCGAGGAAGACACGCAGCAGGCAGGACATCCGGTCCGCGAGAGGCTCGAATGCGGCCGGGTCGAAGCGCCGGACGTCAGCAGCNGACCACGCGGGCGGCGCAACCCGCCGGGTGCCCGGCGTTCCGGCCGCCCGCGGGACGCGAGCCCGGCCGCGACGACCGTGCCGGGCGTGCGCGAGGGCCTTGACGACCACCATCAGGATCGTGACCATCGCCCAGCCCAGCAACAGCGGCCAGGTGCGCGGGGCGCCGAGGAGAGCCGCACAGGGCCGGCTGGGGATGCACATGCGGCCTTCCCTCCTGTCGGTCAGGCCCCCGTGTCGGTCAGGCCCCGTGTCGGTCGAACCCCCGTGTCGGTCGAGGCGAAGTGTCGGTCGAGGCGACGAGGGGAGACTGCCGGAGCGGCGGCCGGAGGCCACCGGGGAGGACCCGGGGCCGTGGGACCGTCGGCCGACGGGATGCTCCAGTCCGAATCATCCGGCACGATGATCCGAATCTCAAGGGAATTTCTGAATATTCATGATCGAGCCAGAATCGTTGCGGCTCGCGTGCGTCCGGGCAGGGGACCCGCCTCCGGCTCCGCCGGAGTGCGTCGGGGCGAAGGACGTGGGCCCCTTCCTGCGGTGCTCCGAAGGGGCGTACCCGCG
Source organism: Frankia sp. CpI1-P (assembly GCF_001421075.1). NCBI lineage: Bacteria > Bacillati > Actinomycetota > Actinomycetes > Frankiales > Frankiaceae > Frankia > Frankia sp. CpI1-P. The sequence goes on along the minus strand of NZ_LJJX01000009.1, from coordinate 58,261 downwards.
GCCGCCGGACCGTCGGGGGGCAACCCGGGGTCCGGTCTTCATCACCTGGCGTCGGCGGGCGGAACTCGACGCGGTCCGCGTCCGGAGCCGACTTCCCCGACGGAGTCTCAAAATATTCGCAGCACTACTCGGTGTAGTCGACGAGTCGGGGTCGTCGTCGTCATCGCCCTAACGTTCCGTTCCCACTCCCCGTGAACGGGTAGCCCGAAGGAACTGCTAGTTCACGCGTTTCGGTACTATTTGCGGTGGTCCCGCACGGCGTTGTGTCACCGCGTTTCGCCACTCTCTGTAGTGATGGAATTGCTTGAGGTGGCNGCGGCGCCTACTGGAAGATGGGATTCACCGAGCAGCGGTGACGTTCGGTTAGGGCCCCCGGCGTCAGCTCGTCACGCTTGAGTGACGATATGCCGCAAGTGGTCGGAATATTCGTGTCGCCGCCGTAGATNTGATCGTTATTACTGTGCTATGTCCTGACTCGGGGGTGATCCCTAGGATGAAGCGCAGTGGTGCAGAGAGGTAGGAGCGATGCGGCTCGTCCCGGTGGCCAGTGCGTCGTGTGCCAGCGCGAACTGTCCCACGGTGTACGTGAACGATGAGGATGAGGACATCTTCGTCCAGGGATACGCGGTGGTGGACCAGCGGATCCCGACGGGCGAGGTGCCCCCCGGCGAGGCGTTGGTGCGCATCCCCCGCAGCGTGTTCCTGGCGGCCGCGCGCGGGCTGCCGGCGCCGGCGCAGGCGTAGCCGTCGGGGCGCCCGTGGTGGCCGGTGGGGACGGACCTACCTCGGAGGTGATCATGGAGGGCGAGGGTGCGCCCCCGGCGGCGACTGCGTCCGACGACACGCCGCCGGCCCGCCTCGGGGTCGAACTCGCACAGCTACGCCACTCCCGCGCGATGACCGGCCAGGCGCTCGCGTCGTCCGTCGGCATCAGCCAGAGCACGATTTCCAAGATCGAGAACGGTCTGCTCCGGCCCAGCCCCGCCGATGTCGAGCGGATCGCCCGGACCCTGCAGGCCCCACCCGACCTCGTCCGCCATCTCGTGGACCTCGCGGAGCGGCTGCAGTCGACCGCAGCCCGCCGGGCGCCGCGTCGGCGCGCCGCCGCCGGGGTGGAGACCCGGCGGCAGGGCATCAGCCTCGACCAGGAGGAGATCCTCGACGCCGAGCGGGAGGCAACCCTCATCCGTGAGTTCGAGCCGATCCTGCTGCCCGGGCTGATTCAGATCAGCGAATACGCCCGCCGGGTCGTGAACGGTTATCACCGCATCACCATCGGCGGCGACGAGGGTGCGTGGTACCAGCGGACCGCGGAGAAGGTCAGCCTGCGGATCAGGNGGCAGAATCTGCTCTACGACGCGACCCGGCGGTTTGAGTTCATCCTGATGGAGTCGGTCCTCGGTAACCGTTTCGCGCCGCCGGAGTACATGATCGCACAGATCAAGCGGATTGCCGCGGTGGCGGAGCTGGACAACGTCACGGTACGGATCGTGCCGAGCTCGGCCGAGCTGGAGTACCCGCACGTGCAGGGATTCACGATTCTGGATGACAGCCTGGTCGTGGTGGAGACGCTGGAAGCCACGGGATTCAGCCATCCGGACCAGGTCCGGATCTACGCGAAGATCTTCGAGGAGTATGCGGCGCTGACCGCGCCCGATCTCGACGAGATTCTCGCGGGGTACACGCGCAGCTACGCTGAACTCCTCGCGCCCCGCCGCCCCGCCACCGGCACCGGCACCGGCACCGCGATCGACCCCGGCGCCGCGAGCGCCGCCGCCGCCGCGCCGGCCGAACCCGCCCTGGGGGGGGAACTCAACCCACCGCCGGAAACAGCCGCTCCAGGATGATCGCGACCCCGTCCTCGTCGTTCGACGCGGTGACCTCGTCGGCGGCGGCGAGGACGTCCGGATGGGCGTTGGCAACGGCGACCGAGTACCCGGCCCAGGCGAACATCGGCAGGTCGTTCGGCATGTCGCCGAAGGCGATGACGTCGCGGGCGGTCATCCCCCGCTCGGCGGCGAGCTCCGCCAGTGCCACGGCCTTGGACACCCCCGGCCCGGCGATCTCCACCAGGTCCACGCTCGACGTGGTGACGACGGCGTCCGTTCCGGCGAGCTCGACGATCACGTCGTACACCTCGGTGAACGGCTGACCACCCCGCCGAACCAGCAGCTTCGTCGCCGGCAGGGCCAGCAGCAGCTCGGGGAACGCCGCGACCAGTTCCTCGGGATCCGGCCACATCGTCTCGAAGGCCGGTTCCCGGCCGAACCGGACGCCGCTCTCCACGGCGAACACGGCGTCCGGCACCGCGGCGCGGATGGCACGGGCCAACCGCAGCGCCGTGGCCTGCTCGAGAAACCGGTGGCTGACCGGAACGCCTGAATCCAGGTCGAACACGAGCGCCCCGTTCGCGCAGATGGCGAGGCCGGAGGCCGACGTCTGCGCCACGACACCCGCCATCACCCGGCTCGGCCGCCCGGTGACGAACACGACGGTCGCGCCGGACCGCTCCACCCGCCGCAGGGCCGCGCGGGTGCGTGCCGAGACGGTGCCGTCGCTACGGATCAGCGTCCCGTCCAGATCCGTGGCGACGAGGGCAGGCGGGAACACAGTGACCCAGTCAACCAGCAACGCGCCGCACAGTCGGCGCAATCCGCCAGCATCGTGCCTGGCCGGGAGGCGGTGCCGGCGCGCTGCGCCCACCTCCGACAGTGGTCGTCGGTGTCCGCGACCGGTGGCGATGTTCGGTGGGGCGGCCGACGGCGCGGTGACAGGTAGCATGCCGAACATGGTTCCTGCCGATCGGCCCGGGTCGCCGCCGTCCGGGCGTCTCTCCCGACCCGGTGCGGACGGCGATCCGCACCGTCCCGTCGGGGCCGCCGGCGATCCCGACGCGACGATCGGCAGCACGCCCACCGCCGTCGGCGCGAATACAGCCAGCGGAAAGACATTCGACGAACTCTTCGCCGAGGTCGCCGACAAATGGCAGCGCCGGGCGCCCGGCTCCGGTACGGTCGCCGCCCTCGACAAGGGCGTTCATCATCTCGGTAAGAAACTCGTCGAGGAGGCCGCCGAGGCCTGGATGGCGGCCGAGTACGAAGGCCGCGAGAGGGCGGCCGAGGAGATCTCCCAGTTGCTGTACTGGAGTCAGCTCCTCATGATTTCCCTGGGTCTTTCCCTGGACGACGTATACTCCCACCTGTGATCACGCCCCTGTCCTTTCCTGTAGACGCTGAGTAGTGACGATGCTTCGTATTGCGGTTCCTAACAAGGGGTCGCTGTCCGCGGCCTCCAGCCAGTTGCTCGCCGACGCCGGCTACAACGCCCGGCGCGAGTCCGCGGAGCTGGTCATCACCGATGTCGAGAACGACATCGAGTTCTTCTTTCTGCGCCCGCGCGACATCGCCGTGTACGTCGGTTCGGGCCGCCTCGATCTCGGCATCACCGGTCGCGACCTGCTCCTCGACAGCAACGCCGCCGCGGCGGAGCTGCTACCGCTCGGCTACGCGCACGCCACCTTCCGCTACGCCGCCCCGGAGGGCACGCTCGCGGACGTGGCGGAGCTGCAGGGCCGGCGGATCGCCACGTCGTTCCCGGCGTTGGTGCGGGCGGATCTGGCCGGCCGCGGTATCACCCCGGCGAGCATCGTGACCCTCGACGGCGCGGTGGAGACGGCGGTGCGGCTCGGGGTCGCGGACGCGGTGGCCGACGTGGTCGAGACCGGCCGCACGCTGCGGGCCGCCGGGCTGGAGCTGCTCGGCGAGCCGGTCCTGCGGTCCGAAGCGATCATTATCGCCAAGCGGGGGGNGGAGCTGTCCACGGCGCACGAGCGGCTGCTGCGCCGTGTGCAGGGCGTCCTTGTCGCGCGGCGATACGTGATGATGGACTACGACGTGCCGAGCGCGGTGCTGGAGAAGGCGTGTGACATCACGCCCGGCTACGAATCGCCGACGATCTCTCCGCTGCAGCGGGAGGACTGGGTCGCCGTGCGGGCGATGGTGCCCCGCGCGGAGGTCAACCGGACGATGGACGACCTGTGGGATCTGGGCGCCCGCGGGATCCTGGTCTCCGGCATCCAGGCCTGCCGGCTGTAACACCGCCGCCGGGACCGGTCACCCGGTGGCCTGGGGCCTTGAGTCCGGGTGACCGGGTGGGTCAGCGGCGGCTGCCGAGGATCAGCGACATGCCCTCACTGCGCGTCGCCGTGCTGAGGAACTGGCCGCGCACCGCCGAGGTCACCGTCGTGGCCCCCGGCTTGCGCACCCCTCGCATCGACATGCACAGGTGCTCTGCCTCGACGANGACCATCACGCCCCGCGGTTCCAGGACGTCGACGAGGGCGTCGGCGACCTGGGAGGTCAGCCGCTCCTGGACCTGCGGCCGGCGAGCGTAGAGATCGACCAGCCGCGCCAGCTTGGACAGGCCGGTGATCTGGCCCCGGTCGTTCGGGATGTACGCGACGTGCGCCCGGCCGGAGAACACCACCAGGTGGTGCTCGCACAGCGACGAGAAATCGATGTCGCGGACCAGCACCATCTCGTCGTGACCCTCGTCGAAGACGGTGGTCAGCACCTCGGACGGTTCCCGCCCCAGACCCTCCACCGCCTCCCGGTAGGCCCGGGCGACCCGGTCCGGCGTCTTGCGCAGGCCCTCCCGGTCCGGGTCCTCACCGATCCCGATGAGCAGCTCGCGCACGGCACGCGCCACCCGATCGTGATCGAAGGGGCGCACCTGCTGCGGTCTGCGCCGATCCCGGATCGGCGAGGCCGGGGGAGCCGCCGTGGCGGTGGTCGTGCTGATGCCGAGGGCGCTGGGGTCGGGAACGCCGAAGCCATCCGATGCGGTGCCGTTCACCTCTGGCGACGCGCCGGAGCCCACCCGCTCATCCGTGAACACCTCGGGGGAATCGGACGTCAACGGCGTCTCCTGTCGTCGTNGTTCGGCCAGCTCGGCGGGGCCCACGGGTTGGCGATGCGCGGCCCCTCGGGCGGGCCCTCGCCACCGGTCGGAGCCGGTGAACCCGGCCCCTGCGGATAGCCTGGCCCCTGCGGATAACCCTGACCCTGGGGGTAACCGTGCCCACCCGGGCCGCCATTCCCGTTTCCGCCGGGACCGACCGGGTTACCGTGTCCGGCCGGATCCGCCCCGGGTGCACTCGGCGCACCGTTGCCCGGGCGACCGGTTGCCCCGTTGCCGTGACCGGGGTCCTTCACCAGGTCGGCGACGCCGGTGGGGACCAGCCCCAGCTCGGCCGGGGTCTGTACCGGCGGGCGATCCGAGGGGATGCGCCGACCGACGCCGGTGTAGATGCCGCGCACCGGTCGCTTCTGCACGGTCGCGAAGACCTCGGCGACGTCGTCCTTGCTCAGCGTCTCGGTGTCCATCAGCCGCAGCACGAGGTTGTCGAGGACGTCGCGGTAGGTGACCAGGATCTCCCACGCCTCGTCGTGCGCCGCCTCGATGAGCCGGCGGACCTCGACGTCGATCTCGCTGGCGACCTCCTCGGAGTAGTCGCGCTGGTGCCCGACCTCCTTGCCGAGGAAGACCTCGNTGTTCTCGGTGCCGAACTTGATCGCGCCGAGCTTGTCGCTCATCCCGTACTGGGTGATCATCGCCCGGGAGATCTGCGTCGCCTTCTCGATGTCGTCGCTGGCGCCCGTGGTGGGGTCGTGGAACACCAGTTCCTCGGCGGTGCGGCCGCCGAGGAGCACGGCGAGCCGGTCCAGCATCTCCGAACGGGTCGACAGGTACTTGTCCTCCAGCGGGAGCTGCATCGTGTAGCCGAGTGCGCGGCCCCGGGGCAGGATCGTGACCTTGTGCACCGGGTCGGAGTTCGGCAATGCGTGCGCGACGAGGGCATGGCCGCCCTCGTGGTAGGCGATGCGCTTCTTCTCCTTGTCGCTCATCGCCCGGGTCTTGCGCTCCGGCCCGGCCATCACCCGGTCGATCGACTCCTCCAGCAGCGCCGAGGAGATGAACTTGAGGTTGGACCGGGCGGCCAGCAGGGCGGCCTCGTTGAGCACGTTCGCCAGGTCCGCGCCGGTGAAGCCCGGGGTGCGCCGGGCGATAACCATCAGGTCGGCGTCCGGACCGATCGGCTTGCCCTTGGCGTGCACCCGCAGGATGGCCTCGCGGCCGAGCAGGTCCGGCCGGTCGACGACGATCTGGCGGTCGAAGCGGCCGGGCCGCAGCAGGGCCGGGTCGAGGATGTCGGGCCGGTTCGTCGCCGCGATGAGGATGACGCCGCCCTTGACGTCGAACCCGTCCATCTCGACGAGAAGCTGGTTGAGGGTCTGCTCGCGCTCGTCGTGGCCACCGCCGAGCCCGGCCCCGCGGTGGCGGCCGACGGCGTCGATCTCGTCGACGAAGATGATCGCCGGCGCGTTCGCTTTGGCCTGCTCGAACAGGTCCCGGACCCGGCTGGCGCCGACACCGACGAACATCTCGACGAAGTCGGAACCCGAGATCGAGTAGAACGGCACGCCCGCCTCGCCGGCGACGGCCCGGGCCAGCAGGGTCTTGCCGGTGCCCGGCGGCCCGTAGAGCAGGACGCCCTTGGGGATCTTCGCGCCGATCGCCTGGAACTTGCTCGGGTTCTCCAGGAACTCCTTGATCTCCTGGAGCTCCTCGATCGCCTCGTCCGCGCCGGCCACGTCGGAGAACGTCGTCTTCGGCGTGTCCTTGCTCACCAGCTTGGCCTTGGACTTACCGAAGTTCATGACCCGGTTGCCGCCGCCCTGCATCTGGTTCATGAAGAAGAACAGCAGCAGGACCACGAGCAGCACGGGNAGCAGGTTGAGCAGGAGGGAGACCAGGATGTTTCCGCGATCGACGGAGACGTCGTAGGCGACGCGCTTGTTCCGCAGCTCGTTGGCCAGAACGACACCCTGTTCGGTGACATAGGACGACTCGAACTTCCGGCCGTCCTTCGTCTGGATCTGGATGAGCTGCTTGGAGTCCTCGATCTTGGCTTTCGTCACCTGGCCTTCGTCGATCTGCTGCTGGACGAAGTTCAGGTCTCGCTTGCCGTACTCACTGGGACCCGAGAGGACACCCGTCGTGAGAATGATCACGAACAGGACCAGGAGCAGCAGTGGCACCCAGCCGCGGAAGATTCTTCTTGGAGTCATCTGTCTGGAGCGCCGGACACGAGCGCTCCACCCTCCTGACGTGTGTGCTGCCCTCGATCGGGATTCCCTTGTGCCGAGGGTACCGCCGGTGCGCGCATCTCACCGCGCGTACATCCGACCAACGGACCGGCGGGCCGCACTGTTCCGGGCCGGACGATCCGGTGCCGCACGGGGGNGCGCCCCGCGGCGCCGGGGCCGTGCGGCCGCGTCGGCTGGCTCAGGCCGGGGCCCCGCGCTCGATCGCCGCGGGCGTCAGGGTGCCGACAAAGGGGAGCGTGCGGTAGTACTCGGAGTAATCAAGGCCGTACCCGACGACGAAGGCGCTGGGAATGTCAAACCCGACGTACCGGACGTCGACGTCGACCGTGATCGCTTCCGGTTTACGGAACAGGGCCAGCACCTCCAGCGAGGCGGGCCCGCGCGAGCGCAGGTTCTTCAGCAGCCACGACAGGGTCAACCCGGAGTCGATGATGTCCTCGACGACGAGCACGTCGCGGCCCTCGATCGAGCGGTCCAGGTCCTTGAGGATGCGCACCACCCCGGAGGAGGAGGTCGACGAGCCGTACGACGACACCGCCATGAACTCCATGGTCAGCGGCACGGCGAGGGCCCGGGAGAGATCCGCCATCACCATCACGGCGCCCTTGAGCACGCCGACCAGGAGGATCTCCCGGCCGGCGTAGTCGGCATCGACACGGGCCGCAAGCTCCGCGATCTTCGCGGCGATCTCGTCGGCGGTGACGAGAACCTCGTCGATGTCGGGATGCGTGGCGGCCGCCGGCGGGCCCTCGTGGGGGCTGCCGGCATCGGGCGTCGTCGTCGCGGCCTGGCTCACCTGATCGTCCTCCTCGAAATACGCCGCTGCGGCGAGATCCGGCCCGCGGCCGGCGGGTCCGGCGGGTGGCCACGGCGGAGCCACCGGTCCGGAGAGTGTGATCCGGTCCGCCCAGCGCCGGGCGAGGACACCGCCCGGCAGTGGCACGGGCTTCTGGCCGCGCCACCGCGTCACCAGTTCCTCCACCGCCCAGACATGCTCGGCGCGCAACGCCGACGCCGAGGCGCCGACGTCGAGGGCGGCCCGGCGCAGCACCCGCCCGCGGATCGCGGCGGGAAGGGCGGCGAGGGTCGCCACCGCGAAGCCGACCTCGCCGCCGGCCGGACCCGGGCCCGCAGCGGGGATCGGACCGGTCCTCGGGCCCGCGGGCGGGCCGCCGGGGGCGGTGACGGCCGTGGCGTAGGCGTCGGCGGCGGTCGCGTCCAGCGCGTCCGCGTCGGCCCGCAGCAACTCGGCCCCGCGGGCCAGCGACTCCGCGATGCCCGGCCCGAGCTCGGCCTCCAGCAGCGGCAGAACCCGGTGGCGCACCCGCGCCCGGGCGAACGCCGGGTCCTGGTTGGTCGGATCGTCCCAGACCGACAGCCGCTCGGCGAGGCAGGCGGCCCGGGTCTGCGCGCGGCGCAGGCCCAACAGGGGGCGGCGCAGCAGGCCGTCGCGCGGGCGCATTCCGCCGAGCGAGCGGGCCCCCGAGCCCCGCGCGAGCCGTAGCAGCACCGTCTCGGCCTGGTCGTCCAGGGTGTGACCGATCAGTACGGCCCGGGCGCCCAACCGGGCCGCCGCAGCCAGCAGCGCGCCGCGGCGGGCATCGCGCGCGGCGCCCTCCGAGCGCGGTGCGTGCGCAGTGAGCACCTCCACGGGGCGCAGCCCGAGGGCCTCCCCAAGCTCGGCGACGCCGTGCGCGCGCTCGGTCGAGGTGGGATCCCAGCCGTGATCAACCACCAGCAGACCGGCCCGCAGGGCCCGGCGGGGGGCAACGAAAGCGAGCGCCGCGGCGAGCGACATCGAGTCCGGCCCGCCGGAGCAGGCAACCAGCACCAGCTCGCCCGGGTCGAGATCGGCGACCGCGTTGCGGACCGCGAACCGGACCGCGGCCACCGCGGGATCCGGCGCCCGACCGGGCCGCGTCGTCCGCGCCGTCGGGTCGAGTGGGCCGCCTGCCGCCCCGTCCACCGGCCCGGCCGCCTCACCGTAGTGATCACCGCCGGTGGCGGATCGGGTCACCGCGTGGGCCGGTGGCCGGCCGCGCCGGTGAGCGCCCCGCGGACCACGGCCGTCACGCCGAGATCGACGGGCGACTGCCCAGGACGCGCTGCATCCATGCGGTGGGATCGGCCAGCTCTGCGCGGGTCGGCAGCGTCGTCGGCGACTCCCAGACGGTGTTGAAGCCCCGCACCCCGGCCTCGGCGACGACGGCCCGCACGAAGGCGCCGCCCTGGCGGTACTGCTGGAGCTTGAGATCCAGCCCGAGCAGGCGGCGGATGAACCGGTCGAGCGGCGACCCGCCGTCGCGGCGGCCCTCGAACTTCGACCGGATGTCGGCGACGGTGGGAACCACCCTGGGCCCCACGGCATCCATCACCTGGTCCGCGTGGCCCTCCAGCAACGTCATGATCGCCTGCAGCCGGTCGAGCACCGCCCGCTGGGCCGGGGTCTGGAGCGCCTCCACCACGCTCGGACTGTCGGCGCCGCGGTCGAACACGGCCCCGCGCACCGCGGCCACCGCCGAGCGGACCCGGTCCGCGAGGACGTCCGGATCGAGATCGGTGGCCTCGATGAACGCGGTGATCTCGGACTCGAGGTGGGACCGCAGCCACGGCACGGCGGTGAACTGGGTCCGATGGGTCTGCTCGTGCAGGCAGACCCACATCCGGAAGTCACGCGGCACGACGCCCATCGTGGCCTCGGCGTGGGCGATGTTCGGGGCGACCAGGCTCAGCCGGCCGACCGCGTCCGGCGTGGCCGGCCCATCGGGGCCGGCGAGGTACTCCTCGGGTGGCAGGAACACCTCGTACTGGCCCAGCACCTTGCCGGCGAGGTAGGCCAGCGCCGTGCCGAGCTGGATACCGGTGACCCGCCGGCCGACGGCCGTGGAGAAGGTGCCGCGCTGCTGGTCGGACAGCTTGCCGAGCAGCGGGGTGGTGAGCACTCGCAGGCCGGCGACGTTGGAACGAACCCATTCGGGCCGGTCGACCACGTTGATGGGGGTGATGGCACCGGCAGGGGCGAGGTGGGTGTAGTCCTCCACGTGCCGCTCGGCCTCCACCGCGAGGCGGCGGAGCTCGGCGACGACCTCGCCGGCCTGCTCCCGGGTGATCTGTGGGCCGGGGCGGACCAGCCTCCTCGCCGTCGTCACGGCGAGTTCCCAGTCGACCAGCTCGGCGTCCACGAATCCGAGCGTACCGGGCCGGCCCGCGCTCTGCTCCCGCGTCGCCCTCACCCTCGCCCTCGCCCACGCCCTCACCGACGCCCTCACCGCGGCGTGGCGCGGCGCCGGCCGGGCCGTGACGGGTCGTTTCCGGGATCGCCGCAGGCTCAGCGGGCCGGGCCGGTCGGCGCGGCGCGTGCGACCGGTACCAGCGCGGGGCAGCCGCAGCCGGCGAGCGCCGCCGCGACCCGGTCGAGCGCGGCCTTGGTGNCGCCCCCCTCCTCCGCCGGGGACAGGAAGGCGAACAGCAACAGCCGCCCATCGGCGTCGACGAGCTGGCCGGCGAGGCTGCTGACGTTGCGCAGTGTGCCGGTCTTGGCCCGGACGTCACCCGCGCCCGGCGCCGTGTCCGTGGTGGCGTATCGGTCGTTCAGGGTGCCGGAGAAACCGGCCACCGGTAGCCCGGTCAGCACGGTGCGCAGGGCGGGTCGGGTGGGCAGGACCGCCGCTCTCAGCAGCGCCACCAGGGTGGCGGGCGCGATCAGATCGGTGGTGGACAGGCCGCTGACATCGTTGAGGGCCATCCCCGCGGTGGGGATGCCGAGTTCGGTGACCGTGTCGGTCACGGCCCTCGCGGCCCCGGCGAACGAGGCCGGCAGGCCGCGCCGCCGGGCGACCAGCCGGCCCAGGCTCTCCGCCAGGTCGTTGTCCGACTCGGTGAGCATGCGTTCGACGAGTACCCGCACCGGCGGGCTGTCCACCGCGGCGACGCGGGTCGCCCCCGCCTCGGCGCTCCCGGTGCCGACCGCGCCGACCGGGATCCCGGCGGCCACCAGCGCCCCGGCGAACGCCGCCGTCGCCGCCACCGCGGGGGCGGGATTGCGCGGGCCCTTGGCGCCGGGGGCGGAGCGACCCGCGTCGAGTTCCAGCGCGGAGACCGGCGTGACGTCGCCGTCGGTCACGTAGTTGTCACGCCATCCCGGCGCCCGGTCGGGGCCGACGAACAACGACCCGTCGCCGACCACCCGGGACACCGAGGTAATGCCGGCCGCCCGGACCTGGGCGACGAGATCGGAGAGCCGGGCGAAGGCCGGGTAGCCGCCGGTCTCGGACGACGCGGTCAGCGTCGGGTCGCCGCCCCCCACGAGCCACAGCGTGCCGCCGGGCGCTTGGCCGGCGGCCCCCGACGGTCGGCCGTCCGGCGGTTTGTAGAGCACCGACGTGCGCAACCGGGTATCCGGGAACGTGACGAGCGCCGCCGTGGCGACCGCGGTCTTGAGCGTCGACGCCGGCACGGCCGGTGTGCGGGCGCGGTTGTCCAGCAGCACGCGACCGGTCAACCCGTCGACGACCAAGGCGGCGGGCCCGGCGAGGACGGGGTCGCCGAGCGGCCCGGCAAGGCGGGCGCCGACCGACGCGGGCTGGGGCGTGGGCGCGGCCGGGTCCAGACCCGCGAGGACCGCGGCCCCCGCCCGGGCCGACCCGGCGACCGGCGGTACGGGGCGATCGGCGGCGGGACTGGCGGACAGGGAGCCGGCGAGAAGGGCGCCGACGAGGGCGGTGAGCGCCCCTGTCCGAGCGACCGGCGCGGCTGACGTCACCCCCGGACACTACGCAAGACGGGTGGGCCACGCCGACGGCGCCGCAGCCCCGGCAGGTGAGGGCCCCGGCAGGTGAGGGTCCCCGGCAGGTGAGGGTCCCCGGCAGGTGTCGGCCCGCGGCGGTGTGGGCCGCCGCCGAGGGGCGGATGCGCGGCGGTCCGGGCGCTGGCGCCCTCGGTGGCACGTCGCGTTCCGCTGTGTCACCGTATGCCACGAGCCGTGAGCCGGCCCGTGCCGGTCCGGATGACCAGCGGGTGGGCCTGGCCGTCCGCCCGCCGTCCAGCGAGCTTTCCGCTCGCCCGGCGGGTCGCGCTGGCCGGTGGGGGGAACATCTGCCTGCGAGGCGGGCTCCGTTCGCCGGTCGCGTCCCGTGATGGTCCGCGTCGCGGCGCCGTCCGCGGGGCCGCGGCGGTGGCGGCGGCGCCTGGGTAGTGGCGTTGCCGACCGGGTGGCTCGGGCAGGAGGTGGCTTCCGGGACACTGGGAGGGCGGCGGTCGTCGTCCGCGACACTTCGCCGCGTCCGTCGGGTGTCCGGCNCGTGGCCGCGGCGCGCGGCACCCGGCCGCGGTGCCCCGGCAGTCGCCGGAGCATGCGAGCCCCGGCATCCGCCGGAGACCGACGAGCAGTTCACACGTGGTGGCCGACCGGCGCAGACCGGGCCGGCCTGAGCATGAAGGAGACAGGGAGCGGAGTGGACCTTGAGTTCGATGTGACCATCGAGATCCCCAAGGGTCAGCGCAACAAGTACGAGATGGATCACCACACCGGGCGCATCCGGTTGGACCGGATGCTGTTCACCTCCACCCACTACCCGTCGGACTACGGGTTCATCGAGGGCACCCTCGGGCGGGACGGGGATCCGCTGGACGCGCTGGTCCTGCTGGAGGAGCCGACCTTCCCGGGCTGCCTGGTGCGGTGCCGGACGATCGGCATGTTCGAGATGACCGACGAGAAGGGCCCGGACGACAAGGTCCTGTGCGTCCCGGTCGCCGATGTCCGCCAGGAGCACCTGCGGGATCTGCGGCACCTGCCGGAGTTCGACCGGCTGGAGATCCAGCACTTCTTCGAGGTCTACAAGGACCTGGAGCCCGGCAAGTCGGTCGAGGGCGCCTCCTGGGTGGACCGCAAGGAGGCCGAGCGGGAGATTCTCGCCTCCATCAAGCGGCTGCGCGAGGCGGAGGGCGCCGGAGTGGACGGGCACGACCAGGAGGTCGAGCCCAGGTCTGCGTGATCGCCGACCGGCGCGACGGCGACGCCCCTTCATGCGCGGGCCCGCGGGCCTCGCGGATGAGGGGGCGCCCCTCGCGCCGGCCCTCCGGCGGAGCTGGCCAGCGGCGGTGGATCAGCCGTCCAGCCACGTCACGCGGAGCACCGTGATCGTGATCCAGCGATCTTCGATGGTATAGACGATGAGCCCCCAGCCATCACTGAATGTAGCTGTCCACTGGTTGTCTCGTTTGCGGTACGTGCTGTGGCCGCGCGGATCCTCTACAAGGCGCCGCAGTGCGATGTCGAGCGCCGTGCGCGCTTCGGCGGGCAGACTGTCCCGCTGATCGCGGGCGTAGTCGACCCAGCGGACCCCGTGGACGGTCATCAGGCCACATGTGGCGCTTGGGGATGGCCGGGCGGATACCAGACCTCGCCAATCACGGTCGGGTCACCGGCAGCGATGCGGCGACGGTCGGCGTCGATGCCGGCCTGGATCTCCGGGTTGGCGCAGAGCACGGCCTGGGGCCACCAGCGGTCGATGACGCGGTGCAGCGGGGCCAGGTCGAGAGTGTCGTCGGTTTCGACGGCGGCTGCGTGGAAGTCGGCTTCGAACTCGGCGCGCTGCTCGGGGTCGAGCGCCGCCCGGATCGCCGGCCCGGTGCNCTCCACCCGGTTGCGCACGCCGTACGAGGGGATCGTGACGTCCGCTGTCATGAGGCCGATTGTCGCACCCGTCGATGCCGCCCACGCCGCCTCGAGCGTGCCCGGCTGTCGCACCGCGCGGCACCGCACCGCGCCGGTCAGGGCCCGTTCGGAGGGGAGTGAGCCGGAGGCGGGGATTGAACCCGCGACCTATCGCTTACGAGGCGATTGCTCTGCCACTGAGCTACTCCGGCGATCGGCCAGGATCGCACTGGCCCGGGTCGAGTATGCCAGATGCCCGCGCGGTGCCGACCGGTGGTACTCGGCCGGCTGCGCGCCGCGCGGTGGCGCGGGCGCCGGCAGCCCGGCTCGGACTCCCGCCCGGGGCGGGCCCCCGGCCCGGAGCCGAGCCGATCTGGCGAGGTCGGGGCGCCCGAAATCGGAACGATCCGGCGATCCCACCCCACCAGGCTGTCATGGGCGCCCAAGAAGGAAGACACTGACGTGACAATCGGTTTGCGCCTAATCCAGATTTTGTCATAATTTTCGGCTCCCGGCCCGTCGAACGACGCAAACCGCTACCCCGGTTGCAGTTGTTCCGATGAGGATGCGTAGGGTTTCGCTCCATGACCGGGGCCGGGGACGCTGCACCTGCAGCGGCGACACGAGGAGCCTCGCTCCTCGTCGCTGAGGACGATGAGGCATCTCGCGTGGCACTTGCGCGCAGCCTCGAACGATTCGGCTATCGCGTGCTGGAGGCGGCGGACGGCGAAGCTGCCCTCCGGCTGTTCCAGACGACTGAGATCGATCTGGTCGTTCTGGACGTCGCGATGCCGCGAATGGACGGCTTCGCTGTGCTGAGCCGCCTGCGCCAGACGAGCGAGGTGCCGGTGATCATGCTCACCGGGCGGGCCGAGGAGGTCGACCGGGTGGTCGGCCTGGAGCTGGGCGCCGACGACTACGTCGTGAAGCCCTACTCGCTGCGGGAGCTGGTCGCGCGGGTGCGGGCCCGGCTACGCCGCCGGCCCGCCGAGCCGCCGCCCCAGCGCAGCGGGGACGGCAACGATCCGCTCGTGTACGGCGACGTGTCCATCGACCTGCGTGCCCGCGAGGTCGCCGTGGCCGGCGAGCGGATCGACCTGACCGCGCGCGAGTACGAGCTGCTGGCCTTCCTCGCGCGCCACCCTCGACGGGTGTTCAGCCGCGAGGAGCTGCTCGAGCAGGTCTGGGGCACCCGCTTCCAGGACCCTGCCACGGTCACCGAGCACGTCCGGCGGGTGCGTACCAAGGTGGAGGGTCGGCCGCCGCAGCGGCGGCTGGTGACCACCCTGCGCGGGATGGGCTACCGCTTCGACCCGTGAGCCGCGGGGAACACCGGGGCGGCGCCGGGCGGCCCGATCGAGCCACGGAAGACCGTGCCAGAGAAGATCGCTCAGGGTCGGTGGCGGTGCCGGGAGCGCCGGCGGGCATGTCCCGATTCGCCGCCTGTCTCGCTGTCGTGCTCCGACCCCTCGTGCTCTGGCCCCTCGTGCTCCGACCCCCCTTGGTCGGTGCCTCGGCGTGCTCCGCTCTCGCGGTCGGTGCCGGCCTGGTCGGTGCCGGAGGGCGTGGGGTCGGGATCCGGGTGGGGCTCGGCCCTGGGCGGGGCGTAGGCAGCCTCGTGCGCCTGCCGGGACGGGCATACGTCGGCTCGTTCGCAGGAGGTCCGCCCGCCGCCGTCGAGCACCACCACAGCCTGCTGGCGGGGCACGTCGTGCCGCACGACCCGGCCCTCTCCCTGGGGAGTGCAGGCCCGTTCTCCGACGGCGGGCACGGCCCCGGCGAACTCCTCGTACAGCGGGTGCTCGTAGCGTAGGCAGCACATCAGCCGGCCGCAGGCGCCGCTGATCCGCATCGGGTTGAGGGCCAGGTTCTGGTCGCGGGCCATGCGCAGGCTCACCGGCTCGAAATCGGTGAGGAACGTCGCGCAGCACAGGTCACGCCCACACGAGCCGATCCCGCCCTGCACCCGGGCGCTGTCCCGGGCGGACAGCTGCCGCAGCCGCACCCGCGCGGCCAGCGTCCGGTTCAGGTCGCGGACCAGCTCCCGGAAGTCGATCCGGCCCTCCGCGCTGAAGTAGATCGTGTATCCGCCGGTGTCCAGCACGTGGTCGACACCGACGATCTTCATCGGCAGGTTGTGCTCCCGCGCCAGCCGCCGCGCGGCGACCCGCGCCCGGGCGCGCCGGCGCCGGGACAGCTCCGCCCGCTGCACGTCCGCCGCCTGCGCCAGCCCCGCCAGCACGGGCAGGCCGCCGATGTCGTCGNAGATCCACTGCGGTGCCCACATGCAGGTGGCGACCTCGGGACCATCGTCGGTGGGCACGAGGACCTGATCGCCTACCCGGGGTGTGTGGACGCCCGGATCGGCGTAGTAGAGCTTGCCGCGAGGGGAAAACGCCACCGCNCACATCATCGGCATCCGGCCCGTCACCTTCCTTGGCCCGCAGGCCGGCTGGCCGGCCGTGATGATGGCCCGCGCGGGAGGCGGGCCCGGTGCGCGGCAGCGCCGGGTCGGGCGGGGCGTGCCGGAGCCGCCCGTCGGCGTGATCTGCGTCGCAGGTCACAGTATGCCGCCAGGTGCGACTTGGCTGCCCGTTTCTGCCATACCGACCCCATCGCCATCGCCATCGCCATCGCCGGCGCCGGCGCCGGCGGCAGTGCGCCGAGCGGGCGCGGGCGGCGTCAGCCGTCGCGCAGGGCGAGGGTCAGGGACTCCACTGCGAGCAGCGGGACGAGGCCCGGGTTGTCGGCGAGGGCCGCCCGGGTCGCGAGCACGGCCTCCAGCCGCCGCAGCGTCTGCTCCGGGGTCGAGGCCGCCGCGAGGCCCGCAGCCTCGGCCGCATGGTCGGCATGGATCGGGTCGACCGGCGCGCCGAGCTGCTCCGCGAGCACGTCGCGATACAGGCCGGCGAGATCGACCAGGGCCCGGTCGAGGGAGTCGAGGATGGTGCGCCGCCCGCGGCTCTTCTGAGTCCGCTCCAGCTCCTTGAGCGCCCCGGCCGCGCCCCGCACGACCATCGACCGTGCCTTTGCGCCCGCCTTCGGCGCCCGAGCGGATCTCGACTTCCCGCNGGTGGCGGTCGCACCGACGCCGAGTGCTGTCTTCAGCGCCTCCGTCTCGACCTCGTCCCGCTCGGCGTTCGCGGCCTCGGCATCGGCGTTCGCGGCGCCCACGAGGTCCGCGGCGGCGGCCAGGCAGTCCCCGACGCGCCCCAGACGGCCCGGGATGCGCAGCACCGCCGCCCGGTGCTCCCTGGCGGCCTCGTCGGTGGCGAGGCGGCGGGCCAGCGCGAGGTGCCCCTGGGAGGCCCGGGCGGCCGTCTGCGCCACCTGCTCGTCGATCCCCTCCCGCAGCAGCATGTCGCGCACGTCCGCGGCGGAGGGCAGGCGCAGCGCGACCGTCCGGCAGCGGGAACGGATGGTGGGAAGCACGTCCTCGATCGACGGCGCGCACAGGAGGAACACGGCGCGTTCCGCCGGCTCCTCCAACGCCTTGAGCAGCGCGTTCGCCGCGGCCTCGGTGAGCCGGTCGGCGTCGGTGAGCAGCAGGATCCGCCAGCGGCCGGCGGTGGGGGCGCTGGCGGCGTCCCGAACCAGGGCGCGAACGTCCTTCACTCCGAGCGAGAGCCCCTCCGGCGTGACGGTGCGCAGGTCGGTGGCGGTGTCGGTGAGCACCGTGTGGCAGCCGGCGCACTCCCCGCAGCCGGGCGGCTCCCGCTCGCAGTTCAGACCGGCGGCGAACGCGCGCGCCGCCTCCTGCCGCCCCGCGCCGGACGGGCCGGTGAACAACCACGAATGGGTCATCCCCGAGCGCGCCCCGGCCGGGCCGCCACCGCTGCCCGCGGCCGCGAGGATGCCGGGGGAGGCCGCCACCGCAGCCGCGCGCAGCGTCGCGACGACCGCCTCCTGGCCGACCAGCGTCTCCCATACCGTCACGGGGCTCATCATCCCCCGCCCGCCGCCCGGCTCAGACCCCCAGGGGCATGGCCCGGCGCTCCACCCGGCTGGCGACGACCGCGCGGATCTCGGCGTGAATCTCCTCCCGGGGGCGGTTCGCGTCGACGGTGAGGTAGCGCGTGGGCTCCTCCTGGGCCAGCCGGAGGAACCCGTCGCGCACCCGTCCGCGGTAGGCGAGCAGCTCGACTCCGGCCTCCTCGGCCGGTCCGTCGGCCGGTTCGCGCTGCGGCCCGAGCTCGGCAGGCAGGTCCAGCAGCACGGTCAGGTCGGGAACGAGGGCGTGGGTGGCCCACTGGGCCAGCACGGCCAGTTCCGCGGTATCGACCGACCGGCTCGCGCACTGGAAGGCGATCCACGAGTCGACGTAGCGGTCCGTGATGACGATGGCGCCCCGGGCGAGCGCCGGCTCGATCACCCGGCTCACGTGCTCGGCGCGGTCGGCGGCGGCGAGCAGCGCTTCGGTACGGGCGTGCAGGCGCGTCGAGGGGTCGAATAGCAGCTCCCGCAGCCTCGCGCCGATTGTCGTGCCGCCGGAACCGGAGGTCACGACGACCTCACGCCCGCTGGCGGCCAGCCAGGACCGCAGCAGCTCGACCTGGGTGGATCGCCCGGCCCCCTCGGCTCCCTCGACCGCGACGAACAGGCCGGCGTGACGCGGTCGCGTCGGCGTCGGCTTCCGGCCGCGCATCGCGTTCCACAGCTCCGGCCAGACCGCGACCCCGACCCGCTCGTCCATCTGGCGGTAGGCGAACAGCCCCACCGCCACCGCGAGCAGGCCCCCGCCGAGCAGGACGACGGTCACGCCGTCCGCCCGCACGGTGATGTCNCCCCACAGGTGGATGCCGTGCGTGCCGATCAGGCCGACGAGGGCGGGTGCCGCCGCCAGCACCACCAGCAGGTCGATGCGCACCAGCGACTGCACCAGGGCGAAGGTCCGTCCCCGCAGCTCGTCGGAGACCTCGGCCTGCAGCAGCGTGTACCCGGTCACCCAGGCGACCCCGGCGAACGCCCCCACCGCCATCACCAGGATGCAGGCGATGACCAGGTTCGGGATGATCGCGACGACCACCAGGGTGATGCCTGCGCCGGTGACGCAGACGCCGAACAGGCGGGTCCGGCTGTAGTCCCCGAGCAGCTTCGGCCCGGCCGCCATCCCACCGGCCAGCCCGATGAACACCGCTCCGAACAGAACTCCGTATGCGGAGTCACCGCCACCGAGGATCCCGACGTAGAGCCGGCCCAGGGCGATCACGCACCCGGCCCCCGCGAATCCGCCGAGGATGCCCACGACCAGCCCGCGGACCAACCGGTCTTGCCCGACGTAGCGCCAACCCTCGGTGATCGAGGCCAGAAAACCGGGCTCGGGACCGGTCTCCGGGCGGGCGGCCCGGCCGATGTCCTTGAGTCCCCAGATCACGATGGCCGAGCCGAGGAAGGTCGCCGCGTTGAAGTACAGCGCGAGATCGACGGAGGAGTCCCGGAAGAACGAGACGCTGGAGCCCAGCGTCCGCGAGATCGTCGCCAGCATGGTGAAGATGGCGGCGGCGAGTGGGGCCGTACCGTAGGTCATGATCAGGCTCAGCGTGTTCGCCGCGGCGAGCCGCTCCCGCGGGACCAGGTGCGGGACGCTGGCGTCCTTCGCCGGAGCCCAGACCAGGGTGACCGCCTCGACCAGGAACGACGCGATGAGCAGCCATTCGAGCGTGCCGATGATCGGGATCGAGACGAACAGCCCGAAGCGGATCACATCCGTGACGACCATCGTCAGCCGGCGATCCAGCCGGTCGGCGAGCGCACCGGCGAGTGGTCCGAGGATCAGGGCCGGCATCAGCCGGACGATCAGCAGCGAGCCGATCGCGTACGCCTGCCCCGAGAAGCTGTTCTGCAGCTGGGTGACCAGCGCGGTCGTGGCGAGCAGGCCCATCCAGTCGCCCAGGCTGGACAGGCTGAGCTGGATCCACATCCGGCGGAACTCGGGGATCCGCAGCACGGCGCGGATGTCGCTGTCGTCGCCGGCCGCGCTGCTTGCTCTGGGCGGCGGGGAGGGGACCGTCGTGACCGGATG
The DNA here is from genome assembly GCF_001421075.1 of Frankia sp. CpI1-P. NCBI lineage: Bacteria > Bacillati > Actinomycetota > Actinomycetes > Frankiales > Frankiaceae > Frankia > Frankia sp. CpI1-P. The sequence goes on along the minus strand of NZ_LJJX01000009.1, from coordinate 38,415 downwards.
CCGGCCTGGCATGCGCCCCAGCCGCAGCCGTCGGCCGCTGCCACGGCGGCGACCCGCGCCGCCGTCGCCGGCCTGCCCCTCGACGCCGCGGTCTGCGATCCCCGGCCGGTCGGCGCTCTGCTCGTCGGCCGGCCGGTCGGCGCCAGATGGGCCGCCATCACCGGGTGGGCCGCCGTCACCGGGTGGGCCNCCATCGTCGGGTGGGCCGCCGTCGTCACCGGGTGGGCCGCCGTCGTCGGGGCTGGCGCCGTCCCCCGACGCCGCTGTCGAGCCGCTCCCGTCCGAGCCCCGGTCCGCCGTCGGCCGGGCATCCGCACTCGGGAGAGCCGGGCTCGTCGGGGCCGGGCTCGTCGGGGCCGGGCTCGTCGGGGCCGGGCTCGTCGGGGAAGGGGCCGTCGGGGAAGGGGCCGAGGGGGCAGGAGGCGGGGTCGTGGGGGATGCGGAGATGGTCGTGGTGGAGCCGACCGTGGCGGATCCGACGGTCGTCGCCGCCGAGCCGTCCCCCGCCGCGTCGACCGGCCCGTGAGCCGGACGGATCGGCGAGGCCATCAGCCCGTCCGACGGGTGCCACCGGACGTCGCTCCCGCGGCGCCACCGCCGTCGTCAGGAGCGGATGACCCGGTGGCTGCAGGCTCCTCGCCGGCCTTCTGCGTCGCGCTGCCCTTCGCCCCGACCCTGCTCGTGGCCGTCTTCGCCGCCGAGTCCCTGGCGGTGGTGCCGGACTTGGCGGCCGTCTTCGCCGTCGTGGACTTCGCCGCGGTCGACTTTGCGGTCGTCGACTTTGCGGTCGTGGACTTTGCGGTCGTGGACTTTGCGGTCGTCGACTTTGCCGTCGTGGACTTTGCGGTCGTGGACTTCGCCGTCGTGGACTTCGCGGCGCCGCTCTTCGTAGCCGTCGTCTTCGCGGTGCCTCGGGCGGCTCGCTTCGCGGGAGCCGGACCGCGGGCCCGGCGGTCGGCGAGCAGCTCCGCGGCGCGCGCGTCCGTGATCGACTCGACGGCGTCGCCCTTGCGCAGACTCGCGTTGGTCTCGCCGTCGGTCACGTAGGGCCCGAACCGGCCCTCCCGGACGACCATCGGCTTGCCGCTGGCCGGATCGTTGCCGAGCTCGCGCAGCGGGGGGGTCTGGGCGGCCTGGCGGCGTCCGCGCGCCTTGGGCTGCGCGAGCAGCGCCAGTGCATCCTCGAGCGTCACCGTGAACAACTGATCCTCGGACTCCAGCGACCGGCTTTCGGTGCCCTTCTTCACGTAGGGGCCGTACCGCCCGTTCTGCGCGGTCACCTCCTCGCCGTCCGCACCGGCGCCCAGCGTCCGGGGCAGCGTCAGCAGCTTCACGGCGTCGTCGAGGGTCAGCGTCTCCAGCGACATCGTGCGCAGCAGGCTGGAGGTGCGCGGCGGGTCGGTGTCCGTGGTGACGTACGGGCCGAACCGGCCGGCCTTGGCCGTGATCGTCGCGCCGGTGGCGGTGTCCACCCCCAGCACCCGGTCGCCGCTCGGGGCGGCCAGCAGCTCCAGGGCGCGGGCCACGGTGAGCTCGTCCGGGGCCAGGTCGTCGGGCACGCTGGCCCGGCCCTCCCCGAGCTGGACGTAGGGGCCGTACCGCCCGACGCGCACCACGACCGTCGTGCCGTCGTCGGCCTCGCCNAGCGGGATCGAGTTCACCTCGCGGGCGTCGATCTCCCCGAGCCGCTCGCTGACGAGGTGCTTGAGCCCGGCCGCGGTGGCCGGATCGGTGCCGTCGCCGGTGCCGAAGTAGAAGCGGGTCAGCCAGTCGGTGGACGCTGAGGTTCCGGCCGCGATGTCGTCGAGGTCGTCCTCCATCGTCGCGGTGAACCGGTAGTCCACCAGCCGGCCGAAGTGGTCCTCCAGCAGGCCGACGACGGCGAAGGCGACGAAGCTCGGCACGAGCGCCGAGCCCTTCTTCCACACGTAGCCGCGGTCCTGGATCGTGCCGATGATCGAGGCGTACGTGGACGGCCGGCCGATCCCGAGCTCCTCGAGCGTCTTGACCAGGCTGGCCTCGGTGAAGCGGGCCGGCGGGCTGGTGGTGTGTCCGCGGGGAGTCAGCGAGCGGACCGCCAGCGGGTCGCCCTGCCGCACGTCGGGCAGGCGCCGCTCCCGGTCCTCCAGCTCCGCGTCGGGGTCGTCGGCGCCCTCGACGTAGGCGCGCAGGAAGCCGGGGAAGGTGATGACCTTGCCGGACGCCGAGAACTCCGCGTTCTCCCCGGCCGACGACGTGGCGCCGAGCCGGATCGTGGCGCTCGTGCCCCGGGCGTCGGCCATCTGGCTGGCGACGGTGCGCTGCCAGATCAGCTCGTAGAGCCGGTAGGAGTCGACGTCGAGCTCGCCGCGAACCTCGCCGGGGGTGCGGAAGTGGTCGCCGGCGGGCCGGATCGCCTCGTGTGCCTCCTGGGCGTTCTTGACCTTCTTGGTGTAGGTACGCGGGCTGGCCGGGACGTACTCCGGTCCGTAGAGACTCTCCGCCTGGCTGCGGGCGGCGGTGAGCGCCGTCTCGGACAGGTTCGTCGAGTCGGTGCGCATGTAGGTGATGTAGCCGTTCTCGTACAACCGCTGCGCGATCTGCATGGTGCGCTGGCTGGAGAACCGCAGCTTGCGGCCCGCCTCCTGCTGCAGCGTCGAGGTCATGAACGGCGGGTACGGCGAGCGGCGGTACGGCTTGGTCTCCACCGAGCGCACCGCGAACGCGGCCTGCGCCAACCGGTCGGTGAGGGCCTGCGCGCCCGCCTCGTCCAGCCGGGTCACGCCGGACGTGGTCAGCTCGCCGGTCGGGGCGAAGTCCCGGCCGGTGGCGATCCGGTTGCCGTCGAGAGCGACCAGCGTCGCCGGCAGCGGCGTGCGCTCCACGCCCGCGTCGGCCGCGGCCGCGTCGGCCCCGTCGCTTCCGGCCGGCCAGCCCTGGCGCGCGACCGTCGCGCCGAACAGGCCCTCGATGTTCCAGTACTCCGCGGCGCGGAACCGCATCCTGGCCCGCTCCCGCTCGACCAGGACCCGGGTCGCCACGCTCTGGACGCGGCCCGCCGACAGCCTCGGCATGACCTTCTTCCACAGCACGGGGGAGACCTCGTAGCCGTAGAGGCGATCCAGGATGCGCCGGGTCTCCTGCGCGTTGACCAGGTTCTCGTCGATCTCGCGGGGGTTGTCGACGGCGCGGCGGATCGCCTGCGGAGTGATCTCGTGGAACACCATCCGCTTCACCGGCACCGTCGGCTTGAGCGTCTGGAGCAGGTGCCAGGCGATCGCCTCGCCCTCCCGGTCCTCGTCCGTCGCGAGGTAGAGCTCGCTGGCTTCCTTCACCAACGCCTTGAGCTTGCTGACCTGCAGCTTCTTGTCCGGNGTCACCACGTAGAGCGGCTCGAAGTCGTTGTCGACGTCCACGCCGAGCCGGGCCCAGGGCTTGCCCTTGTGCGCGGCCGGGACATCGGCGGCGCTGCGCGGCAGATCGCGGATGTGGCCGATGCTCGACTCGACCTGCCAGCCCGGCCCGAGGTAGCCGGCGATGGTCTTCGCCTTGGCCGGGGACTCCACGATCACCAGGCGGGTGCCCGAGCCGGGGGTCGGTTCGGGCGCGGCACCGGTGGCGCCGCTCGAACCGGTCGTCGACCGGCCGGCCGCCCGGCGTCCCGGGGCGGCTCGGCCTGCGGCCGCCCGGCCGTTCGGACGCGTGGCGGGCACCTCGGTCGGGGCCGCGCTCGCGCTCGGGCTCGGCGTGGAGCCGGTCCCGGAGGGCTCGCCGGGCTCGGCGACCGGTGCGGCTGACCGCGCGGTCGTCCGTGTCGTCGTCTTCGTGCGCGGTGGCACTTCTCTCCTCGGTGCGGCGTGCTCGGTGCGATGACCGGTGGGCGAAGCGTAGGTCGACTCTCCGGAGCGTAGATCCCGGATATGGCGGATGTTGCTCGGGCGGAGCTCGGTGCTGGACCTGGCGTGGCCCGGCGAACGGTCGTCCGGCGGGCGCTGATCGGGCGAGCGGCGGCCGCCGGTGTGCAAGCGGTGCCTCGCAGCACCGTACGCCGCTGTCGGATTCCGCGGAGCTTCCCGTCCGGGTATGACCCCGGTAGCCCGACGCTTACCCATGGCTCACCCGATGACGCCTGAACGGCCCGACCGGGCCCGCACGAGGGTGCGCCATGGTGGTATGAAGCCGCGATCTCAGGCGCGTCGATGCTACGCCCGGTGACCGAGTCCGGATGCTCGTCTCGGCGCCCCGGCCGGGCCGGTGACCGGTCGCACGGCCGGGCCGGGATCACGATGTTCCGGGGCGGCCGGCGGGCACGGAGCGGATCTCGTGCCGGCCGGCCGGCGGGACCGGACTGCCGTCAGACGTTGATCTCCTGCGGGCTCGGGGTCGTCGGCTGCGCGACCGGCGGACTGCCGGAGATCATCGAGTTGCGCCGCTTGGACACGACGATCACCGCCACGATGACGGCGACCGCGGCGATGGCGATGCCGATGCGCAGCGGCGTGTTGCGGTCGGTGCCGACCGAGTACTTCACCACCGTCGGCGCGATCAGCAGGCTGACCAGGTTCATCACCTTGAGCAGCGGGTTGATGGACGGCCCGGCGGTGTCCTTGAACGGGTCGCCCACCGTGTCGCCGATCACCGTCGCGGCGTGGACCTCCGAGCCCTTCCCGCCGTAGTTTCCGTCCTCGACGAGCTTCTTCGCATTGTCCCACGCGCCGCCGGAGTTCGCCAGGAACACGGCCATCAGGACGCCGCCGGCGATGGCCCCACCGAGGAACGCCCCCAGGGGCGGGTAACCGAGGCCGAAGCCGACCGCGATCGGCGCGAGGACCGCCAGCGTCCCCGGGGTAATCAGTTCACGGAGCGAATCTCGGGTGCAGATGTCGACAACCGCGCCGTAGTCCGNCTTCTCGCTGCCAGTCATGATTCCGGGCCTGGTGCGGAACTGGTTGCGCACCTCCATCACGACTCGCCCGGCCGCCCGGCCCACCGCGTTGATGGCGAGCCCGGANAACAGGAAGACGACGGCCGCGCCGATGACGAGCCCGACCAGCGCGTCGGGATACGCGATGTTCAGTCCGCCGACCGTCCCTCGGCCGGTCTCCGGGCGGGCACCGGCGTCCCCGAGAGCATTGGTGACCGTGTCGGTGAACGACCCGAACAGCGCGGTCGCGGCCAGGACGGCGGTGGCGATCGCGATGCCCTTCGTGATGGCCTTTGTGGTGTTGCCCACGGCGTCGAGCGAGGTCAGGATGGCNCCGCCCGCCTCGTCCATCTCCCCGGACATCTCGGCGATGCCTTGGGCGTTGTCGCTCACCGGACCGAAGGTGTCCATCGAGACGATGACGCCGACGGTGGTCAGCAGTCCGGTGCCTGCCAGCGCGACCGCGAACAGCGCGATCGTGACGCTGCCCGAACCGAGCAGGTAGGCCCCGAAGACCGCGGCCCCGATGAGCAGGGCGGAATAGACGGCGGATTCCAGGCCGACGCCGATGCCGGCGAGAATGTTCGTGGCCGGACCGGTGAGCGACGCCTGGGCCACGTCACGCACCGGCCGGCGGGTCGTCTCGGTGAAGTATCCCGTGAGCAACTGGATGGCCGCGGCGAGCGCGATGCCGATGAGAACGGCACTGATCGCGATGACCCGCGGATTGCCCGACTGGGTGCTGGCCTCGAGCCCCGGGAACCCGGCGAAGTCCGTCGGCAGATAGAGCACCGAAACGATCACCACGCCGATCGCCGACACCACCGCGGAGAGGAAGAAGCCGCGATTGATCGCGGCCATCCCGCTCCGATCGCCGGCCCGCGGCGATACCGCGAAGATGCCGATGACCGCCGTGACGACCCCGACGGCCGGGATCAGCAACGGGAACACCAGCCCCCGCTCGCCGAAGGCGCTCACCCCGAGGATCAGCGCGGCGACCAGGGTCACCGCGTAGGACTCGAACAGGTCCGCGGCCATCCCGGCGCAGTCGCCCACATTGTCGCCGACGTTGTCGGCGATCGTCGCCGCGTTACGCGGATCGTCCTCCGGAATTCCCTGCTCGACCTTTCCGACCAGGTCGGCTCCGACGTCCGCGGCCTTGGTGAAGATGCCACCGCCGACCCGCATGAACATCGCGAGCAGGGCGGCCCCGAAGCCGAATCCCTCCAGCACCTGCGGCGCGGTGTCCCGGAAGACGAGCACGACGACGGCGGCGCCGAGCAGGCCGAGACCGACCGTGAACATGCCCACGACGCCGCCCGTCCGGAAGGCGATGCGGACCGCGGCCTTCTCACCACGGCTCATCGCCGCGGCCGCCGTGCGGGTGTTGGCCCTGGTCGCCAGCGACATCCCGACAAAGCCGACGAGCGCCGAGAACAGGGCGCCGACGACGAAGAAGACCGACCGGCCGATCTTGGCGCCGGTATCGTCGGCCGGAAGGAGTAGGAGGACAAAGGGAATGACGACGACAAAGCCGGCCAACGTCTTGAACTGCCGTCTGAGGTAGGCGGCCGCGCCTTCCTGGACCGCCTGTCCGACCTCCACCATCCGCGCGGTTCCGGGGCTGGCGGCCAACACCTCCCGTACCAGGTAGCCGGCAACGAGCAGCGCGAGGGCTGCGATTATCGCCACACCGGCGACCAGGCCGAGGGCGTTGCCGCTAAGGTCGATTCCAGTGCCCTGGGACTGCAGGGCGCGGGTCGGGGACATGGCTCCTCCCGGTCTACTCCGTGCACCCTCCGCGCGTGTCGATGGCTCATCGGTGCCGGTTCCGGCGGCACCTGGGCATGGAGACGGTGGCGGTCGGGCGCCGCATCTGGCGACGCCCGGAGTGAGATCGGCCGGATTCGTCCCGAATTCGACGCTTTCCGGCAGGCCTCACGGGGAGCACAAGGGGATCTCCGACGGATGAATCAACCGTCCGCGAGATGCGGCGGAGTCTATCCACACGACTGTGACGTGCGCTGCTTTTTCTGCGGCCACCTGCCGAGTCGGCTGCGTTCGAATATTNGGTGCCAGGTTGCGCGTTTGTTCCTATTCATCCCGGTAAAGGGTGAAACATGCCCGCGAGAACCGGGCGGTGGGAACATCCAGACCGAAGAACACACGGTCGCCGCCGGACAGGCGGAGACCCGAACGCCCGTGGCGCGGGGGGAGGAGCGGCACCCGTCCCCACGCCGCACCACGGAGCGGGAGCCCGCCCGAAGCCCACGCCGACCACGGCGTGGCAGACGGGAAACTCCACCCATCAGCTTCCGGGTGGAGAGGAGGTCAACGGGCCGTCTTGTAGGGCGCGGCCTCGACGTCGACGCCCGTGTGCCAGGTCATCGCCACGACGGTACCCACCCCGTCGGGTCCGCGGCTGATCTCGACCTCGTCGACCAGTCCCTCGATGAGGGCGAGCCCGAGGCCCGGCGGGAACCCCGCGCTGTCCTCGGCCGAGTCGTCGTCGGACGGCTCGGACCACCAGGGCGGGTCGGCGGCCTCGGGTTCGAGGTCCAGCAGCGTGGAGGCGGTGACGAGGCCGCCGTCGGGACCCGGCGCGACCTCGTCACCGGTGCGCCCACAGTCCGCGACAGTGATGGTGAAGGTGTCGGGCGTGTCGATGAGCGCGACATGCACCGGCGCCTGCGGCGCATGCCGGCGGTTCACCCGCACCGCGCGGGCGCATGCCTCCGTGACCGCAAGTTTGATCTCGTCGGCGGCTCCGGCGGGAACCCCGGCCCGGCGGCTGACCGCTGTGGCGATCATCCGCGCCGTGCGGACATGTCCGTTCAGGGCGGCGAACCGCAGCTCAACGGTGGGCATACGGCGGTGCCTGCCTTTCCGAAGGCGTGATGTCCGGCTCACTCACTCGCTGGCGGCGAGCGCTTCCTCAATGGAGGAATGGATCGGGAAGACCTTGGTGAGACCCGTGATCCGGAAGATCTTGAGGATGCGTTCCTGGGTGCAGACCAGCCGCAGGGAACCCTCGTGCGCGCGCACCCGCTTGAGGCCGCCGACCAGGACTCCGAGGCCGGTCGAGTCGAGGAACTCGACGCCCTCCATGTCGACGACCAGGTGGTAAGAGCCCCCGGAAACAAGATCAATGAGCTGCTCGCGCAGCTTCGGTGCGGTGTACACGTCGATCTCGCCGCCCACCACGACGACCGTGTGGTTGCCTTCCTGGCGAGTCGTGAGGGACAGGTCCACGGATCCTCCTTGGGTGCCTCCGGCCGTCCCGCGCTTCGGGCGACCGACATCACGNCGCCATTACCCTCCCACGAGGAGGATCAATCCGGTGGGCCGCGACACAGATCGCGGTGCCCCGGTATTTCGGCGGCGTGGTCGATGACGTCTGCTGGAATCTATCCCTGATCTTGTCCAGGCGGGGCTGGTCGGCCGCGTCGAGTCGCGGTTGCGGGACGGGTGGTCCGTCGGGTGGTGGCCCGTGGATCGCCCATCGTCCTGTCGTCGGCGGTACCGCGGCGCATATCCTCGTCGGTCGTGGGTTCGCCGGCGGACAGCGGCGGCGCGGACACGGTCCTCGCCGGGCTTCGCCGCGACGCGCGGCGGGCGCAGTGCATGACGCACGTCGAGCCGGTTGCCGCCCGGCCGGGGCGGCGGGCGTCCTGGCCGGAGTGGGTCGACCCGGTGCTGCGCGGGCGGTGGGTCGCCGCCGGGATCGACGAACCGTGGACGCACCAGGCGGCCGCGGCCGAAGCCGCCCATGCCGGCCGCAGCGTCGTGCTGGCCACCGGCACGGCCTCCGGGAAGTCGCTGGGATACCTGATGCCGGTCCTGTCGCGGCTGCTCACGCAGCCTGGCGCCCGCGCGCTCTACCTGTCGCCGACGAAGGCGCTCGCCCATGATCAGCTTCGGGCGGTGCGGGCGCTGCGGCTCACCGGGGTCCGGGCCGCCACCTACGACGGTGACACGCCGGCGGCCGAGCGGGACTGGGTCCGGGCCCACGCCGGCCTCGTCCTGACCAATCCCGACATGCTCCATCGCGGGATCCTGCCCCAACACCGGCGGTGGGCGCGGTTCCTTCGGGGCCTGCGGTTCGTCGTGATCGACGAATGCCATGGCTACCGCGGCGTGTTCGGCGCGCACGTCGCCGCGGTGATCCGGCGGCTGCGGCGGGTCTGCGCGCGTTACGGGTCGCAGCCGGTGTTCCTGCTGGCGTCCGCCACCACCGCCGACCCGGGGCTGTCGGCCGGGCGGCTCACCGGCGTCGACGTCGAGGTGATCGACGACGACGGCGCACCCCGAGGCCCGATGGACTTCGTGCTCTACGAGCCCCCGCTGCTGTGGCGACGGCAGGCCGAGCGCGAGGGGGGCGGTGCCCCTGGCGAGCCGCGCGGTGCCGGTGAGAACGGCGCGCCGGTCCGGCGGTCGGTCACCGCGGAGTCGGCTGACCTGCTCGCCGATCTCGTCGCCGACGGCGTGCGCACCCTGGTGTTCGTCCGGTCCCGGCGGTCGGCGGAGGTCGTGGCGGTCACCGCCCGTCGCGAGCTGGGTCAGATCGGTTCGGACCTGGCGGACCGGGTGGCGGCCTACCGGGCCGGCTACCTGCCGGAAGAGCGCCGCGAGCTGGAACGGCGGCTGCGCGCGGGGGACCTGCTCGGAGTCGCGACGACGTCGGCGCTGGAGCTCGGGGTGGACATCAGCGGCCTGGACGCCACCGTCACCGCCGGCTTTCCGGGCACCCTCGCCTCGCTGTGGCAGCAGGCCGGCCGGGCCGGCCGGGACGGGCAGCGGTCGCTGGCGGTGCTGGTCGCGCGGGACGATCCGCTCGACACGTACCTTGTCCACCATCCGGAGGCGGTGTTCGGCCGGTCGGTGGAGGCCTGTGTCTTCGACCCGGACAACCCCTACGTGCTCGCCCCGCAGCTGGAGTGCGCCGCTGCCGAGCTGCCGCTCACCGAAGCGGACCTGGGCCTGTTCGGCCCGGCGGCGGCGCGCGTCGTCGACGACCTGGTCCGCCGCGGGCGGCTGCGCCGCCGGCCCACCGGCTGGTTCTGGACCCAGCGGGGCCGCCCGGAGGTGGACATCCGGGGGGCCGGGGGCCCTCCGGTCCGCATCGTCGAGACGTCCACCGGGCGCCTGCTGGGCACGGTCGACGCGGCCGCCGCGCACTCCGCGGTGCACCCCGGTGCGGTCTACCTCCATCAGGGCTCGAGCTTCGTCGTGGACGACCTGGACCTGCCCGAATCCGTGGCGTTCGTCCACGAGGAGTCCCCGGAGTGGACGACGGTCGCGCGCGAGCATACCGACATCCGGATCGTCGAGTCGTCGCGATCGCGCGTCCTGCCCGACGTGGAGGTGCACCTCGGGGTGGTCGAGGTCACCAGTCAGGTCGTCGGCTACCAGCGACGGCTCGTCGCGACCGGCGAGGTGCTCGGCCAGGAGCCGCTGGACCTGCCGCCGAGGCAGTTGCGAACCCGCGCCGTCTGGTACGTCGTCACCGACGGCCTGCTCGCGGGCGCCGCCATCGAGTCCGCGGATGTGCCCGGCGCGGTGCACGCCGCCGAGCATGCGGCCATCGGCCTGCTTCCGCTGTTTGCCACCTGCGATCGCTGGGACATCGGTGGGGTGTCGACCGCCCTGCATCCGGACACGGGCCGGACAAGCGTGTTCGTCTACGACGGCCACGCCGGCGGCGCGGGATTCGCCGAACGGGGATTCCTGCGCATCGGGGACTGGCTGGCCGCCACCCGGGACGCCATCGGCGCGTGCGAATGCCCGGCCGGCTGCCCGTCCTGCGTGCAGTCGCCGAAATGCGGCAACGGCAACGAGCCGCTCGACAAGGCCGCCGCCTGGCGCCTTCTCACCGCGGTGACCGGTGCGGTCGGCTGAACCGCGGATCACACTGCGCCCGTGCGGTTCCGCCATGACCAAAGACGGGTAGGCCGAGCCCATCGGCTCTTCGCGGCCAGTTTCGCCCACGTCCATGGTTCTGGAGGTACCGGTGGTAACCGTCGGTGTCGTGTTGTTGCTGGTAGCGGGGGTCTTCACCGCCGATCTGGTGCTGGAGAACGACGGCCACACAGATGTGATGATCATGGGGCAGTCCCTCTCCTTCGATATCTGGGGCCTGTTCGTGCTAGGTCTCGCCGCCGGGGTGCTGGTCGTCGCGGGGGTGCAGTTGACCCTGCAGGGCCTGGCACGGGACCGGCACCGCCGGCGGGTCGAGCGGCAGCGGGCGCGCGAGCTGGCGGCGATCCGCACGGCTCCGGCGCCTTCCGCACCGGTGCCGGCCGGCGCTGCACCGTCCGCGCCCGCGGCGACGCGCCCGGCCGCCGGGCGCCCCGACGAGCGGACCCCCGACGGACCCCGGCGGACTCGCCCCACCCTCGCCAAGCGCCCCACCCTCGCCAAGCGCCCCACCCTCGCCAAGAGCCCCACTCCGGCGAAGCAGCCCGCCGCCGAGGCTCGCCCGGCTTCCGAGGCTCGCCCGGCTTCCGAGGCTCGCCCGGTCTTCGAGCCCCGGCCGGCCGCGGAGACTGTCCCTGCGCATGGCGCAGACACCTCGCCCACCTGGTCCGGCGACGTCCGGCAGACCGCGCCGGTGCGGTCCGCCGTGCGCGTCCCCACCCCGCCGACGCCGCCGGCCTCGGACAACCCGGCGACCGATCCGCCGTCCGCCGGGTCCAGCGCGCCGCTGCGGACGAACACCCATCCGCGACGCGGCGACCGGATCGTGGCCCGCGTCGCGGACCTGGGCCGACGGGAGACCCGCGACCAGGACTCGGCCGACCAGACCGTTGAGGACGGAGCGGGGGCCCGCTCCTGACCAATCGCTTTCTGGGACGTCGACAGGCAGGTGCCCGCCGTGCCGACCCGGGGGGCGGCCCGGCCGTGGACGTGCTGCTGCACTCGGAGACAGTGGTCAGGAGGGGGAAGCCGGCGGGGTGGATGCCGGGGTGTGGTCGGGCGCTTGCGCCTGCGCGACAATGATCGTGATTGCCGTGCCGCGGGCGACGACGCCCCCCCGGGGCTGCTGGGAGACGACCGTCCCCGGTGCCTCGCTTCCCGGCCGGGGCTCCTCGACGACGTCGAGACCGAGGCCGCGCAGCGTCTCCGTGGCCGTGGCGCGATCCTGACCGACGACGTCGGGCACCGTGACCTGGCGGCTCACCACGGTGATCGTGACCGTCGTTCCGTAGGCGACCTGAGTGTTGCCCGGCGGTTGCACCTTCGCGACCAGACCCGGCCCCACGCCCGAGGGACCGGAGTCCGTCCGGGTCACCACGGTCAGCCCGGCGGTCTCCAGGCTGGACCGTGCGTCTACCTCTGACCAGCCGACGACGTTGGTGATCGTGGTGTGCCCCGGGCCGGTCGACACATCGATCCGTAGGGCCGCGTTCCGGCTCGCCCGGGTGCCGCTGGTCGGGTCGACCGCGAGGACGATGTCCNCAGGCTGGTCAGCGGACCGGTAACTTCTGGTGATGTTCGTGAACCCGGCGGTGCGCAGTTCCTGCTCCGCCGCGTCGGCACCGCGTCCCACGATGTCGGGGATGGTGGTCGGGTCGTCCTGATCGTCCGGCCCGGCGCCCGGCGTGACGACCTGGGGGATCGTGACCTGCGCGTTCGTCGGCCCGGTCGAGACGACCAACGTCACCGTGGTGGATGCGTCGGCCCGCGACCCGCTCACCGGATTCACGGAGAGGACGCTGTCGCGCGGGTGGGCGTCGGCGCGCGTCTCCTCCCGGATGGCACGGAACCCGGCCGCGCGCAGTCGGGTCGCCGCCTCGTGGAACGGGAGCCCGATCAGATCGTCCGGAACAGTGGTGTCCGTCTGCCTGGATGTCCCGGCGGCGGTCCGGTCATGCCCGTCCGCCTGGACGACGAGCCAGGCACCGAGCAGGGTGACCAGTACGCCGAGCGCCACGGCGACAAGCACCCGCGTGGACGCGAAGGCCCTACGGACGGGCGGTGTGGCCTCGGCGGGTGCCGAGCGCTCAGGTCGCGGCGCGGCGGACTCCGGATGCGGTGGGACGGCCCGCGGGTCGGGTACCTGCGAGGGCTCCAGGAGCTCCTGAAGGCCCGGGAGCGCCGCGTCCGTGACGAGGCGCTCCAGCGCGGTCAGGTCCGGGCCCACCGTGGCGGGGCTGCCGGCCTGTGCCGCGCTGTCCTGTGCGGCGCTGTCCTGTGCGGCGCTGTCCTGTGCGGCGCTGTCCTGTGCGGCGCTGTCCTGTGCGGCGCTGTCCTGTGCGGCGCTGTCCTGTGCGGCGCTGTCCTGTGCGGCGCTGTCCTGTGCCGCGCCGGCAGGCGGAGGTACCGCGGCGCCGAGGGTGACCAGGCGTCGCAGGAGCTCGTCGGCGGTGGGCCGGGCTCGGGGATCGCGGTTCATGGCCTGCCGTACGACGGCGCCCAGAGCCGGACCGAGGCCTTCCAGATCGGGATCCGTCTGCATGATCCGGAACAGTTGACTGGCGGCCGGGCCTGCCCCGAACGGGGGATGCCCGGTGCCCGCGAAGACCACCAGACCGCCCCAGGCCCAGATGTCCGCGGCGCTGGTGATGCCGTCCNCGCGGATCTGCTCGGGCGCGATGAAGGCCGGTGTGCCGACGATCGAATCCTGAGTGACGCGGGTGGAGTCGGCCGCGTAGGCGATGCCGAAGTCGATCACGCGTGGCCCGAACGACGAGAGCAGAACGTTCGACGGCTTGAGATCGCGGTGGACGAGACCGGCCCCGTGGATCGCGGTCAGCGCCGCGGCGACGCTTACCGCGACCCGTTCGAGGTCCGCGGCGCCCAGCGGTCCGCCGGTGCTCACCGCCTCTGCCAGGGTGGGGCCGTCGATGAACTCCGTGACGATGAAGGGCTGCCCGTCCGGCGGGTCGACGGCGTCGAGAAGTTCCGCCGTGCAGAACCGGGCGACGCGGCGGCCCACCTCGGCCTCGCGGCGGAACCGCGCGCGGAACGCGGGAACGGCGGCGATGTCGGCCCGGATCACCTTGATCGCGACGAGCCGTCCTTCGGGCGTGCGGCCCAGGTAGACGGTGCCCATCCCGCCCTCGCCGAGCCGGCCGACAACGCGGTAACCGGCCAGCTCGGACGGATCCCCAGGCCGCAACGCAGCCACCTCCGACCGGCCGGCGAGCTCGGGAGGGGGAGCGGTCAGCGGTGGCCCGTCCGCCGGCGGACCATCGCCGCTGCGCGGGCTGGTCGGCGGCGCGGCGCGGCCGCCCAGAGAACCCGGGGCTGCGGACGATGGTTTCTCGGCGCTCCGGCATCCGTCCATGCGACCTCCGGTCTCCGGTCGGCGCGTCGGGCGGCACGCCATTGCGGAGTCATCGACGCGGGGCGATCCCCATCGGTTGCGGAAACGGGGCAGGGCTGTCGTGAACGTGACACACGCCAGCTCGGACGCCCGGACCGGTCAGGACGGAGCGGTCAGGACGGAGCGGTCAGGACGGAGCGGGGGCCCGCTCCTGACCATTCGCTTCCTGGGACGTCGGCAGGTAGGCGCCGGCCGCGCCGCCCCATGGGCCGGCCCGGGCGTGGACGCTGAGATCGCCCAGCCTGCCGATCACCGCCGGCAGGTGCACGCCGACGGCGATCTCCACCGCGTCGGCGACGATGCGGCAGTCCACCAGGCGGGCCCCGTTGGCGGCGCTGATCTCCCGGGCCCGCGCGCACACGGCCTGCTCGTCGACCGGGGGCAGGGCGGCCGCGGCGAGCGCCGCGAGATCGGCGGCTGTCGCGGCCCGTTGTCGCGACGCGCCGATCACCGTCACGGTGAAGGCGAGTCCGGCCAGCGACAGCAGCGCGAACAGGACGGCGAGCAGCCACACCGTCGCCGATCCGTCGTCCCGCGGCTCCCCGGTCGCCGCGGGGGCGGCGAGGCCCTCCGGCCGGGGATGGCGGCCATCCGTGGTCACGGTGGCCCCGGCGGCGCGCAGTCCGGCGCCGTGCAGGCGACCGGTTCGACGGGAGTGACGGCGTGCGCCGTCACGACGAGTGCCGGCACCAGCCGCCCGAGGCCGGCGGCACCGACCGGCGCCGAGACCTCGACGTCCAGCAGGTCAGCATCGCGGTGCAGCCGGAGGGTCGCGCCGCGAGGCGCCGCCCGGGTCACCGCGGCGGAGACCGTCGCCTGCGCCTCGCCCCTGGCCGCGAGCCGGGCGCCGACCCGCGCCGCGTCGGCGCACCGGGCCTGCGCGCCGACCGTCGCGAGCATCCAGGCCGCGAGGAAGAAGGCGACGAACACCGAGGGCAGGCCCACAGCGAGTTCGGCGGTCGCCTGACCGCTGTCCGCCCCGCGGGTGATGTCCCGCCGGTGCCGGGCGACGGTCGGCGGATGGGGGAGGGGATGTGCGCGGCGCCCGCACGGCACCGCCCCGGACCATCGCACTGGAGCCGCTCAGAACGAGACGGTCAGCGCGCGCTGCACGACCGACGAGACCAGCGAGCGGGTCGCGGAACTCGACACGACCGCGTAGAGGACACCGGCGAACGCGACTGCGGCGAGCGTGCCGACCNCATACTCGGCAGTGGACATCCCCAGGTCGCGGCCGCCCGCGCCGCCGCGGCGACCGGCGAGGATCCGGTGGCAGGCGGCCCGGACGAACAGACCGCGAGGCAGGCGGGGCAGGCGGGGCGGGGACNGGAACATCCTCGACGGGAACATCAGGGACACCTCCGGAACAACGGGGCAGGGTTGGATCGGGTGGTGCCTGCGCGGCTACGCCGGCAGCAGATTCGGTAGGGACCCGAGCACGACGGGGACGACGCCGAGCAGCAGGAAGGCCGGCAGGAAGCAGAGTCCGAGGGGCGCGACGGCCAGCACGCCGGCCCGGCGGGCGGCGGCGATGCTCTCCGCGTGGGCCTCGTCGCGGGCCCGCTGGGCGAGCCGGACGAGGGCGGCGGCCGGTTTCGCCCCGGACGTCTGAGCCCGGTCGAAGGCGGCGACGGCTGCTCGCATCATCGCGGTCCAGCGTGATCCCGGCGACGCGCGCGGATCGCGCCGCACCAGCCGCGCCAGCCGCGCGGCGCGGCCGCTCGCGACGGTGGCAGCGACCAGCCGGTCGCAGGCGGCGAGCGCGTCGGCCCCCGCCGCCAGTTCCTCGGCGGCGCGGCGCAGCTCCCGGCCCAGCACGCCGCCGTTGGCGGCGCCAACGGCCACCATGGCGGAGACGACCGTCCCGCCACCCCGCAGACAGGCCGCGATCAGGTCGAGGGCCAGCGGCAGGTCGGCGAGCAGCCGCTCGCGCCCGGAGGCGATGCTGGTCGGGCCACCGGTCGGGCCACCGGTCCGGGCGGCGTCCATCGCCACCGGGGCCACCCGCCGTTCGACGCGGTCCGCGAAGGACCGCAGCCAGCGCAGGCCCGCCAGATCCGCCAGGCCCCCCGCGAGCAGGCAGGCGTTGCCGGCGGGGGTGGCGAGCAGCGTGTGCAGCGGCTGGGCACCGGCCAGCGAGCCCAGTGCGATCCCAGCCAGCGGGAGGGCGGCCACCAGCCGCCCGGAGGACCTCGGGCCGGCCAGCGCCGCGGCCAGTTCCCCCGCCCGCACGGCGTCGGCCCTGGCGAGCGTGGCCAGCATCGTCGTGACGGGGGCGAGCCGGGCACCGACCATCGTGCAGACCTGGTAGGCGATGCCGAGCTGGCGGACGGCGCCGGCCTCGTTGCGGCACAGCGTGACCCCGGGGTCGTCCGGTCCCGCGAGTGTGTCGGCCAGCCGGTCCAGCGGGATCCAGCCGGGATGGTGGTCGGGGGCGATACCGAGCTCGTCGATGCCGCGCGCGGCCGCGCGCAGGGCGTTCCCGTGCGGACCGCCGGCGTCGAGTTCCGCCGCGAAGGCCGCGAGGAAGTCCTCCGCGCAGGCCCGCACCCTTGCCTGCCGTCGCCGCGCCCGCTCCCGCCGGACGGCCCGTGCCAGGCAGCCGAGCGCCACGCAGACGGTCGCCGCGGCGACGGGTCCGACGGTCACCGCGACCACAGAGACCAGCGCGACCACCGCGACGATGCCCAGCACGGCGCTGCCCGGCATGGCGATGGGTGCTGCGGCGACCGCCGCAGCCCGCCGGGTCCTCCCGGTCCCGCCCGGGCCGCGGCGGCGGGCGTGGGCAACCGGGCCCACGACGCCCGCCGGGGCGATCAAGGCAGGCTCCCCGCGGGTGCGGCAGCGTCGAGGAACCCCGGCAGGCTCACCCCGCGGGCGTCCAACAGGCTTCTCAGCAGCGGCAGCCCCTCCGCGGCCACGGGCCCCTCGCCGCGCCGCGGCGCTCCCCGCCGGCCGGTGGGCGGGGGCGCCACCAACGCGGGTACGACCTGCACCAGACCGTCGGGTGCCCGGCGGAACACGCCGACCGCCCGGACCCGCCGGTGGCCGTCCACATCCCGATGCAGGTGGACGGCCGCGTGCAGGGCTGCGGCGACATGACTGTGTACCGCCGCCCGGGAGAGCCCCGCGAGGGCGGCCAACGCCTCCAGCCGGGTGGGCAGCGCGGCGGTGTCGTTGGCGTGCACGGTGCTCAGGCCTCCCTCATGCCCGGTGTTGAGGGCGACGAGGAGGTCGAGCACCTCCGGGCCGCGGACCTCGCCGACGACGAGGCGGTCCGGCCGCATCCGCAGCGCCTGCCGGACCAGCTCGCGCTGGGTCACCTCGCCGGCGCCCTCGATGTTGGGCGGTCGGGCCTCCAGCCGGACCAGGCCGGGGCGGCTCACCGCGAGCTCGGCGGTGTCCTCGACGAGGACGATGCGTTCGCCCGGGCGCACCGCGCCCAGCAGGGCAGCGAGCAGCGTGCTCTTGCCCGTGCCGGTGCCGCCCGTCACGACGACCGCGAGCCGCGCGTGCAGCACGGCGTGGAGCACCGCGGCCACCGTGGGACTCAGCGTGCCGGCGAGCACGAGCTCGTCAAAGGTGAACGGCCGGCGCCGGGGGCGCCGCAGGGACAGGCAGGTGCCGCGCACGGCGGTGGGCGCGAGGACGGCGTGCATCCTGGTGCCGTCGTCCAGCAGGACGTCGGCGAAGGGCATGGCGGAGTCCAACCGCCGGCCGCTGGCCGCCGCGAGCCGGACGGCGAGGCGGCGTACCGCATCCTCATCGGCGAAGGTGACCGGCGTCCTCGCCAGCCGGCCCCGCCGCTCCACCCAGACCTCGTCGGGGGCGTTCACCAGCACGTCGGTGACGTCCGGATCGGCGAGGAAAGGATCAAGCGGACCGGCGCCGAGCGGACCGGCGCCNAGCGGGCCGGCGCCGCGGGGCTCCGTGGTCGCCGACTCCGGCTCGTGCGGGCCCGCTGCCTCCCGACGCCCCGTACCCGCCGCCCGCTCCCCGGCCACCGGCTGCGCCGCCGCCACCCGGCGTTGCCCGGCCCGGGCTGACGGCCCGCCACCCCGCCGGGCCGTCACGCCCATGTCTGAGGCTCCGTGCTCGGGCCTTCCGGCGCCTGCGGGGTGGTCGGCCACCGGAGGAGCCCCAGCCGGGCCAGCAGCCGGTCGCCGAGCGGTCCCGGGGCGTCGGCGTTCCGCGGGGCGTCGGCGCCGGCCGAAGTCGCGGCCGGTGGCCGGCGGGCATCGGCGATCACCCCGGCCAGCGGCACTCCGAGCATCTCGCTGACCGCCGTGGGGGCGAGCCCGGCCGACTGGCGTTGCCGTACGACCGCTCGCACGTCCGAGCACCGCCGCCCGACCGTCGCGCAGACCCGCTCGGCAGCCATGACGGACGCCAGATCCGCCCGCAGCACCACCAGCGCCGTCCGGCAGGAGCCGAGCGCGAGGGCGGCGGCCGGGTCCTGCTGCCAGGGCAGGTCGACGACCACCAGATCCGAGGTGGACCGGGCCGTCGAGAGCAGCGTGACCATCGGTCCCACCGGTACGTCGGGCCCGACACCGAGATCCCAGGAGACCACCGCCAGGTCACCGTGCCCCGCCGGCGGACCCGACCAGGAGGGGGGCGCTTTCCCGCCGAGCTTGCCCGGGGGCACCGTGTCCGGCGGGGGGAGGGGATCCGTCGGCCGCCGGTCGGCGGCCCCCGGCGGGGGATCAGCCGCGGACGGCAGGAGCCGGGCGAAGCCGGGTGCCACCCCGCTGCCCCGCGGGTCGGCGTCGATCAGCATTGTGCGCAGGCCGTGGCGCAGGCCCGACAGCGCCAGCGAGACTGCGAGCGTCGACGCGCCGCTGCCGCGCCGGCCGGCGACCACCCCGATCGTCACCGATTCGCGTGGGCCGAATCCGTCGAGATCACCGAAGGCGTCGATCAGCCAGAGCTCGGCTTCCGGCAGGAAGATCACGTGATCGGCGCCGATGCGGGTACCAGCGGACCAGACTCGGCCGTCCTCGACGTGGCNGCCGACCAGGACCACGTGCGGGCGCAGCGGCAGGCCGGCGGCGATGCACGCCTCGGCGCGGTCCATGCCGACGACGACCAGCGGCGCCGCCGCCCAGGCGCGGCGCAGCGCGCCCGGCTCGGTGGCGACCGTCGTCGTGACGCCGGCGGCCGCGGCCAGGCGCAGGAGGTCGTCGAGCAGGTCCGGGACGCCGGTCACGATCAGCGGTCGCGCGTCGCGGCCGTCAGCGGGGGTGAGCAGGGGCATGGCGGGGGGCATGGCGGGCTCGATTCCCGGTCGGAGGGGGAGGACGTGGCCCACCATGCGCCGAAGCGGGCCCTGTGGATGAACGCTCTCCACAGGGCTTCGCCGTGGTGTCATGGAGGATTTGGCCTGATGCCGGGAACTCGCCGCTGCCCGGGGCCGCGTCGGTCGGTGGCCGCGAGGAAGCGGCGGAGCCGACGACAGAACAGGGGAAGGACGGAATGGGCGAGGCGACCCCCGCAGGGGGGAGTGCGGGGGTCGCCTCGGGACATGGCCCAGGTGGAGGCTGCCCGTCTTGGGCCGGGTCCCGCGGCTCTCCGGCCGCCAGGTCCGACATGCCAGGAGATACCCGAGGGCGCCCACGTGAAACCGCACCTTGTGCGAATTCGGGGCGTGCCCGCCGATCGCGGGACGCATCCCCCAAGCGGGGGGCCCGGTGAAGGGCCGCGGGAGTGATCAGGTGTCGCGAGCGAGCGCCTCGCAGACAGCCAGGGACTCCCGGGCAGCCAGTTCGAGGGCCTTCGCGCAGTGCAGAACCCAGGTCGCGACCCCCTGCGCCCCGCCGCCGACGTAGGCGGCGGCGGCGTCGCGGTAGCCGAGGACCGGCGCCCCCGGATCGTCGATGTGGTCGACTTCCAGATGCCCGACGTCGGTGGCGGTCAGGGCCTTGGGGTCCAGCCCGCGGCTGATGAGGACCAGCCGGCTGGCGGCCCGGGCGATGACACCGTCCAGCGCGCCGAACGGCCGCAGCGCCAACAGCTCCCCGTGCACCACGGCGGCCACCACGACGGCCGGCGCCGTGGTCGGCGTGACGAGCAGCCCGGTCAGGCCATCCAGCCGCACGGAGGTCTCGACCGAGTGCGGGGGCGGACCGAGCCGAAGCGGGTCGAGCAGCTCACGGGTGCCCGCGTCGGCCCGCNGCCGACCGAGCAGGTCGTCGGGCAGGTAGCCGCGCCCCACCAGGACGTGCATCCGCGCGAGTGCCTGCCGGGGTGCCCGTTCCCAGGCCGGCCCGAGCACCCCGAGCTCGGCGTAGAGGCGGACCGTCCCCAACACGACGGGGGAGGGCAGATCGGTGGAGGAGAGGTCCAGGGAGTCGGTGGAGCGAAGGTCGGCCGGAACACCGACGGCCGGCGGGAACGTCCGCGCCGCCGCGTCCGGTGCCGCCGCGTCCGGTGCCGCCGGGTTGGGTGCCGCTGGGTCCGGAGCCAACAGGCCCTCGCTCGCCGGGGTGGGCCGCGCGTCGGTGCCAGCGCCCGAGAGGTAGCCGCGTAGCCCTTCCAGGCTGATCTCGTGCCCCTCCAGGGCGGCCGAGGCGCGGGCCGCCCGCAGGGATGCCTCTGTGGTCACGGCGGCGCTCTGCCGGCGCAGGATGCGGTGCCGCAGCAGCGCGTCGACGGCCGCGCGGGCGCTGTCCGCCGCCTCGCGCACCCCGGGCAGGGCGGCGACTCGGGCGAGCGGGTCGGCGGCGAGGACTGATCCGGACGGGCGGGGGTTCACGGTTGGCACGGTACCCGTCCGCGCCATCCGGAGTCGGTGCCCAGCCGGCCGTCGGAGGCGTCACACGAGCACAACCGCGTCGTTCTCCCCCTGGGAGCGTCCGCCCGGGGGACACTGCGCAGCAGGAAAGGGAACGGCGGACTGTGCGCCGGTCCGCCGGGAGGTATGTCGGCGGTGCGACTGGCGAGAGGTTCGGGCCGGGTGTCTCCGGTCGGGTCTCCCGGTCCGCCGCCGGCGCGGACCACCCTGGGCGGGGCGATGGGCCTCGCGACCCGACCACACCGGTCCGGTCGCGGGCCAGAGGGAGGACGAAGGGTGTCGACTACTGCCGGAAAGGCCCGCAACGGCCGGGAGCCCTCGTTGGGCGAGCTGGTGGCGCTGGCCACCCGCGATGTCTCGCTGCTCGTCCGTCAGGAGATCGACCTCGCCAAGGCCGAGCTGACCCGGCAGGCCGTCTCGGCCGCGCTCGGGGTGGCCTGCCTTGCGGTGGCGGCGGGGCTCGGGCTGTGTGCCCTGATCGCCGTCACGATCTTCCTGGGAGAGCTGATCACCTGGGCCGGCGTCGAGCGGTACTGGTCGTACCTGCTCACCGCGGCGGGGTACCTGGTGGTCGCCGGTCTGCTGGCGTTGTTCGCGATCCGCAGGTTCCGCCGGCTCTCCCCGCCCGAACGGACCATCCAGACCGTCCGGGACGACATCTCCTGGCTGCGCAATCCGACTGCCACACCGGCATCGGCATCGGCCGCCCCGACGAACCCGGCATCCGGGGTGGCCTCCGCGGGGCCGGCGGTCTCAGGCGACGCGCAGGGCCCCACTCCGGCGGGGCCTGGCGGGGCGGTGCTGGCCCCGCACCGCCTCCCCTCCTGATCGCCGGGTCGGCCGGGTCGGCCAGGTTGCCGGGGGCGCCGGGGTCGCCGGGGTCGGCCAGGTCGCCGGGGTCGCTGGGGCGCGGAGAGGAGTCTCCGGAGCGGTCCGCCGCAGCAGCCGCCAGCCCGGTCACGCCCCGTCCTGACCGGACCACCNCCGGCCCACAGTGGGGAGTGGTCTGCCATCCTGGCAGGCGATGGAGGACACCGTTCCCGAGCCCGCCAGCGTCCTGATCGACGGGCCGTGGCGGCATCGGGACGTGTCCGCCAACGGCACCCGGCTGCACGTCGCCGAGCTCGGCCGCGGTCCCCTGGTCCTGTTGCTGCACGGCTTTCCGCAGTTCTGGTGGGCCTGGCGCCACCAGCTCACCGCGCTGTCCGCGGCGGGCTACCGCGTCGTGGCCCCGGACCTGCGCGGATACGGGGCGAGCGACAAACCGCCGCGAGGCTATGACGCGTTCACCCTGTCCGACGACGTGGCCGGCCTCATCCGGGCGCTCGGCGAGCAGGACGCCGTCGTCGTCGGCCACGACTGGGGCGGACTGCTCGGCTGGACGACGGCGACCCGCCATCCGATGGTCGTCCGCCGCCTCGCCGTTCTGGCGATGCCCCACCCGCTGCGGCTGCGTCACCAGATCGCGGCGGACCCGCGGGGCCAGGGCGCCGCGAGCCGCTACATGGCGGGCTTCCAACTGCCCTGGCGTCCCGAACGTGCCCTGGTCGCCAGGGATGCCGTCCGGGTCGCGGCCCTCCTGCGCGCGTGGGGGGGTCCCGGCTATCCCGACGCCGAGGCGGAGCGGCGCTACCGCTCAGCGATGCGTATCCCCGGTGTGGCGCACAGTGCCCTGGAGTACCACCGATGGGTGTTCCGCTCGTTGTTCCGGCCGGANGGGGCGCAGTTCGCCGGCGTGCTGCGGCGCTCCCTGCACGTCGACACGCTGCAGATCCACGGTGCGGCCGATCGCTGCTTCCTGCCGTCCACCGCCCAGGGATCCGGGCGCTACGTCAGCGGTCCCTACACCTGGAAACTGCACGGCGAGGTCGGCCACTTCCCGCACGAGGAGGTCCCGGACCTCGTCAACGCCGAGCTGCTCACCTGGCTCGACTCCTGAGGACCGTCAGTCGCAGCCCTGCGTGCTGACCGGCGTCACCGCGACGCTGCCGACCGTGGCGGGCTGCGCGACCTCGGCGGCGCTGAGCACGTACCCGGTGTCATCGTCGCCGATGGCCGCGGCGAACACCACGCCGAGCACGGTCCCGTCCGGGGCAAGCAGCGGGCCGCCCGAGTTCCCCGGTAGCACCCGGCCGCGAACGGCGTAGATGTCGCGCACGACGGTGCCGTGCTCGTAGATGTTCGCCGCCCGGGCCCGCTGGTGGTTGCGGACGCGGGCGGCCACGGTGGTGTAGGGCCCGTCCTGGGGATACCCGGCGATGACCGCCGGCTCCTCGGCCGCGGCCGGCGGGCTGGCCCGCATCCGCAGCGGGGGGCGCTGCAGGTCCGNCACCCGCAGCACGGCGACGTCCCGGTCCGGGTCGAACACCACGACCTCGGCCGGCAGGGTGCCGGTGGACAGCACGACCGTCGGGTGGCGGACGCCGGCCACCACGTGGGCGTTGGTCATGACCCGCTGGGGGGCGATCACGAAGCCGGATCCCTCGACCCGCTGGTCGCAGGACCGGGCGACGCCGCGGATCTTCACGATGCTCGCCGCCGCGGACTGCACCCCGGCGGCCTGGGTGGTGGTCGGGTCCGGCGGGCCGGCCGCGATGATCCGCTCGCCCCCGAGGCCGGCGAAGACCTCCGGGAAGGCCTTGTCGTCGGCGATCTGGCGCAGGTCGGCAAAGGTCTCGCGGACCCCGTCCGGCATGCCGGCGTCCACCGCCGCGAGCACGTGGGAGTCGTGGACCGACCGGGCGAGGGACTCGAAGGGCGAGCGTTCGACGGCGTTCGCCAGCAGCCAGGCGACGAGCAGCACCGAGACGCCGGAGAGCACCGCCCCGGCGGCGGCGTCGACGGCCCGACCGGGCCGCCAGGTCAACCGATCGCGCAGCGCGACCGCGATCGCCGTGCCGGCGACCTGGCCGGCCAGGGCGAGCCCGAGCACGACGAGCAGGCCGACCAGCGCGCCGTNGCCCTGCTGACCGATCAGCTCGGTGAACGGTTTCGCGATCTTCGCGCCGAGCACTCCGCCGCCCAGGAAGCCGACGAACGACAGGGCGCCCACCAGGAAGCCCTGTCGATAGCCGGAGACCGCGAACAGGACGACGAGCACCAGCAGGACGACGTCGAGCACATTGGGCACGGCGGGGTCGGCCCGGACTCAGGCGATCTTCAGCGTGGCCGTCATGTTGGGATGCAGGGTACAGACCACCGGATAGTCACCCGGCTCCGTCACGGTGAAGGTGACGCTCTGCGACTCACCGGCGGAGACGATGCTGGTGTGCGCGGCGGGGATGCGCGGGACGACGAAGTTGTGTGGCGCCGAGCCCTGCGCCACGGAGAAGTCGACGCGNATCTTCCCGGGCTTCGCCAGCAGCTCCGTGGCGGAGAACTTCATGCTCGGCAGGCCGGTGACCGCGAACACCTGGACGCCGTCCGCCCCCCGGGTGGCGCTGAGCGTGGGGCCGGCGGACGGACTGCCGCCGCCGTCGCCGCCGCAGCCCGCCACGCCCAGCAGCACGGCAAGGACCAGCCCGAGCAGCGCGGCCGCGCGGGACGCTCGCTGGTGGGGCGAGCCCAGGTCCGACGGGCGGGCCGCCTGGTCGCGGTCCGCGGTGCAGGTCATCGGTGGTGCCTTTCGTGTCGGGGCGCGGTCGGCCGGCTCAGGGCGTACTCGACGAGCGTTGCCGCGGAGCCGGTGGGGACGGTGTGGCCGGTGTGGCCGGCTTGGCCGGTGGGGAAGCCGCGGGAACCTCACGCGGGAGCGGGTAGTCCACCACCGCCGAACGGTTCCACGGGCGCTCCCATCCTCCCAGCCGCAGCAGGATGTCGAGGATGCCGGCGGTGAAGCCCCAGACCAGCATGCCGTGGACCCGGAACGCCGGACTGAGCAGGCCGCCCTGGGCGTAGCGCAGCATCACCCGGTTGGCCGGGTCGGCGAGTTCGGCCAGCGGCACCCGGGAGACGAACGACGTCTCGGCGAGGTCGACGGGCGCGACCGCGCACGGGGTGTGCCACCAGGCGAGCACCGGGGTGACGAGGTAGTGGCTGGCCTGCAGGTAGAGCGGCGAGGCGACGGCGAGCACCTCGACTCCCGCCGCGTCGAGGCCGACCTCCTCCGCGGCCTCCCGCAGCGCGGTGGCGACCCGGTCGGCGTCGGTGGCGTCGGCAGCCCCCCCGGGGAACGCGGGCTGGCTCGCGTGGCTGCGCAGCTCGGCCGCCCGTTCGAGCAGCAGGACGTCCGGTCCGTCCGGGCCGTCGCCGAACAGGATCAGTACGGCCGCCGGCCGGGCGTCGACGGCGCGCGCGCCCGGGCGGGTCCGGCCGGTCATCAACGCGTCCCCAAGCCGGTCGGCGAGCGTGCGCAGCCACGCCGGCGGTGTGGACGTGCCAGCGGGGGCGGTTCCGGCGGGGGCGACGTCGGCGGGGGCGACGTCGGCGGGACCCGGCGGACGTGGCACCGCGGGTGGGGGCGCGATCTCTCCGGGGTGGGCGATCTCTCCGGGGTGGGCGATCTCTCCGGGGCGGGCGACCTCGACGGGACTGGCGACCTCGGCCGGGGTGGCGATCCTGGGGGGCGGGGCGGCACCCGGCGGCGCCGTCGCGTCGGGGGGAACGGGGCAGGGCGCGTCGGGGGAAGCAGGCGAAGGTGTGGACATCTCCTTCACCGCAAGGCTTCGATGTCGCCGCGTGTNCCCCGCACGAGCTTGGCGGCCTCGNNCGGCTCCGTGGGACCGAGCCCGAACGAGGGGCACAGTCGGGCCAGGGCGCAGGCGCCGCACGCTGGTCGGCGGGAGTGGCAGAAACGCCGGCCGTGGAAGATCATCCGATCGGAGGCGATCGTCCATTCCCGGCGCTCGATGAGCGCGGCGAGGTCGGCCTCGACCCGGACCGGATCGGTCTCGGCGGTCAGCCCGAAGCGGCGCGACAGGCGCCCGACGTGGGTGTCCACGGTGATGCCCGGGGTGTCGAACGCGTGG
This sequence comes from Frankia sp. CpI1-P, assembly GCF_001421075.1. Taxonomy (NCBI): domain Bacteria; kingdom Bacillati; phylum Actinomycetota; class Actinomycetes; order Frankiales; family Frankiaceae; genus Frankia; species Frankia sp. CpI1-P. The sequence continues at coordinate 12,424 of NZ_LJJX01000009.1, read as the reverse complement.
CCGAGGACGACGTTGGCGGTCTTGCGGCCCACGCCGGGCAGGGTGGTCAGCTCGTCGAGCCGGCGGGGGACCTCGCCGCCGAAGCGCTCGGTGAGCGCCGCGCCGATGCCGATCAGCGAGTTCGCCTTCGCGCGGAAGAACCCGGTCGGCCGCAGCAGCGTCTCGAGTGCGNCCCGGTCGGCAGNCGCGTAGTCCGCAGCCGACCGATACCTGGCGAACACCGCCGGCGTGACCTCGTTGACTTTCTTGTCGGTGCACTGGGCGGACAGCACCGTGGCGACCAGCAGCTCGAGAGCGTTGTCGAAGTGCAACGCGATGCGGGCATCAGGGTGGACTTCGCCCAGCAGACGCACGATCCGCCGGGCCCGCCGGGTCTTCGCGAGCGGCGTCTCGGTCGCGGTGTCGACGNCGGCGGGCATGTCTCGCAGCGTATCCGCCGGCCGATCCGGCCTGGTTGGCACCGGTGGGCGTGCCGTGTGGTCATGACGGGCCTCGGCAACCCGATCCGCGACACACCCACCCCCGGTGCGTCTGCCGATCGCCCGTCGGCCACCATGGGGGAGTCATGTTTGTCATTGCCGCGATCTTCTTTCCTCTGGTGCTTCTCGGACTTCTGCTGGCGATGGAACGGGTGGAACGCCCGTTGAACGCCGCCGACACGGGCAAGGGACTGGAGGGCTTCCTCGACAACGCCCAACCGGACGAGGTCGACACCTTCGTCCAACAGGGCCTGCCCGCCGCGCTCGAGCGGTACCGGCGCCGGCTGCGCCGCCCGTCGCCCGGCAAGCATCGGGCGGCCTGATGCCNCGGCGCGCCTTCGGCCGTTCTTCCGGTGCCGGGTGGATGGCCGGTGCTGGCGTATACCACATGTCGCCCGCCGCGCGCCATCAACGGTCCGGGTATGGGTGCGCGGCGGGCGGCGCATCCGACGGCTTTTCCGCCCAGTCCGCCGCCTGCGGGCGTTGCCGCAGGTGGGGGGCTCGGGCGGCGGGCATTGTGGGGAAGCGACGCCGGGCGGGGAGTCCCGCGGGACCCGGGCCGAAGGCCCCGGCGGCCCCCGGCCGTCCCCTCGGACACCGAGGGCGGGTCCATCGGCCCGCCGGCGGCTGGGCCGATGGACCCGGTGCCCACCTGGCCCGTCCGGGCGAGACGGCTCCCGCGGCCCGTGGCGAGGCGCGGTGGTGGGGATTAAAACACCCGGACGTGGCATCCGGAAGTGCCTGATCAAGGGCGGATTCTCGCGAACGGCGCACGGTCGGTCGCTCCACGTTCACCTGCATGGAGCAATTTCATTGCAGGGGGTCCCTGCTCGTGCCCTCCATCGCTAGTCCTGGCATGCTCAGGACCGTGGAGGATCTGCTTGCCCGCGTACCGCTGTTCGTCGGGCTCTCCGAACAGGACCGGCTGGCCCTCTCCGACCATCTTGATCGGCAGGACGTCACCCGCGGGGACGTGCTGTTCCGAGAAGGAGATGTCGGTGATCGGGTCTTCGTGGTCCTGTCCGGAAAGGTGAAGATAGGGCGTCAGTCGGCTGACGGCCGGGAGAACCTGCTGTCCGTAATGGGTCCTGGTGACCTCTTCGGAGAGCTTTCGTTGTTCGACCCCGGTCCACGCACGGCTACCGCGACCGCGGTCACGGATGCGTCGTTGCTGTCGCTGGAGCACACCGCGCTGCGGCCCTGGCTGCGTTCCCGCCCCGAGGCGGGCGCAATGCTGCTGCGCGTGCTCGCCCGTCGGCTCCGTCGTACCAACGACAACGTCGCGGACATGGTGTTCACGGACGTTCCGGGTCGGGTGGCGAAAGCCCTGCTCGACCTGGCGGAGCGGTTCGGTGAGCCGGCGCAGCCCGGCAACGAGGCGGCCGGTGTCCGGGTCGAGCACGGGCTCACCCAGGAGGAGCTGGCCCAGTTGGTCGGCGCCTCCCGGGAGACGGTGAACAAGGCGCTTGCCGACTTCGCCACCCGTGGTTGGCTTCGCCTGGACTCCCGTGCCGTCGTGCTGCTGGACCGCGAACGGCTGTCCCGCCGAGCCCGCTAGTCCCGGCGCTCGTCACGCGCCGTCCCGGGTCCGCCCGGACGGCCCGCAGGTGCATGCGCCCAGCCGCCCGCCCGTCCGCGCAGCCAGACGCCCGTCCCATCGCCCGCGCCCAGCCCGACAGCCCTACATCCGCGCCCCGCGATACATCCGCGCCCCGCGATACGCCCGCACACCGTGCCGGCGGGCGGGTCGCCCCCGATGGACGACCCGCCCGCCGGCCCCTGACGTCACCTCACGGCGCCCCCGCAGGTCAGCCGGCGCTGCCCGCGACCGCGGCCGGTGGGGACGCGGCCCGCGCGTGGTCGGCGTCCGCGGCCGTCCCCGGCAGGGGGCGTTCCTGCGCCTGTGCCGCGGCCGGTTGCGCGCGCCGCGACCGAGCGTCCGCCGCGGCGGGGACGCCCGTGTCCGGGCCGCCGGTGGGCCCTGCGTCGCCGGCCGGCCCGTCACCGCTGCCCGCGGGGCCGCCGGCCCCGGCGGGGCCCCCGCTGGGCGGCAGGCTGGCCAGCAGCCGCCGGGTCTGCGGCGCCTCGCTGACGGCGCCGGTCGCGGTCGCCGCCGCGAGCGCCCGCAGGTAGGCGCCGCGGCCGCCCTCAAGATCGCCGTTGGCCACGAGCGCCGTGCCCAGCGCCCGGTAGCCCAGCACCTGGGCGCGCACGTCCTCGGCGTCCACGGCGACCGCCCGCCGGGCGACCTCGAGCGCCTCGGCCGGCTGGCCCGCGTCCAGCAGGATGCCGGCGAGGTGCGCGTACGCCTGGCGGCGGGGGAACATCAGCGTCGCCGGCTCGCTCGCCGACAGCGCCTCCCGAAGCAGGTCCAGTGCGGCCCTGGTCCGGCCGCGGGCGCGGGCGATCTGGGCGACGAGCACCTTCGCCCCGAGCTGGGCGTGCGGGTGGAGCTCCAGGTGCTCGAGGTCGGTGAGGGCGATCTCAGCGGCCTGCGCGGCCTTGTCGACCTCGCCGGCGTCGAGCAGGGTCAGCCCGAGCAGCACCCGCGCCAGGGCGCCGACGACCACGTGGCCGCGCTCGGCGGCCTGGTCGCAGGCCTGCTCCAGGTACCGCGCCCCGCGGGCCGGCTCGCCCGCGCCGCGGGCGGCGAGCCCCCGGGCGACCAGTACCAGCATCGATCCCCNCGTGTACTCGGAGTTCTCGAACAGCTCCGTGGCCCGCTGCGCGTGGGACTCGGCGGCGGCGATGTCCCCCAGCTCCGCGGCGGCGATCGCGTCCACGGTCAGGCAGACACCCATGCCCCACTGCTCGCCGACGGAACCCGCGATCTCGATCAGTTCGCGGGTGAGCTTGCGGGCGCGGGTGAGCTGGCCGGACAGCAGGAGCACCAGTGCCTCGGTGCCCCGGCACCAGCCGAGCCCGCCGGTGTCCTCCAGCCGTTCGAACACCGCCGACGCCTCACGCAGCGTCCGTTCGGCCCGGGGGTAGTCCCCGCGGGTGGTGGCGCTCCAGGCCAGGTGCTGCAACGCCCAGCCGACGCCGCGCGGGTCGTCGACCTGGCGGGCGATCGTGAGGGCCTCGCGGTACCGGTCCTCGGCCGCGCCGATCCGGCCGGCGTTGTACTCCAGCATGCCGAGCCGGCGCAGCGCCGCGGCCGTAGCCCGCTCGTCCCCGGCCTGGCGGGCCGATTTCAGCGCGGTGAGCAGGCACTGGGCCGCCTCCTCGGTCCGGCCCTGCTTCTGGCGCAGCTCCCCGAGCACGGAGAAGGCGGCGGCGCGCCGGGCGGGGGCGCCGGCCCGCAGCGCCGGTCGCAGGGTGCGCTCGGCCTCGTCGAGGTGACGCAGCCCCACCAGGGCCTCGGCGTGCAGCACCCGGACGACGTTGTCCTCCTGCGTGTCGATCATGCCCCGGCCGAGCCGGCGGGCATGGGCGAGCAGGTCGGCCGCGGTCCGGTGGTCGTCGCGGGCGAGCGCCGCCCGGGCCAGCCGGACATGCGCGTGGAACCCGGACATCCGGGACGACCAGGCCGGGTCGCCCGGCGGCAGGCCCATCGAGGCGGCCAGGTCGTAGGCACGCAGGGCGTGGCCGGCGACGAAGGTCGACACGGAGCGGGAGCTGCCGATCATCGCCGTGACGCCCCAGCGGGCAGCCGTGGCGTGCCGGCGGGCCCGCTCGACCTTCGGCAGGCCGGCGTACGCGACGTCCCGGGCCATCGGGTGGACGAAGCGCCAGCGGGTCTCGGCGGCCCGCGGCGGGCGGACGAGCTGGCGCTCGGTCAGGACCTCCAGCGCCCGGGTGACCTCCTCGGCCGGCCGCTCGTCGACCATCGGCAGCGCCTCCGCGGGGAAGCGCCGGCCGAGCACCGCCGCGGCCCGCAGCACCGCCTTGGCGACCGGGTCCAGATCGTCGATGCGGGCGGCGAGCACGGACTGCACGCCGGCGGGCAACGGGGTCTCGGCCAACGAGCCGTCGAGCACCAGCTCGGCCTGCTCGCCGTCGCCGGTGCCGTCGCCGGGGTGCAGCAGCCGCCGGTCGATGAGGAGGTTGAGCAGCTCGACGAGGAAGAACGGGTTGCCGTGCACCCGGGCGAGCAGGTCGTCGCGGGTGTGCGGCTCCAGCGTCTTGCCCCGCAGGTGGCTCTGCAACAGCAGGCTGGACGCCTCCGTGCTCAGCGACTGCAGGTCGATGCGCCGGATCCGGGGGAGGGTGGCCAGGCGCGGTCCGGCCCGGTCGAGCAGGACGAGCAGGACCGGCCCGGACAGGCGCGAGGCGAGCCGGCCGATCGCGTCACTGAGCTGGCTCGTCGCCCACTCCAGATCGTCGATCAGCACCAGGATGGGCCCGGACCGCGCCAGCGCGCTGAGCAGCAGCGCGACGGCCTCCACCGTCGCCTCCACGGCGCGCTGCTCGGCCTCCTCGATGTGGGAGGCGCGGGCCGCCGGATCACCCGGGGTAGTGGCCGGGATGGTGGACCGCCGGTCCAGGGGCACGCCGAGCAACAGGAGTAAGCGGTCGGCGATGCCGGCGGGCAGCCGCGCCCCGGTGAGGGGATGGGACAGCCCCGCCACGGTGCGCCGGACCCGGTCGGCCACCCGGTCGAGCGAGTCGCCGTCCGTGACACCGCAGGCGTTGCGCACGACGTCGACGAGGGGCGCGAGGCCGCGGCCGTCGCCGTGACGGACCGTGCGTCCCCACAGCGCCACCGTGCCGGGTGTCCGCTCAGCCCGGTTGGCCAGCTCGCTGGCCAGCCGGGTCTTGCCGATCCCGGCCTCGCCGACGATCAGCGCGACCTCCGGCGAGCGCCGCGTGACGACCTCGGCGAAGAGCGTCTCCAGGGCGGCCAGCTCCGCGTCGCGGCCGAGGAACGGCGCGTCGTCGGCGAGACCCGGCCGGGCGACGTTGGAGGGGCGCAGGCTGATCAGCTCGTACGCCGGCACCGGTTCCCGCTTGCCCTTGAGGACGAGGTCGGGCAGCTCACGCCAGCTCGCCACCGACCGGGTCGCCAGCACCGTCTCGCGGCCCGCGTAGACGGTGCCGATCGTGGCCGCGGCCGACAGCCGGGCCGCGGTGTTCACCGTGTCGCCGATCACCGTGTACGAGATGGCCGCCTGCACCCCGGCGAGGACCTCGCCGGTGTTGATCCCGACGCGCAGGCCGAGGCGGCCCTCCGCGCTGTCACCGGCGGTGTCCTGCACCAGCCGGCGGACGGTCTCCTGCATCGCGGCGGCGGCCCGCACCGCGCGCTCCGGGTCGTCCTCGTGGGCGGTGGGCGCGCCGAAGACGGCCATGATGCCGTCGCCGGTGAGGTTGTCGACGCGCCCGCCGACCTCGTCGATCTCGTGGGCGAGCGCGGCGAGCACCCGGTCGGTCATCTCGCCGACGCGCTCCGGGTCGCGGTTGTCGGCCCAGCCGGTGAAGTCGGACAGGTCGCCGAACAGTACGGTGACGACGCGCCGTTCCGGGACCTCGGACGCCGGGGCTTCGGNCTGGGTGAACTCCAGGCCGCAGTGATAACAGAACCGTCCGCCGGGGACGGCCGCCGAGCCGCACCGGGGGCAGCGCAGCGGCCCCGTGTGCGGTGCGGAGATCACCATGGTCGCCGCCGCCCGGGGCGTGGGGATCGCGCGGGCACCCTCATCTGCGGGCCTCCCGGGGTAGGGGCAGCACCGGCGCCGCGTCTCGCCCGACCGGGTGGCCGTAGGCCGCCCCGGACCGGCCGCTCGGCCTCCGGCTGGTCGAAGTCGTCATCCTGCGCACGATCGGTTCCCTCCGTGCCAAAGTTTAGTGGTCTGGGTCTCCTTCCCGGCATCCCCTCCGGTCGGGTGACCGATCGCGGCCGCGTTGGTGCCTCCCGGTGGTACCGGGGTCGTCCAGCCCCGCGTCGCCGGGCGCGGCGAGGCTCGATCGGGTGCCGTCCCGCCGCAGCCGGACTCCCTGATCTGCCTGGTCAGCGGCCCGCGGTGGGGCTGGGAGGGCCCGGGCCGGGGCCGCTGGCCCGCGAGTGCCGAACGGGTGGCCCCGCTCACGGCCGCCGTGAGGATATGTCACGGGTCGCGAGCACGGGGACCAACCCGAAGTGCCTGGCTCGTTCAGGGGATGTCGGGATGCTGCCGCAAGTAGTCCAGTTGGGCCCTGACGGAAAGTTCGGCCGCGAACCACAGCGCCCGGTCGGTGTCCGCGTACACCCGGCGGACCACGTCGGCGGGGTCGGCCTCGGCGGCGTCGACCCCGGCGTCGGCCAGCGCGCGGCGGACCTGGTCCAGGCGGCCCCGGCGGTGGGCCAGGTACTGCTCCGCGGCGCGGCCGGCGGCGGGCAGCTCGGGGCCGTGCCCCGGCAGCACCGTGGTCTCCCCCAGCTCCCGCAGCAGCCGCAGGCTGTCGAGGTAGTCGCCGAGCCGCCCATCGGGGTGGGCCACGACGGTGGTGCCGCGACCGAGGATCGTGTCCCCGGTCAGCACCCCCGGCCCGGACGGCAGGCCGGCGCTGCCGGCGGCGTCCGCGGGCGGGCCCGACGCCGGCCGCTCGTCGCCGCTGAGCAGGAACGACAGCGAGTCCGAGGTGTGGCCCGGGGTGGGCAGCACGCGCAGCTCGATCCCCGCGGTCGCGATCACGTCGCCGGCGGTGAGCCCCTCCGAGCCGAGGCGGTGCGCCGGGTCCAGCGCGCGGACCGGGGCGCCGGTCAGCCGGTGCAGCGCGGCGGCGCCGGCGCTGTGGTCGGCGTGCCCGTGGGTGAGCAGGATCAGCTCGACACGGCCGGCGGTCGCCACCGCGGCCAGGTGCCCCGCGTCGTCGGGCCCGGGATCCACCACCACGCACCCCTGCTCGCCGGCGGCGCGCAGCAGCCAGGTGTTGGTGCCGTCCAGCGTCATCGGACCCGGGTTCGGGGCGAGCAGCACCGCGGCCAGCGGGGTGACCTGTCGAGGAGTCGTCATGACTGAAGCCTTATCGCTGGTCCGGTCCGCTGTCGCCCGGTCCGCTGTCGCCCGGTCCGCCGCCGCCCGGCGGGTCGTACGCCTCGTCGTGCGGCAACAGCAGGTGTGCCTCCCCGCCGCTGACGAGGATCTTCGGCATGATCGGCGACAGGTCGCGGGCGTGGGCGGCGGCAAGGACCGACGCGACGTCGTCGTGCTCGGACAGCTCGGCCAGCGTGAACGCGGTGGGCGGCAGCATGCCCAGCGCGCCGGCGGCGTGCCGCTCGAGCGCGTCGACGGGCCGCATCCACTCCATCCGGTCGGCCTCCCGGGAGGGCTGCTCGGGGGACTGTCCGCCGGGCAGGGCCGCGACGAAGAACCGGGTGTCGTAGCGCCGAGGCTCGATCTCCGGGGTGACCCACCGGGCCCAGGGCGCGAGCAGGTCGGCCCGCAGCGCCAGGTCGTGGCGGCGCAGCAGCTCGCTCAGCCCGAGCTCGTGGTGCTCCAGGGCCCGGCGGGCCTCGGCACGGGCCGTCTCGTCGAGGCTCGGCGCAGCGGCCGTCCCGTCGGCTGGATCCCGGGGAACGGCACCGGCCAGCANCACGCCGCACTCCTCGAAGGTCTCGCGCACCGCGGCGCAGACCAGCGCCCGGGCGAGCGCGGGGTCCGCGTCGAGTGCGTGCATCACCTCGGTGACCGGCGGCCCGGCCCAGGGCACATCCGGCCCCATGTCGGTCGGGTCCACCCGGCCGCCGGGAAAGGCGTACATCCCGCCGGCGAACGCCATCCCTGTCACCCGCCGCAGCAAGTACGCCTCGATGCCTCGACCGCCCGGAGCGTCGCGCAGCAGGACGACCGTGGCGGCATCGCGCACGGGCGCCGACGAGCCCACCGGCGGCCGCGGTGCCCCCGCCGCGGCGCCGGGACCGGCGGGATCGCGGACGACGACCAGCGACCGTTGCAGCCGGGCGAGCAGGGCAGCCTTGTGATCGACCATGAGGCCGATGCTAGTGAGGACCACCGGTGGCCGCCGCCGATCGAGGTCGGACCTCGCCGCCTGGCCCCGGCGGGTCCGCTCAGTCCCGGGCGAGGGCCGCCACCCGGGCCACCACCTCGACCTCCACCGGCGCGCCCAGCGGCAACGCGGCGACCCCGACCGCCGAACGAGCGTGCCGGCCGGCGTCGCCGAAGACGTCGACGAACAGTTCGCTCGCCCCGTTGAGGACCACCGGCTGGGCGGTGAACCCGGCGGCGCTCGCGACGAACCCGACCAGCTTCACGATCCGGACGATCCCGTCCAGGCCGCCGGCCTGCGCGGCGACGGCCGCCAGCGCGTTGAGCGCCGCGATCCGCGCCAGCTCCGCCGCCCGCTCGGCGTCGACGGCCTCCCCGACCAGGCCGGTGGCGACCAGCCGCCCGTCGACCAGCGGCAACTGCCCGGCTGTCCAGACCAGATCGCCGTCGCGGATCGAGGGAAGGTAGGCGCCCGCCGGGCTGGCCACCGGCGGCAGCGTCAGTCCCAGCTCGGCCAGGCGGGCGCTCGGGCTGGTCAAGTCAGGCCTGGCCCTTGGGCCGCTTGAAGTAGGCGACGAGGCCCTCGGGGTTCGTGGGAGCGGGGATGACCTGGACCAGCTCCCACCCGTCCTCGCCGAAGGTGTCGAGGATCTGCTTGGTGTTGTGGATCAGCAACGGGGCCGTGAAGTACTCCCACTTCGTCTGCATGACACCGGACCTTAGAGCATCCGGTCTCCCCGCCCCGGACACCGCGGGGGACGACGGCCTCGTTCGGTCCGCGGGCGCCCGCCGCGGGGGAGCTCACGGCTTCCGACATGGCGGGGGCCGGGCGCGCGGGTACGGTCGAGCGTGTGAGTGGCAAGCGCACGGTGACCGAGGACTCCGACGACGAGGCGAGCGGTCCGTGGGATCGCCGGCTGCACATCGTCACCGGCAAGGGCGGAACCGGCAAGACGACGATGGCCGGCGCACTGGCGGTGGCGCTGGCGACCGGCGGCCGGCGGATCCTGCTCACCGAGGTCGAGGGGCGCCAGCAGATCGCACAGTTGTTCGATACCCCGCCGCTGCCCTACCAGGAGCGCAAGGTGGCCAGCGCGCCCGGCGGCGGCGAGGTGTTCGCGCTCGCGATCGACGCCGACGAGGCCCTGCTGGAATACCTGGAGATGTTCTACAACCTGCGTCGGGCCGGAAAGGCGCTGAGCAAGATCGGCGCGGTGGACTTCGCGACGACGGTCGCGCCCGGGGTGCGCGACGTGCTGCTGACCGGCAAGGTCAAGGAGGCCGTCAACCGCCCCGACGCCACCCGTCCGGNGGGGCTCGCCTATGACGCGGTCGTGCTGGACGCGCCGCCCACCGGGCGGATCTCCCGCTTTCTCAACGTGACCGCCGAGGTGGCGGGGCTGGCCAAGATGGGTCCGATCCGCGCCCAGGCCGACAGCGTGATGGCGGTGCTGCGGCCCGAACGTGCCGCCGTGCACCTGGTGACGCTGCTGGAGGAGATGCCCGTCCAGGAGACCGTGGACGGCGTCGCCGAGCTCACCCGGGTCGGGCTGCCGCTGGGCGGGGTGATCGTCAACATGGCCCGCTCGCCCCTGTTGAAGGTCGGCCAGTCGCGGCTGGCCCGCCGCGGCGAGCTCGACCGGGAGGAGCTCGCCGCCGGGATCAAGGAGGCGGGTCTGGAACCGACCCGCGATCTGGTGGACGCGCTGGCCTGGGAGGCGGCCCAGCACGCCGACCGGGTGGCGCTGGAGACGGCCGAACGGGCCGAGATCGCCGCGCTCGGCCGCCCGGTGTACGAGGTACCGCTGGTCGCGGACGGGGTCGACGTCGGCACGATCTACCGGTTTGCGGAGATGCTGCGCGCGCAGCAGATGGTGGGGTGAGCGCCGTGGGTTCGACGTCCGGCGACGACCGGCCGCAGGTGGCGAAGAGTTCCCGATCGGCCAAGGCCACGGCGGGACCGGCGAAGGCGGCCGGCGCTGCGAGGACGGCCGGCGCTGCGAAGGCGGCCGGCGCCGCGAAGGCGGGCACCGGAGCGAACGAGACCAGGAGCGAGGGCCCGCGTCGCCGCTCCGGCGGGTCGACGGGGCGGGCGGCGGGCCGGTCCGCCGGGACCGCGACCCGCCGGGTCCGGCCGCACCCGGCGGGGGCGCCGCTGCTCGACGTCGACGCGATGCTCGACACCGAGCGCATCATCGTCTGCTGCGGCTCGGGCGGTGTCGGCAAGACCACCACGGCCGCGGCGCTGGCGCTGCGCGCCGCCGAGCGTGGGCGCGACGTGGTGGTCCTGACCATCGACCCGGCCCGCCGGCTCGCCCAGTCGCTGGGCCTGACCGCGCTCGACAACACCCCGCGGGAGGTGGCCGGGGTCGACGGCGCCGCCGGCGGTCGCCTCGACGCGATGATGCTCGACATGAAGCGGACGTTCGACGAGATCGTCCTGGCGCACAGTACGCCCGAGCGCGCCGAGGCGCTGCTGGCGAACCCGTTCTACCAGTCGCTGTCGTCCTCCTTCTCCGGGACGCAGGAGTACATGGCGATGGAGAAGCTCGGCCAGCTCGACGCGAGCGGCGAGTGGGATCTCATCGTCGTCGACACGCCGCCCACCCGGTCGGCCCTGGACTTCCTCGACGCGCCGACGCGGCTGGGCACCTTCCTCGACGGGCGGCTGCTGCGGCTGCTGCTCGCGCCGGCCAAGGCCGGCGGGCGGGCCTACGCGAAGGTGCTCGGCGCCGGTCTCGGCATGTTCACCAAGGTGATCACCAAGGTGCTCGGCGCCCAGCTCCTCATGGACGTCAGCCAGTTCGTCGCCGCGCTGGAGACGATGTTCGGGGGCTTCCGGGCCCGGGCGGAGGAGACCTACCGCCTGCTCGGCGATCCTGGCACCTCGTTCGTCGTCGTCGCCGCGCCCGAGGCGGCGGCGCTGCGCGAGGCGTCGTACTTCGTCGATCGGCTCGACGCGGAGGGGATGCCGCTGGCCGGGCTGGTGGTCAACCGGATGCACCACAGCGACGCGACGGCGCTCACCGTCGAGCGCAGCCTGGCGGCCGCCGAGAACCTCGATGAGCACGGGGAGNATCCACTCGCGGCGGCGGTGCTGCGCATCCACGCCGAGCGGGCGCGGCTGGCCAGCCGGGAGGCGCGGCTACGGGAGCGGTTCACCAGCGCCCATCCCGACACCCCGCTGGTGGAGGTGGAGGCGCTGTCCGAGGATGTGCACGACCTGGCGGGTCTGCGTGAGATCGGCGACGCGCTGGCTCGGGTCGAGCGGCTGGAACGGGCCGGCTGATANCGCGTCGGCTGATACCGCGTCGGCTGACGCAGGGCCGGCGGAAAGGACTGCGTTCCGAACCGGGACGACGCTGTCCTCGGGCGGAATCGGGTGCGGGTCACGGGTTGGTGGGCCCGTGCCGGTCATGNGGTGGTCGGGCGGGTGTGCTGCCGCGCGGTGTCGGGCCGGACGGTGGACCGGGCCGGCTCGGTGGGCGCAGCGTCCCCGTCCGGGCTATCCGGCGGACGCTGATCGATGATCAGCCTGGGCGTCGGCGAGCANCTTGCGCCAGGACGTGACGTCCGGGCGGCGTCGCAGCAGCGCGCGGCGCTCCCGCTCGGTCATGCCGCCCCAGACGCCGAACTCGACGTGGTTGTCGAGGGCGTCGGCGAGGCACTCGGTGCGGACGGCGCAGCCGAAGCACCGGGTCTTCACCCGGTTCTGGGCGGCGCCCTGGACGAACAGCTCATCCGGGTCGAGGTCGCGACAGGCGGCGTGTGCCGTCCAGTCGCCGTCGACGGTGGAACCCACGAGGTGGGTCGGGTTGGCGCGCAGGGTCGTGCTGACGGCGGGGGCCAGGCTTCTGGTCATGCCACCTGCCTTTCTTCTCGAGTCCGGGTCAGGGGGCCCGTGCGGGTGGTGACGTGGCGTTGACCCGAAACCGTACGGAGTGGCGTGGCCACGGCACAGACCCCACACGGGTGGTTGTCCAAATGACTAGTAGACCGTCGCCACTAATGTTTGGG
>NZ_LJJX01000008.1:0-189234 GCF_001421075.1 Frankia sp. CpI1-P | reverse complement strand
TTCTAGGTATCACGCCGGTGCCCCAGGCATCACGCCGCCATCCCGGGCCCGCGACCAGGGCCGACGCAGGTGGGGCGAGCCAACACGCAAACAACCGGCCAGGGAGCTCCCTGGCCGGTTGTGATCCTGCGGTGTCTCGCGGAACCCCAACACGCGTCCGGCGGACGGCGGCGTGGCCGACACGGCGACGCCGGGCATCGTCAGCGGGTCTCGCGGTGCTCCGTGTGCTTGCCGCAGTTCGGGCAGAACTTCTTCAGCTCGAGGCGGTCCGGGTCGTTGCGCCGGTTCTTGCGGGTGATGTAGTTCCGGTGCTTACACACCTGGCACGCCATCGTGATCTTCGGGCGGACGTCAGTGGCGGCCACGGCGTGATGCCTCTTCCTGAGTCGAGTGCTGAACTGATCGGGCGACGCGGCAGGCCGCGAGCCCCTACAAGGGCTACGGCGCGCCGCTCCCCGATAGTAGCGGTGGCCGGACTTGAACCGGCGACACAGCGATTATGAGCCGCTTGCTCTGCCAGACTGAGCTACACCGCCAGGATGGTCCCCAGGATGCCCGGAGACACGACCACTAGCCTACCCGGGAGAACCGGCGGAACCGCCCATCCCGGACACNAACCTGCCCGAGGACCGGAACGTGGAGCCCCTTTACGGAATCGAACCGTAGACCTTCTCCTTACCATGGAGACGCTCTGCCGACTGAGCTAAAGGGGCGCGAGGTCGCGGTGCTCAGATTACACGACGCTGAGCGTGGTTGGGGAGGCACCCCCGTCCGCTTCGTCCCCGATCATGGCAGCGCCGCTCGGACCGGCCAGTCGGCGGCGACCACACGCCACCGGATGCGCGGAACATCCCCATCGCCAGCCTTGCCCCCTGGCACGCCGGCACGCCCAACCCGGCAGNCATTCCGACCGGAAGATGCGCAGATTGTCGACGGGAGCAACTGTCCGTAGCGAATAACTCGGGCCCCCCAACCTTCGATAGCTGTATGTAATTCCTTGAATGCTTAGCGTGTGNCTCACCCGTTGGTGCGCCCCGCCTGGCGCGGCCAACCGGCTCACGAGCCTCCCCGACCGTCGCCTCCCAAGCATCCGAGGGTTGCCCATGCGTTCCACGCATCGTCCTGGCCGGTATCCGACGACCCGCGGCACCGACGGCGACGCCGGCCCGGTCGGCATCCCGATCCGGCCCGGCACCCCGTTGCCGCCCGGCACGGTGTTCCCTCGACCCGACCGACTCGCGTCGGTGGCCGCCCAGGCCTCTGCCCACGTGCCGCCCCCCGCACCGAACCCGAGATCGATCCGCTCATCGGACCCCGTCCCGCTCCGCCGGGTGGACGCCGACTCCGTCCCCCGCCATCGGGGCTGGCCGGGCCGGCCGGGCCGGCCGGCGCTCGCGATCCCGCTGCCCCGGCAACTGCTCAGCATCGCCGCGCTCACCGCCGCCACGCTGACCATGTCCGGCACCGCCGGCGTGGCCCAGGGGGCGGCCCCTTCGCCGCTGTGGCCGCGCGGGGTCGACGTGGCCTCGTGGCAGCATCCAGGTGGCGGACCGATCGACTGGAACGCGGCTCGCGCCTCCGGCGTCAGCTTCGTGATCATCAAGGCCACCGAGGGACCGAACTACACCAACCCGTTCTTCGTGGCCGATCGCGACGCCGCCACCAGGGCCGGACTGGTGGTCGGCGCCTACCACTACGCCCGCCCGGCGCAGCCGCTGTCGACCGCAGTGGATCAGGCTCGCCATTTCATCGCCGTCAGCGGGCTGACGCGCACGGCCGGCCATCTCGCGCCCGTGCTGGACCTCGAGGACACCGGTGGACTCGACCCCAGGACACTCGCGGCCTGGACCCGGGCTTTCCTGGAGGAGGTCNAGTCCGCGACGGGCCGGGCCCCCATCCTCTACACCTACCGGTCGTTCTGGACCGGGAAGGTGGCGGACATCCACGACTTCGCGAAGTACCCGTTCTGGTTCGCGATCTACAACGACCAGGCGACCCCCGGCTGGCTACCCGGCGGCTGGCCGAACTGGGCACTGTGGCAGTACACCTCCGGCGGCACCGTGCCCGGGATCAGCGGCAGCGTGGACATGAACGTGCTGTGCTGCACGTCGACCGCGCTCGCCGCGCAGGCGGACGGCACCCACAGCGAGATCGAGAAGTGGCACGCGGCCGGCGGGCCGACCCGGGCCGCGCTCGGTGCCGCGGTCGGGGTCGAGAATCCCGCGGGCGGCGGGGGCCGTTGGCAGCAGTACGCCAACGGCCTGGCCTTCTGGTCCGTCGCCACCGGGGTGCACGCGCTGTACGGCCCGATCTCGACGAAGTACCTCGGCGTCGGCGGGTCGAACAGCTTCCTGCGCCGCCCGGTGAGCGACATCGAGATCGCCAGCGCGCCCGGCGCCCAGCAGGCCCGCTTTCAGGGCGGCTGGATCTACTGGCACCCCTCGACCGGCGCTCACGAGGTCCACGGCCGCATCCTGCAGACCTACCTGTCCCTCGGCGGCACGACGTCCAGCCTCGGCCTGCCCACGACCGACGAGTACTCGGTGCCGGGCGGGCGGGAGAGCACCTTCCAGCACGGCCGGCTGCACTGGGACGCCGCCACGAACAAGGTCACGACGCTGCCGGCCGCCCTCGGCTGACGGGACGCTGCGGGCCGCCCTCGGCTGAAGGGGTGACGTCGGGGCGGGGCGGGTATCGCATCTAAGCGGCGGACGGTAGTTGTCTGACTACCGGATGCACACCGGACCGCACGGTGTCGGTGTCGACCCGCCGCGACCACGAGGTCGTGCCCCACCCTGCCCCGGTGGCCCCCCTCATCGGGGGCATGGCGGTTCACCGGTCGGGCGAGGCGTCGGCGTCGAACGGGGAGGATCAGATGGCAGGAAATCGGGCGGTACGCCCGCTGAGCGGATGGCTCACCTTCGCCGCCGTGATCATGTTCATCGTCGGCTTCCACAACCTGATCTACGGCATCGCGGCTCTGAACGACTACACGGTGGTCGTGAACAACCTCAACGGCGGCACCAACGTGCTCTACGCCGACATCAATTTCTGGGGNTGGCTGTGGATNGCGGTCGGCGTCGTCGAGATGCTGATCGCCTACGGGATCTACATCCGCAACGACACTGCGCGCTGGGCCGGCATCGTGATCGCGGCGATCAACGCGATCGGCCAGCTTGCCTTCATGGCGGCGTTCCCGGTGTGGTCGGTCGTCATCATCGCGATCGACATCCTGGTGATCTACGCGCTGTGCACCTACGACACCGCCCGAACCCGCAGCGGCTACGAGGAGCCGTACCCGGGCGACCGAGCCGGCGTCGGTGAGGCCGCCGGCCGCGGCGCGGGCGTCGGCGGCCGCCACCCGGAGGCGGCGGGTGCCCAACCGGGCTCCGGCGGGTTCACCGGCCGTGGCCCGGGGGGCCCGGGCCGAACCGGGCGCGGCGACGACGGTCCCCCGCCCACCGTCACCGACTGAGCCGGGATCGCCAGGCAGCGCACCGCAGGACGTAGTCGCCGAGGTGCCCGTCCGCGAACGTGCGGGCGTCCCAGTCATCGTCGGTCGCCTCGGCGGCGTCCAGCCAGAGATAGGCGGCCGCTTGGCGCCCGTCGGCCAGGGCGAGCGGGGCGGCCTCGTAGGCCGAGCCCTCGAAGGCGTCGAGCACGGCTCGTTCCCGCGGATCGAGGCCGACGAGCACCCGGCCCGCGACCGGCGCCTCGTCCCTGGCCACCCGGCGTACCAGCCCCGGGTAGAGGCGGTCGCGCAGCCGGGCGGCCCGCCACCCGGGGGCGGCGGCGGACTCCATCGGCGGCACCCGGCCGATCAGCGTCGAGACCACCTCGGGAAACATCAGCGTCCCGTAGACGAATAGCAGTGCACCGGGGCCGTCCGCCGGGACCGGCGGGCGGCGCTCGGCGGCGGATCGCGACATGGCATCACCGTAGCCCCGGTTGCGCAGCGGATGTCCCGATGCGCCAGGTGTGGGCGGCCGGCGGACGGGACCGGCGATCGTGGTGTTCCGCGCGACCGCGCCGCGCCGCCCGGCCTCAGCCCCCTAGAGTGCACTGACGTGAGCGACAACGCGGCGCTGGCCGCCCGGGTCCGGGCCGCCTCCCATCTGACCGGCACCTTCCTGCTCCGGTCGGGCAGGACGAGCACCGAGTACTTCGACAAGTACCTGTTCGAGGCCGACCCGGAGCTACTCGCCGCGATCGTCGACGGCCTGACCGGGCTGATTCCGCCGGGCACCGAGGTCCTGGCCGGGCTCGAACTCGGTGGCGTCCCCCTGGCCACCCTGCTCTCCCANCGCACCGGCCTGCCCGCGCGGTTCGTGCGCAAGAAGGCCAAGGAGTACGGCACCCGGCGGATAGCCGAGGGCGGCGAGGTCTCCGGCCGCCGCGTCGTCCTGGTCGAGGACGTCGTCACCTCCGGCGGCGCCGTGCTCGACGCGACGAAGGTGCTGCGCGACGACGGCGCGATCGTCGAGGACGTGCTCTGCGTGATCGACCGCGGTGAGGGCGGCCGGGAACGGCTGGCCGAGCTCGGCCTGACCCTGCGTCCGTTGCTGACCCGCGCCGAGCTGGACGCCGCCGCCCCCTGAGCGACCGGGTCCGCGGCCGCGCGGCACCGGCGAGGATGTCCCAGATCGGCGTGTCGACCCAGCCCGGGGAGACGGCGTTGACCCGGATCGGCGCCAGCCTGACGGCGAGCGCCGCGGCGATCGATGCCAGCGCCCCGTTGATACCTGCGACTGATACCTGCGACGAGTGCCCCGCCGGCGCTCGGCCGGTGGGCGGCGATCCCGAAGGTGAAGGTGATCAAGCCGATCGGCAGCGGTCATGATCGGCCGGGAACCGCCGGGAAAACCACGCAGGCCCTGGAGAGGTCTCCAGGGCCTGCGTCACAACATGATCCGGGCCGTAGCCGGGCCAGTGGCAGGTGATGGATTCGAACCATCGTAGGCTGAGCCGACGGTTTTACAGACCGTTCCCTTTGGCCGCTCGGGCAACCTGCCTTCGTAGAGGAGCATACCGGTCCCGCCGGACCACCGGGACGGTGGACCGTCCCGCACGGCTGTCGTCGATCGAATACAACGGCGAGTGGCCACCCCCCGAGGCGGGTACCGCCCCTGATGACCACGTACGGTGCCTGACTCGACACCACCCGCTCGGCCAGACATCCCCGCACCGAACCGAACTGGAGGTCCGCGCACGTGGCAGACCCGTCCTTCGACATCGTCAGCAAAGTCGACGCACAGGAGATAGACAACGCCGTCAACCAGACAGCCAAGGAGATCCGGACCNGCTTCGACTTCCGCGACACGGGCGCATCGGCCGCCCTGTCCGGCGAGTCGATTCTGCTCGTAGCGAACACCGACGAGCGGGTCAAGGCGGTGCTCGATGTCCTGCAGGAGAAGTTCGTCAAGCGCGGCATCTCGCTCAAGGCGCTGTCGTTCGACGAGCCCAAGCCCTCGGGTAAGGAGTTCCGCCTGTCGGTGACCGTCCAGCAGGGCATCTCGGACGACAAGGCCCGGGCGATCGCCAAGAAGATCCGGACGGATGGCCCCAAGGGGGTGCAGGCCCAGATTCAGGGCGACCAGCTCCGGGTCACCGGGAAGAAGCGGGACGACCTGCAGCGGGTGATCCAGCTACTGAAGGCCGAGGACTTCGAGGTCCCGCTCCAGTTCGTCAACTACCGCTGAGGCCCGTACCCAGAAACGGCGCACCCCGCCCGATGGGGGGTTTCGGGCGGGGTGCCTGCGGCGGAACCTGGGGGGTTCGCTCCGCCGCTGTCGTGGCCGTGGAACGACTAGGTTCCCGGCTACCGTCCCGCGGTACGCGGTCGACGGTACGAGCTTACTCTGAGTCGTCCACTGTAATACGGTGATGCCACTGCGGACAACACTGCTGTCAGTTGCCCGTCAGCGATACGGATTCATACGCGCGAGCTGTTCCAGCCGGGCGATTCGCTCGTTCATGGNCGGATGGGTCGAGAACAGCCGGCCGACCCCGCCGCCGCGGAACGGGTTGGCAATCATCAGCGCGGCCGCTGGACCCAGCTTCGAGTTCTGCGGCAGCGGCCGAGCGGAGGTGCCCGCCTCCAGCTTGCGCAGCGCGCTGGCCAGCCCGAGCGGATCGCCGGTGAGCGTCGCGCCCGACTCGTCGGCCTGGTACTCCCGGGAGCGGCTGATGGCAAGCTGGATGATCGACGCCGCGACCGGACCCAGAATCATCAGCAGCAGCAGCTCGAAGATGCCCGGGCCGTTCTCCTCGTCCCGCCCGCCGAAGATGGCCAGGAACTGGGCCATGTTCGCCAGGTACACGATGACGCTGGCGAGGGCGCCGGNGACCGAGGCGATGAGGATGTCGCGGTTGTACACATGGCTGAGTTCATGCCCGAGGACGCCGCGCAGCTCGCGATCGTCCATCAGGTCCATGATGCCCTCGGTGCAGCAGACCGCCGCGTTTCCCGGATTGCGGCCGGTGGCGAAGGCGTTGGGCGAGCCGGTCGGGCTCAGGTACAGCCGCGGCATCGGCATGCGGGCATTGCGGGCGAGCTCCGCGACGATGGCGTAGAGCCGCGGCTGTTCGACCTGGGTGACCGGATAGGCCCGCATCGCCCGCAGGGCGATGCGATCCGAGAAGAAGTAGGAGAAGCCGTTCATCGCGAGCGCGAGCACCAGCGCGATGAGCAGCCCACCCCGCCCGAACAGGGACCCCACNAGCAGGATCGCGGCGGAGAGCACGCCCAGCAGCAGCGCGGTCTTCAGACCGTTGAGGTGGCGGTGTGGCATGGCGATCCGGTGTCCGTCCTGTCGAGCCGGTACGGGCTGTTCAACGCGGGGACTGCGCATCAACGTTCCCGTCCGCCGTGTGGCCGACCGCACCCGCGCGCAGTCGGTCGGCCACGGGCGCATCGAGCAGGCCGGCCCGCTCCAGCCCCCCGGTGGTGTAGGCCATCAGTGCCCGGTAGACATCCGCGACGGCCGGATCCACGGCGTCCAGCGCCCGCAGATGGGCTCGGACGGTGCCGAGATCGCCCCGACGGACCGGGCCCGTGGCCGCCGGCCAGCCACCGGTGAGGGCGTTGTCCAGGGACGCCCGCAGCAGGGGGGCGAGGGCGACGCCCGGATCGGCGACGCCCGCCGCCGCGAGCGTCTCCCGGGCGGCCACGGTCAGGCTGGTCAGGAAGTTGCCACCGAGGACCAGCGCGGCGTGGTAAAGATCACGTCGACCGTCCTCGATCAGCAGCGGGACGCCGCCGACGTCGGCGACGAGCCCCCGGGCCCGGGCCTCGGCACCCGGGTCGGCGGTGATGCCGAACGACACGCCGGCGAACGCGTCGGGGTTCCGCACCGCGTCGGGCAGCGTCATGATCGGGTGCAGTGCCACCCTGACCGCGCCCACGGATGCGCCGGCGGCGAGCACGCCCAGCCCGTGCCGGCCGCTGAGGTGCGCGAGGATCTGCTCCGCCCGCACGGCGTCCGCGGCCACGAGCTCGGCCGTCACCGGCGCGATCGCGTCGTCCGGGACGGCGACGAGCAGCACCTCGGCCGCCCGCAGCCACGGCGCCACCTGCGGCACTGCGCCGATCCGTGCGTCCGGGAACATGGCCGCCGCGCGTTCGCGGCCGAGGGGGGATCTGGTGGTCACCGCCACCACCGGGTGCCCCGCGGCGGCCAGGGCGAGGGCGACGGCGCTGCCGGCCCGACCCGCTCCGACGAGCCCGACCGTCTCCCGGCGTCCGCCATCGGGGGCTCGCTCCGGCCGTTCCAACGCCGGACTGGAGTGGGCCGGGCGGGGGCGCGAGGTCATGACTGCGATGCTGCTCTCCCGCCCGCGCGCCGGTCGCGATGGCACCTCGGCACCATCCGGCCAGTGCCTCGCGACCGATACGCTGCGTGGTGCGGCTCCCACCGCGGTGGCAACGGAAGATAGTGAGTCGCACACATGGAGTAATCGAAACAAAGTTGNGAATGTGTCTATTCGCCGACAGGCCGCCCGACCGGAGCTGTATGGAAAGCCGCCCGGAAGCGTATTGAATCCGTACCGCCCACACCCGTCAGGCGGGCGACGCATCCCGACCACCCGGACACGNATGGCAGCAGCCGGCCACCAGGACNGGGGCATACATACGCAGAGTCGACAGACAATCACTCTACGCCAGAACACACCGAGATCAACAAATTCGGGTCTGATCGTCGGGCCACCGCGTGCGATCGGTCGGCCCGGCACGCCGCACGCGTCCCATTGCTACAGCCGGTAGGCTGGTGTGGTACCCGAGGAGGTTACTGAAGGTGTCTGAGCAGGTCAGGGAGAGGGAGACCCGCCGGCTCGACCGGGTGGTCGTGCGCTTTGCGGGCGACTCCGGCGACGGTATGNAGCTCACCGGAGAGCAGTTCACCAGCGAGACGGCCACGTTCGGCAACGACCTGTCGACGCTCCCGGACTTTCCCGCCGAAATCCGTGCCCCAGCCGGCACCCCGGCCGGTGTATCCGGATTCCAACTACATTTTTCCGATCACGACATCCTCACCCCGGGTGACGCACCGGACGTCCTGGTTGCGATGAATCCCGCCGCGTTGAAGGCGAACCTCAAGGACCTGCCTCCCGGTGCGAATCTCATCGTCAACACGGACGCGTTCACGGGCGGAAACCTCAAGAAGGCGGGTTATGCGACAGACCCGCTGACGGACGGCACGCTCGACCCCTACTCNGTGCATCGGGTCCCCCTGACCTCGATGACCATCAACGCGGTGCACGCCGCGGAGGGGGTCGGCAGCGCGGTCAACAAGAAGGAGGCGGAGCGGGCGAAGAACATGTTCGCCCTGGGCCTCATGAGCTGGCTGTACCACCGTCCGACGGAGGGCACCGTCGGTTTCCTCGAGAAGAAGTTCGCGAAGNGGCCGGAGATCGCCGCAGCCAACATCGCGGCCTTCCGCGCCGGGTTCAACTACGGCGAGACCACGGAGTCCTTCACCGTCACCTACGAGGTGGCGCCGGCCCGGATGAGGTCCGGTACCTACCGGCGCATCACGGGCAACCTCGCCCTGTCCTACGGGCTCGTCGCGGCCGGCGAACTGACCGGCCTTCCGGTGTTCCTCGGGTCGTACCCGATCNCCCCCGCCTCCGACATCCTGCACGAGCTGAGCAAGCACAAGCGGTTCGGCGTGCGGACGTTCCAGGCGGAGGACGAGATCGCCGGGATCGGCGCCGCGCTGGGCGCGTCCTTCGGCGGCTCGCTGGGCATCACCACGACCTCGGGTCCCGGGGTCGCGCTCAAGAGCGAGACCATCGGTCTGGCGGTGAGCCTGGAGCTGCCGCTGGTCATCGTCGACATCCAGCGTGGCGGGCCGTCGACCGGGCTGCCGACCAAGACCGAGCAGGCCGACCTGCTGCAGGCGATGTTCGGCCGCAACGGCGAGGCCCCCGTGCCGATCGTGGCGCCCCGCTCGCCCGGGGACTGCTTCGACGCCGCGATCGAGGCCGCGCGGCTCGCGACGAAGTACCGCACGCCGGTGTTCCTGCTCTCCGACGGCTACCTCGCCAACGGCTCCGAGCCGTGGCTGCTGCCGAGGCGCGAGGAGCTGCCGGACCTGACGGTCGCCTTCACCACCGAGCCGAACCACACCGGGCCGAAGGGGCCGGAGTTCTGGCCCTACCTGCGCGACCCGGAGACCCTCGCCCGGCCGTGGGCGGTCCCCGGTACGCCGGGCCTCGAGCACCGCATCGGCGGCATCGAGAAGTCCGACGGGCAGGGGAACATCTCCTACGACCCGGCCAACCACGACCGGATGGTCCGCCTGCGCGCGGCCAAGGTCGCCGGCATCGCGAACGACATCCCCCCGCTGGAGGTGGAGGATCCCTCCGGGCAGGCGCGCGTGCTCGTGCTCGGCTGGGGCTCCACCTACGGCCCGATCGCAGCCGGCTGCCGGCGGGTCCGCGCCAAGGGCCTGCACGTCGCCCAGGCGCACCTGCGCCATCTCAACCCCTTCCCGGCCAACACCGGGGAGATCCTGCGGTCGTATGACAAGGTGCTGATCCCCGAGATGAACCTCGGCCAGTTGCGGACGCTGATCCGGGCCGAGTTCCTTGTCGATGNGATCGGCTACAACCAGGTCCGCGGGCTGNCGTTCAAGGCGGCGGAGCTGGCCGGCGTCTTGGAGGACGTGATCAACCAGTGACCGTCACGACGAACCACACCGGTATCAGCAATCGGCTGCTCGACCTGGTGCCGGCCGCCCCGGCCCAGCAGAGCCGCAAGGACTTCACCTCCGACCAGGAGGTGCGCTGGTGCCCGGGCTGCGGTGACTACGCCATCCTCGCCACCGTGCAGGGCTTCCTCCCCGAACTCGGGGTCGCCCGCGAGAACATCGCCTTCATCTCCGGAATCGGCTGCTCCTCGCGGTTCCCGTACTACCTGCAGACCTACGGGATGCACTCCATCCACGGTCGTGCGCCGGCGATCGCCACCGGCCTCGCCACCTCACGGCCGGACCTGTCGGTCTGGGTGGTCACCGGCGACGGCGACGCGCTGTCCATCGGCGGCAACCACCTGCTGCACGCGCTGCGCCGCAACGTCAACCTCAAGATCCTCATGTTCAACAACCGGATCTACGGTCTGACCAAGGGCCAGTACTCGCCCACCTCCGAGGTAGGCAAGATCACCAAGTCGACGCCGTTCGGCTCGCTGGACCGGCCGTACAACCCGGTGTCGCTGGCGCTCGGTGCGGAGGCCACCTTCGTCGGGCGGTCGATCGACTCCGACCGGGCGCACCTGACCTCGGTGCTGCGCGCCGCGGCGGAGCACCCGGGCACCGCGTTCGTCGAGATCTTCCAGAACTGCAACATCTTCAACGACGGCGCCTTCGACACGCTGAAGGACCGGTCGAGCCGCGACGACGTGACGTTGAAGCTGACCCACGGCGAGCCGCTCGTCTTCGGCGCCGAGGGCGACAAGGCGATCCGCCGCGCGGCGGACGGCAGCCTGGAGGTCGTGCCCGCCGGCAGCCCGGGCGTCCTCGTCCACGACGCCGCCGCGGCGGACCCGAGCCAGTCCTTTGCGCTGTCCCGGCTCACCGGCGACACACACGGGGTGACGCCCATCGGGATCTTCCGCAGCGTCGACGCGCCCACGTACGACGAGGCGCTCAACACGCAGATCAGCGACGCTCGGGCCCGGCAGGGCGAGGGCGACCTGATGTCGCTGATCTCCGGTGGGGAGACCTGGACCATCGACTGATCCAGGTATGGCCGTCCGGGTCTGGTCGGCCACCACCGGCCGGTACCCGCCGGTCGACCGCCCTGCACGACCCGGGAACCCGCCGGACCGGCCGGACCACTCGGTCAGTCGAGCGGTCCGGTTGATTAACCAGCCGGCATGAAGGCCGGGGCGCGCGCATCGACGCCGCCCCGGCCTTTCGGCGTTCTGGGGATCCCCCGGGGGCACCCGAACGGCCGTCCAGGGGACCAGCGGGGGACCCCGAAAGCGGCAGCCAGAACCCGCCCGCCGAACAATCAGCCGCCGTCCCGACGTCCCGCCGGCGCGACGTCCCGCCGGCCGGCAGCCCGACGAGCCTCGGCGCGAACCGCCCGGCCTGTCCCCCGGCCATGGCCTGCCCGCAAGGCAGGCTGGCGGGCGGCCACGGCGGCCAGAACCCGGCCCGCTGGGGTCCGATGGGGCACGGCCATGCCGGAGGAATGAGGCGCGGAGCGGTCTGACGACGCCGTTCCGGCCACGGACCATCCCCCCTCGCACTAACAATTAACTAGTTACTTCGGATAAGTCCGGTATTTGCCGCTCCGACCAGGTCGGGTAAGGTCAGATTGCGCGTGGGGGTGCCGTGTGGCCCGGGGGGGCTCACAACACCAATGCAGCCGGAGGCGTAGTGCGGGGTCATCGAGCCCTCAGCCCGCGGTCCGCGGCCAGTCCGCGTTCGTCGGTGGGCACCGACCATGCCGCCGAGGCGGCCTGTTTGCAACTGCCCTGTTCTCGGGCGGGCCATGCCCGACCGGCCGGGTCCGAGGCGCTGCTGCCCGCCGGGGGCCGCCGTGGGTAGCCACTCCGCCGGCCGGCACTCCCGGGGTGCCGCCCCGCGCCGCCCAGCCGTCCCGTCCCCGATCGGCCTCGACGACCGCGCCTACGCCCCGACGCCCCCCACCGGGACCGTCGCGGCCTGGGACACCTCGGACCGCTCGGGCTGGTACGGCCCCGGGCCCTCCTCGACCCCGCGGCGGATCCCGCCGCGACCCCCGTTCGCCCCGCCCGGCGAGCTCGACACCCTTACCGGCCCGCTGTCGGTCAGCACCACCGCCCGCCAGGCCCGACAGTCCGCACCCGCCTGGGATGACCACCTGGCGGACGGGCCGCGGCGTGGCTGGCCGAGACACGGCCGATTCGCCACCGGCGGTCAGTTCGACAACGACCACCAGTACGACAACGGCCAGTACGACAACGACCAGTACGAGGCCGACCCGTTCGAGGGCGGTCCGCATGGCGAGAGCCGATTCGACGGCGACGGGGTGGAGGACGGCCGGTTCTACGCGGACGACCGGNTCGACGACGACCGGTACGACGCGGACGATCAGTATGAAACAGGCAACCGGCACGACTCGGACGACTGGTACGACGTCGAAGACGGATTCGACGCGGAGGATCGTTTCCGCGCCGGCCGGTTCTCGGACACGGGCTTCGGCGCTGACCGGTTCACCGCGGACGACCGGTTCGACGAGGACAACCAGTTCGACGAGGACAACCAGTTCGACGACGACCGGTGGTCGGACTTCCCGGCACACGACGCGCCCTCCTGGGAGCAGGGCTCCCGGTTCGCCGCCTCCTCACGGCTGCTGAGCCCCTCCTTCGGCGCATCCTTCACCGCCAGCCGGATGCCGACCACCAGCCGGCCGCCTGCCGCCGGCCGGAGGCCCACCGGCCCCCGCCGCAGCGGGCCGGCGTCGGCGGCCGCGCGGAACCTCGCGCCGGCCGAGCGTGTCACGGGTGCCCACCGGGCTCCGATCCGGCGCGGCAACGGGCGGGTGCGCCTGGCCGCCGCCGGCACTGCCTCGCTGGCCGGGCTGTCGGCGCTGGTCGCCGGGGTGGCTTTCGGGGGCGATGGGGNGGGCGGCGCAGCGGTCCCGAACGCCGGTGAGGCATCGCGGATCCAGTACACCGGCACGGAGACCCTCGCCTACGGTGCGTCGCAGACCCAGGCGTCGCGAGACCGCACGCAGAGCTCGCCGCCGCGGGCCGAGCTTGCGCCGAGCGCCGACAGGGCGGGCACCGGGACCGGCGGGTCCAGCGCATCGGGGTCGAGTGCCGTCACCACGGTCGCGCTGGGCCCCACCACCGCCCCGATTCCGATCATCTCTCTGACCCCGCGCGACCAGCCGACGACCGGGCCGACCGACCTACGCTCCCTCGCGCCGAGCGCCGGCACCGTGACGGGCACCTCCGCCACGGCGACCCCGACCACCACGGCGACCTCGTCGGCGTCCGACGGCGGAGCCACCAGCCCGGCCGCGAGCCCGTCGGCCACTCCGAGCGCCACCTCGTCCCCCGGCACCGGTGCGCTGCCGTTCCATCCGGTCGATGTGGAGCCGCTGCTCGGCTCCTGGTTCAGCGCCCCGTCCTCGACCTCCTCGACCGCCACCACGTCGTCGGCGTCCACGTCGTCCGGGGTTCCGGCTCAGCGGTCCAGCAGCACGCCGAGCGCGTCCCAGACCGCCCACTGATCGCCCCCGCCGGCCCCGGAGGCGGCCGCCACTCCGCCGGAACGCCCGCTTCCTGTCCCGGAACACGGCGTCCGCCTCCGGCGCGGCAACGGCCCTGCGCCGGAGGCGATCGGTCGGCCGACCTCGGGCCGACGGGGGCGGAGTATCAGCCGCGCGGCCGGGCCAGGTCGCGCGGGTAGGCCAGTCCCGCAGGTGGGCCGGTTGCGGGGGCGCCGGCGTGGCCGGGGGCGTCAGCCGGTGCGGTCGATGACGAAGTCGGCGAGGGACTCCAGGGCCGCCTTCGCCCCGTTGTCCGGCAGCGGAGCCAGGCATTCCCGGGCGCGGGTCGACCAGGTGACGAGCTCCCGGCGGGCCCTGGCCATCCCCTCGTGCGCGCGCAGCAGCTCGATCGCCTCCGCGACGCCTTCCTCCGGGTTCCCACCCCCGGCGGCGAAGTCCGAGTTGATGAGCTCCCGAAGCCGGGCGGCGGGCCGGTCGTCGGCCTGCAGCGCGTAGAGCACCGGCAGGGTGGGGATGCCCTCCCGCAGGTCCGTGCCGGGGGTCTTGCCGGAGTCGGCCGGGTCGGAGGCGACGTCGATGATGTCGTCGGAGAGCTGGAAGGCCACCCCGAACAGTTCCCCGAAGGTTGCCAGGGTGTCGACGGTGAGCGGGTCCGCGCCGGCGAGCATCGCACCGAGGCGGCCGGAGGTGGCGATCAGCGAGGCGGTCTTCTCCGTGACCACCCGCAGGTAGTGCTCGACCGGGTCCTGGTCGGGGGCGGGGCCGACGGTCTCGCGGATCTGGNCCTCACACAGGGTCGCGATCGTCCGGGCGAGGATCCGGGTCGCCGCGGGGCCCAGGTCCGCGGTGATGTCGGAGGCGCGGGCGAACAGGTAGTCGCCGGTGAGGATCGCGACCGTGTTCGTCCACCGGGCGTTGGCGGACGCCGCTCCCCGGCGCCGGGGAGCCTCGTCCATCACGTCATCGTGGTAGAGCGTCGACAGATGGGTGAGTTCGATCGCGACGGCCGCCGGCACCACCCCGGGGGCGTGCGGATCGGCGAACTGCGCCGCCAGCAGCACGACGATCGGGCGGAAGCGTTTACCCCCCGCATCGACGAGATGCCGCGAGGTCTCGGTCACGAAGGAGAACTCGCTGCGCACAGATGCGCGTAGCAGCTCCTCCACCTGACCAAGCCCATCTCGCACGGCTTTTTCCAGATCAGGATCGGTCCTGATCCCCACGACGTCCAGCCCGATAGCGCTCATACCACCGTCAGCGTACGAAGCCGGACGTCGCCGCGGTATTCGCGAGGTCCAGAAGGGGCTGTGGCGCTACTCCCAGGACCAGTGTCGCCACGGTGCCGATGCCGACCGTGGCGAACGTCAGGGTCGGTCGGGTGACCACGACGGGCCCCTCGGCGAGCGGCTCCGAGAAGAACATCAGCACGATCACGCGCACGTAGAAGAAGGCCGCGATCGCGCTGCAGACCAGCGCCACGACCACAAGTGGGGTCGCGTCGCCCTCGATCGCCGCCTGGAACACGGCGAACTTCCCGGTGAAGCCGCTGGTCAGCGGGATGCCGGCGAGCGCCAGCAGGAGGAAGGAGAACGTGCCGGCCAGCAGCGGCGAGGTGCGGCCGAGACCGCGCCACTGGGACAGGTCGCTGGCCTCGCCGTCGCTCGTGCGCACCAGTGAGACCACGGCGAACGCGGCGATCGTGGTGAAGCCGTAGGTGACCAGGTAGAACATCGAGCCGCGCAGGCCGTCGGTGTTGGTGCCGGCGAGCCCCACGAGCAGGAAGCCGGCGTGGGCGACCGCTGAGTAGGCCAGCATCCGCTTGATGTCGCGCTGGGTCAGCGCCAGCACCGCGCCGACGACCATCGTGAGGATCGCCACGGTCCACAGCACCGGCCGCCAGTCCCAGCGCAGGCCGCCGAAGGCGACGTAGAAGACGCGCAGCAGGGCACCGAAGGCGGCAACCTTGGTCCCGGCGGCCATGAACGCGGTCACCGGGGTCGGGGACCCCTGGTAGACGTCGGGCGTCCACGAGTGGAACGGCGCGGCGCCGATCTTGAAGAACAGGCCGACGGCCAGCAGGCCGAGCGACAGGTAGAGGTAGAGGTCGTTCTTCCCCACCGTGCCGACCGCGTCGGCGACCTTGCCGAGCTCCACGCTGCCGGCAAATCCGTAGGCGAACGCGACGCCGTAGAGAAAAAATGCCGATGAGAATGCTCCGAGCAGGAAGTACTTCATCGCCGCCTCCTGCGAGAGCAGGCGCCTGCGCCGGGCGAGCCCGGCCAGCAGATACAGCGGCAGCGACAGGATCTCCAGCGCCACGAACATCACCAGCAGGTTGTTCGAGGCGACGAAAAGCANCATGCCGGTGACCGAGAAGACCATCAGCGGGTACGCCTCGGTCTGCATGTCCGCGGAGGTCTGCTGCGCGGTCGAGCCCTTCGACCCGGGGGTGATCGCCGCCGAGGCGACGATCGCGCCGCCGGAGGAGTCGAGCCGGCGCTCGGCTACGAGCAGCACCGACAGCAGCGCGAAGACCAGGATCGTGCCCTGCATGAACAGCGTCGGCGCGTCGATCGCCACCGCGCCCGAGGCGAGCACCGCGTGCCGGCCGTGCAGCACCGCGACCGCGACCAGCGCGGCGATGAAACCGCCGCCGGCCAGGACGGGCTGGATGACCCGACNCGCCCCGCGGGTGGCGAAGGCGTCGACGAGCACCCCGACCAGCGCCACCACGAAGACGATGAGCAGCGGGCTGAGCGAGGAGTACTCGATCGACGGCGGCGTGATCTTCTGCGTCTGCGCCAGCAGGACGGTCGGATCGGCGCTCACGAATGGCCTCCGGGCTGCGCTGAGGCGGGATGGGCGGCCGCCGGGTGGGTCGGTGCCGGATCGGACTTGCCGATGTCGGCGTAGGTCGCCGTCACCGTCGGCCTGATGATGTCAAGCAACGGCTTCGGATACACCCCCAGGGCGACGATGAGCGCGACCAGCGGCGCCACGACGACCTTCTCGCGCAGGCCGAGGTCGTGCAGGACCCTGTTCTCCTCGTGGACGACCGGGCCGGTCATCGTCCGCTGGTACAGGTACAGCACGTAGATCGCCGCGAGCACGATGCCGCAGGTCGCCACGATCGCCAGCGGCTTGTTCGCGGTGAACGTGCCGACGAGGACGAGGAACTCGCTGACGAAGCTGTTCGTCCCGGGCAGCGCCAACGACGACAGCCCGGCGAGGAGGAAGACCCCGGCGAGCACCGGCGTCACCTTCGCCAGGCCGCCGTAGGCGCCGACGTCGCGGGTGCCCCGGCGGGTCACCAGGAAGCCGACGACCAGGAACAGCAGCCCCGTCGACAGCCCGTGGTTGACCATGTAGAGCACCGCGCCGGTGCCGGCCTGGCTGGTGAAGGCGAACAGGCCCAGCGCGATGAAGCCGAAGTGGGCGAGCGAGGTGTAGGCGACGAGGCGTTTCATATCTCGTTGCCCGATGGCCAGCAGCGCCCCGTAGAAGATCCCGACGACCGCCAGGCCCAGCACCAGCGGGGCGAAGTAGTCCGCGGCGTCTGGGAACAGCGGGATGCAGTAGCGGATCAGCCCGAAGGTCCCCACCTTGTCCAGCACGCCGACGAGCAGCACCGCGCCGCCGGTGGGCGACTGGGCGCCCGCGTCGGGCAGCCAGGTGTGGAACGGGAACAGCGGTGCCTTGATGGCGAACGCGACGAAGAAGCCGAGGAACAGCAGCTTCTGCACCCCGGGGGTGATCTCCATCTGCCGCAGGGTGGCGAAGTCGAACGTGCCGTGCCCGAGGTTGTCCGCGGACACAACGTACAGGCCGATCACCGCGGCGAGCATGAGCAGTCCGCCGAGCAGGNTGTAGACCAGGAACTTCACCGCCGCGTAGGAGCGCTGCGCCTGCTCCTTCACCGGGCCGTAGCTGCCGATGAGGAAGTACATCGGGATCAGCATCGCCTCGAAGAACACGTAGAACAGGAAGACGTCGGTCGCGGCGAACACGCCGATCATCCCGGCTTCCAGGGCGAGCAGCAGCGCGAAGAACGCCGGCACCGAACGGCGGCCGTGCCTCTCGGNGGCCTCGCCTCGCGCTTCGACCGGCGGGATCGTCACGGTCCGCGCCGGGGCCGGGGCGGCCAGCGCAACCGCGGTCCCGCCCGAGCCGCCACCGCCACCTGACCCACCACCGCCGCCCAGGTCATCACCGCCGAGCCCGCCGACACCGCCGAGCCCGCCGACACCGCCGATTTCTCCGGCCACGCCGATCGGCCCGACTCCGCCGGCGGAACCGGTGCCCCCGGCGGACCCGCCGGGCGTGCCGCCGGTGGCGTCGGGGGCGACCGTGGGCGCGGGGACACGGCCACCGCCCGTGGCGTCGCCGTCGACCTCGTCCCACGACGACAGCACCACGACGGGCACCAGCAGCGCGGCCAGCAGCATCAGTACCAGCGAGATGCCGTCGGCCCCGACCGAGTAGGAGATGCCGAACGTGGAGATCCAGTCGTAGGACTGGCCGAACTGGAAACCGGCCTTGTCGGGGTCGTAGGCGAAGGTCGCGAGCACGGCGAGCACCAGGACCGCGAGCGTGATGNCGAGAGTGAGCTGCTTGGCGAGCGTGGCGTGGCGCCGCGGCAGGGCAGCGACGACCACCGCTCCCGCGGCCGGGACGATGAGCAGGATCGTCAACCAGGGGACTGTGTTCACGTCAGCCCGCCCTCACCAGCAGCAGTGCGCCGACCACGAGGACGGCACCTCCCAACATCGACAGAGCGTAGGACCGAACGAAGCCGGTCTGCAGGCGGCGCATCCGCCCGGACAGCCCGCCGATGGCGGCGGCGCTGCCCCGCACGAGCCCGTCGATGCCGACGAGGTCCAGCCAGACCAGGAAGCGGGTCAGGTACTGGCCGGGACGCATGGCGACGGTCTCGTTGAACGTGTTCGCGAACAGGTCGTGCCGGGCGGCGAAGGTGACCAGGGTGACCTCGGTGTCCGGACGGGCCACGGACTCGACCGGCCGCATCTGGTAGCGCAGGTAGGCGCCGGCGAAACCGCCCGCGGTCACCACCAGGGTGAGCAGGGTGAGCACGACCGGAGAGAACGTGTGCACGCCCTCGACGCCCGTCCCGGCGACCGGTTCGAGCCAGTCCTGCAACGAGTGGCCGAGGACGAACAGGCCGCCGGCGAACACCGAGCCGACCGCCAGCACGATCATCGGCCCGGTCATCGACACCGGCGACTCGTGCGGGTGCTTGGCGGCCGGCCCCTCCGCCGACCAGCGCGGCTTGCCGTGGAAGGTCATCAGGAACAGCCGGGTCATGTAGAACGCGGTGATGCCCGCGCCCAGCAGCGCGATCGAGCCGAGCAGGTAGCCGGACGTGCCGCCCTTGTCGAACGCCGTCTCGATGATGCGGTCCTTGGTGAAGAACCCGGACAGCCCCGGAAAGCCGATGATCGCCAGGTAGCCGAGGCCGAAGGTCACCCAGGTGATCGGCATGTACCGCCACAGCCCGCCGTAGTGGCGCAGGTCCTGGTCGTCGTCCATCCCGTGGATCACCGACCCGGCGCCGAGGAACAGGCCGGCCTTGAAGAAGCCGTGGGCCAGCAGGTGCATGATGCCCAGCGCGTAGCCCGCGGGCCCCAGGCCCACGGCGAGGAACATGTAGCCGATCTGGCTGACCGTCGAGTAGGCCAGCACCTTCTTGATGTCGTCGTAGGCGCAGCCGATGACGCAGCCGATGAGGATCGTCGCGGCGCCGATGATGACGACGACGGTGCGCGCCGCCTGCGTCCCGTCGAAGATCGGCCCGGCCCGCACGATGAGGTACACCCCGGCGGTGACCATCGTCGCCGCGTGGATGAGCGCGGAGATCGGGGTGGGGCCCTCCATGGCGTCCGGCAGCCATGCCTGCAGCGGGAACTGGCCGGACTTGCCGCACGCGCCGAGCAGGAGCAGCAGCGCGATCGCGGTCAGGGTGCCGTAGCCGATGACGCCCGCGGCGGCGGCGCCGAACACGTCCGCGTAGCTGGTCGAACCCACGGTGGCGAACATGAACATGATCGCCAGGGCGAGGCCGACGTCGCCGACCCGGTTCATGTAGAAGGCCTTGTTCGCCGCGGTGGCCGCGGCCGGTCGGTCCTCCCAGAACTTGATGAGCAGGTACGACGACAGGCCGACCAGCTCCCAGCCGGCGTAGAGCGACAGGAAGTTGTTGCCCAGGACGAGCAGCAGCATCGACGCCAGGAACAGGTTCATGTAGGCGAAGAACTTCCGCCTGTTCGGGTCGTGCGCCATGTAGCCGATCGAGTAGATGTGGATCAGTGTGCCGACGCCGGTGATCAGCAGTACGAACACGATCGAGAGCTGGTCGACGAGCAGGCCGACGTCCACCCGGAAGCCGTTCACCGGGATCCAGGAGTACAGATGCTGCGACAGCGCCCGGTCGTCGCCGTCCCGGCCGAGCAGCGCGGCGAACAACACCAGGCCGAGCACGAAGCTCGCCGCCGCCGCGAGCGTGCCGATGATGTGGCCGACCCGGTCGGTGCGCCGCCCGCCGAGCAGCAGCACCGCGGCGCCGGCCAGCGGCAGCACGATGAGCAGCCAGGACAGCGAGAACACCCCGGAGGCGGCGGCGTAGTGGATCGGCTGGCCGCCGGGTTCGGTAGCGGCGAGCAGAGCCGGGGCGACCCTCATCGCGACCCCGCCACGGCGCGTCGTTGGCGATAAAGCGTCACTGCAGTCTCGTCCGTTCTTCCATGACCGCCGGGGGCGCCGCGGCCGCTGGGTCGCAGGTCAGTACTTCAGCAGGTTCACGTCGTCCACCGACGCCGAGCGACGGGTGCGGAAGATGCTGAGGATGATGGCCAGGCCGATGACGACCTCGGCGGCGGCGACGACCATGACGAAGAACGCCATGATCTGGCCGTCGAGGGTGCCGTTGATCCGGGAGAACGTGACCAGGGTCAGGTTCACGGCGTTGAGCATGAGCTCGATCGACATGAACACGACGATCGCGTTACGCCGGACGAGGACCCCGACGGTGCCGATGGTGAACAGCAGCGCCGAGAGGATCAGGTAGTTCGCGGGATTCACCGCTCGTCTCCCTTACCGGCGCCCGCCAGCGCCGAGCCGTTCACGTCGACCGGATCCGTTCCGCCCGCGGCGCCGTCCGCCGCGGCGCCGTCCGTCGGCGCCGGGGGTGTCGGCGCGCCCGGCGTGGAGCCGCCGCCCGCGCCCGGTCCGCCCGGCCGGCCCGGTCCTGCCGGCCCGCCGGATCCCCGCGGGCCGCCGGGACCCGCCGACCCCGGGCCATCGGACACTCCGGGGGCGCCTGGGGAACCCGGGGTGTCCGGGGCGTCCGCCGCCTCCCGGCCGTCGGGGAGGTCCGCGGCGCCCGGTTCGTCGGCGCCCCCGGGGATGCCGGGGATGCCGCCGATCCCGGAGGCGCGGCCGCCGCCGGGCAGCAGGCCGAGGGTGTCGGCCGAGTCGTGCCGGGCGAAGACGCCGGGTCCGGGCAGCGGGGTGACCTGGCGGCCGGGTTCGGCGAACCGGCGGCGCATCCGCTCCCGCTGGTCGACCCGGCCGCCCTCGCGCTCGCGGTGGCCGAGCACCATCGTCCCGATCGCGGCGACGACGAGCAGCGCCGAGACCGCCTCGAAGACGAAGACGTAGTTACTGAACAGCAGCCGACCGATCGCCTGGACGTTGCCGCCCTCGTTGGCCTTGTCGAGGCCCTTGGCGCTGCCGCCGTCGATGGCCGAGCCGATCGGGAAGACCAGCAGCCCGGCGAAGCCGAGCCCGAAGATCGCCGCGCCGAGCCGCTGGCCACGGATGGTCTCCACCAGCGAGTCCGAGGAGTCGACGCCGACGAGCATGAGCACGAACAGGAACAAAACCATGATCGCGCCTGCGTAGACGATGATCTGCACGAACCCGAGGAACGGCGCCTGCTGGACCAGGTAGAACACCGCGACGCAGAACAGGTTCGCCACCAGCAGCAGCGCTGCGTGCACGGCGCTGCGGACCAGCACCATCCCGACCGCGGCCAGCACCGCGATCGGCGCCAGGATCCAGAACACCGCGGCCTCGCCGGTGGAGGTGCTGGTGATCTCGCCCGCGGCGGCGAGCAGAGTCGCGTGGGTCATCGCGGCCGCTCCGACCCGGCGTCGGAACCGCCGGCGGCCGCGCGTTGCTCGTCGGTCACCTGCCAGGGCAGCGGCGCGTCGGGGTCGCGCACGTAGTAGTCGGTCTCGCTGGAGCCGAGCCGCATCGGGTGCGGCGGCGCCTCCATGCCGGCGGCCAGCGGGGCGAGGAGCTGCTCCTTGGTGAAGATCAGGTCCCGGCGGTTGTCGTCGGCGAGCTCGTAGTCGTTCGACATCGTCAGCGCCCGGGTCGGGCACGCCTCGATGCACAGCCCGCACAGGATGCAGCGCAGGTAGTTGATCTGGTAAACGCGGCCGTACCGCTCCCCCGGCGAGTAGCGCTCGGTCTCGGTGTTGTCGGCGCCCTCGACGTAGATGGCGTCGGCGGGGCAGGCCCACGCGCACAGCTCGCAGCCGACGCACTTCTCCAGCCCGTCCGGATGACGGTTGAGCTGGTGGCGGCCGTGGAACCGGGGCGCGGTCTCCTTCTTCTGCTCCGGGTACTGCTCCGTCGTCGGCTTCTTGAACATCGTCGAGAAGGTGACGCCGAAGCCCTTGTAGGGGTCGAAGAAGCCCATGACTCAGCTCTCCTGACGCGGAGGGGGGTCCGCGGGGATGACGGTGGACGACCCGTTGGCCGAGGTACCCGCGGGCACCNCCGGACGGTGGCGCGCACCGCCCGGTGGCGGGGGCGGCCACGGGATGCTTTCGAGGCTCGGCGCCTGGGCAAGCTTGCGGCGCTCGGCCTCCTCCAGCTCCCGCTGGTGCTTCGCGCCACCGGGATCGAGCAGCGCGATGATCAGCATGACGCCGATGACCACCCCGACGCCGATCAGCCACGGCGTGCGGTCGTCGACGTCCTTCTGGTAGACGCGGAAGGTCGCGATGATCAGGACCCACAGCAGGCCGACCGGGATCAGCACCTTCCAGCCGAACGCCATGAACTGGTCGTAGCGCAGCCGGGGCAGCGTCCCGCGCAGCCAGATGAAGAAGAACAGGAACAGCAGCAGCTTCAGGACGAACCAGATCAACGGCACCCAGCCGTGGTCGAGACCGGACAGGCCCGGGATCGGCGGCGGCTGCCAGCCGCCGAGGAACAGCGTGGTCGCGATCGCCGAGACGGTGACCATGTTGATGTACTCGGCGAGGAAGAAGAAGGCGAACTTGATCGAGCTGTACTCGGTGTGGAAGNCGCCGACCAGCTCACCCTCGGCCTCGGGNAGGTCGAAGGGGGTCCGGTTCGTCTCACCGACCATCGAGATGCAGTACAGGACGAACGACGGCAGCAGCGCGATGTACCAGCGCCCCGACTGGCTCTCCACGATCCCGGACGTCGACAGCGTGCCCGCGTACATGAACACCGCGACGAACGACAGGCCCATCGCCACCTCGTAGGAGATGATCTGGGCCGCCGAGCGCAGNGAGCCGAGCAGCGGGTAGNTCGACCCACTCGACCAGCCGGACAGGATCAGCCCGTAGACCCCGAGGGAGGCCGCGGCGAGCATGTAGAGCACGCTGACGGGCAGGTCCGCGAGCTGGAGCGTGGTGCGCTCGCCGAAGATCGAGACCTCCGGGCCGAACGGGATGACGGCAAAGGCGAGGAACGCCGGGACCGCCGAGAGGATCGGCGCCAGGATGAAGATCGGCTTGTCCGCGAGGGCCGGGATCAGGTCTTCCTTGAGCATCAGCTTGGCGCCGTCGGCGAGGCTTTGCAGCCAGCCCCTCGGGCCGTGCCGGTTCGGCCCGACCCGCTGCTGCATCTTCGCGACGACCTTGCGCTCGAACACGATCGAGAACAGCGTCATCAGCAACAGGAAGGCGAAGACCGCCACGCCCTTGAGCAGGATCAGCCAGAACGGGTCGTCGCCGAAGCCGGACAGGTCCGGGTCGACCGGGGCGGCGTACACGAGCGCGGCGGCGGCGTGGCTCATGGCCGGCCCCCGGCGGGCTCGTCGCCGACCGTGCGCGGCGCCGGGGCGATCGGGTCCGCGGCGGCGGATGCGGCCGGCGGTGCCGCCGGCGGTGCCGCCGGCGGCGCGGCCGTCCCCGGCGGTCCGGCCGCGGGTGGCCGGGAGCCGGCGGGCGACGTCTCGACCGTCACGGCGGTGTCGCGGGCGGCGGTGAGCTCGGCCCCCAGCGCCGTGCCGCGACGCTGGTCGACACCGAACGTGTCGGCGCCGGCGGGCCGGGGGGTGCCGCCGGCCGCGATCCGGACGACGACGCCGGCGCGGGCGGCGAGTGAGCGGCGCACGTGCGAGCCGGCCGAGTGGGTGGGCACCCAGACGACGCGGTCGGGCATGGCGGCGAGCTCGCAGGGCAGGGTGACCGACCCGCGGCCGCTGCGCACCGTCACCAGGTCCCCGGCGGCCACCCCGATCTCGGCGGCGGTCGCCGCGGACAGGCGGACCCGGGCGGGCCGGGCAGTGCCGGCGAGATACGGCTCGTCGGCGAGCAGGGCGCCGTCGTCGACGAGCTGGTGCCAGGTGGCGAGCACCGCCTCGCCCGGTCCGGGGACGCTCGCGGCCTCGGCGGGATCGGACGGTGCGGGCACCCGGGAGACGCCGGTCCCGGCCCGGCCGACGTCGCGCAGCTCGCGGGCGGCGGCGCCGGTGTCGGGCAGCCGCAGGTCGATGCCCATCTCGGCGGCGAGCAGGTGCAGCACGCGCACGTCGGGCAGCGCCGGGGTGTCCAGGGCCCGTTGGAACGGCCGCAGCCGGCCCTCCCAGTCGACGAACGAGCCGGCCTTCTCCGCCACCGGCGCGACCGGCAGCACCACGTCGGCGACCTCGGCGATGGCCGAGCGCCGCACCTCCAGCGACACGCAGAACGGCACGCGGGCCAGCGCGGCCAGCGCGGCGGCGGGGTCAGGCAGGTCCTCGGCGTCGACCCCGGCGACGAGAATCCCGTCGAGGCGGCCGGCGGCGGCCGCGGCGAGGATGCCGGCGGTGTCGCGGCCGGGCGCGCCGAGCAGCCGGCCGCCCCAGAACGCCTCGACCTCGGCGCGGGCGGCGGGGTCGGCGACCGGACGGCCACCGGGTAGCAGCGAGGGCAGCAGCCCGGCGGAGACGGCGCCGCGGTCCCCGGCGCGGCGCGGCACCCAGGCGAGCGCGGCGCCGGTGGCGTCGGCGAGGCGCAGGGCGGCGGACAGCGTTCCGGGGATCTCGCCGGCCCGCTCGCCGACGAGGATGACCGCGCCGGGCTCCCGCACCGCACGGGCGGTCGCGGCGAGCGAGTGGGTGTCGCCCGCGCCGGGGCGGGCGTCGGCAAGCGCATCGAGGACGGCCGGCTCGGCGCCGGGCTCGGTGGTGACCAGCGTCCCGGCGAGCTTGGCCAGCCCGCGGGTGACCAGCGGCGCGAGCGCGTGCACGGCGGTGGCGTGCTTGTCGGCGGCCTTACGCAGCCGCAGGAAGACGATCGGCGACTCCTCCTCCGGCTCGAAGGCGACGAGCAGCACCGCCGGCGCCGCCTCCAGGTCGGCGTAGGTCACCCCGATGCCGGTGCCGGCGACCGCGTGGCCGAGGAACTGCTCCTCCTCGGCCGAGTGCGGCCGGGCACGGAAGTCCACGTCGTTGGTGGCCAGCGCCACCCGGGTGAACTTGGCGTAGGCGTACGCGTCCTCGCGGGTCAGCCGGCCGCCGGCGAGCACGCCGACGCCGTTGCGGCCGCGGCATTCGGCCAGCCCGCGGGCGGCGTATTCCAGCGCCTCGGACCAGGTCGCCTCGACGAGTTGCCCGGTGTCGTCGTCGCGGATCAGCGGCGTGGTCAGCCGGTCGGCGGCGCGGGCGTAGGCGAACGCGAAGCGGCCCTTGTCGCAGTTCCACTCCTCGTTGACCGCCGGGTCGTCGCCGGCGAGGCGGCGCACCACCTTGCCGCGGCGGTGGTCGGTGCGCAGGCTGCATCCCGACGCGCAGTGCTCGCACGCCGTCGGCGTGGAGACCAGGTCGAACGGGCGGGCCCGGAACCGGTAGGCGGCGCTGGTGAGCGCGCCGACCGGACAGATCTGCACCGTGTTGCCGGAGAAGTAGGAGGAGAACGGCTGGCCGTCGCTGACCGCGACCTGCTCGGCGGCGCCGCGCTCGAACAGCTCGATGAACGGATCCCCGGCGATCTGCGCGGAGAACCGGGTACAGCGAGCGCACAGCACGCAGCGTTCCCGGTCGAGCAGGATCTCGGTGGAGATCGCCAGCGGCTTCGGGTAGGCCCGCTTGGCCTCCTTGAACCGGGAGACGGCGCCGCCGTTCGCCATCGACTGGTTCTGCAGCGGGCACTCACCGCCCTTGTCGCAGNTCGGGCAGTCGAGCGGGTGGTTGAGCAGCAGGAACTCGATGTTGCCTGCCTGGGCCTTGCGGGCCACCGGCGAGGTGAGCTGGGTCTTCACGACCATGTCGGCGGTGACGGTCGTCGTGCAGGAGGCGACCGGCTTGCGCTGGCCTTCCACCTCGACGATGCACTGCCGGCAGGCGCCGACGGGGTCGAGCAGCGGATGGTCGCAGAACCGCGGGATCTCGATGCCGAGCAGCTCCGCCGCCCGGATGATCAGCGTGCCCTTGGGGACGCTGACCGGCAGCCCGTCGACGGTGANGGTGACGAGATCCGCGGCGGTCGACGCGGCCGGCTGGGATGGTGCGACGGTCATGGTCAGTGCGCTCCCGCGTAGGCGCCCGGGGTGGGCGCGGCCGAGCCGTTGCCGGCCGCGGCGCTGCCCGGGGTGTCGGGGGTGTCCGGGGTGGCGTCCGGCCTCGACGTCACCGCGCTCACCGGGATGAACTCGTCCCGGAAGTACTTGATCCCCGAGACGATCGGGGAGGTGGCCCCGTCGGCCAGCGCGCAGAACGCCCGGCCGAAGATGTTGTCGCAGGCGTCGACGAGGGTGTCGACGTCGGAGGCGTCGCCCTGCCCCCGCTCCAGCCGGGACAGGATCTTCACCATCCAGCTCGTGCCCTCGCGGCACGGGGTGCACTTGCCGCACGACTCGTGGGCGTAGAACTGGGTGAGCCGGCGGACGACCCGGAGCATGTCGGTCGTCTCATCCATGATCATCAGAGCCGCGGTGCCGAGCAGCGACCCGGCCTCCTGCATGCCCTCGAAGTCGAGCGGGGCGTCGAGGTGCTCCGCGGTGAGCATCGGCGTGGACGACCCACCCGGCGTCCACGCCTTGAGCGCACGCCCGCCGCGCACCCCGCCGGCCAGGTCGAGCAGCTCGCGCAGGGTCGTGCCCATCGGGACCTCGTACTGGCCGGGCCGGGTCACGTGGCCGGACAGGCTGAAGATCTTCGGGCCCGGGGCGCGTTCCCGGCCCATCGTGCGGAACCAGTCCACCCCGTAGTTGACGATGTAGGGCACGGTCGCGATCGTCTCGACGTTGTTGACGACGGTCGGAGACGCGTACAGCCCGTGCGTCGCGGGGAACGGCGGGCGCAGCCGCGGCTGGCCACGCCGGCCCTCCAGCGAGTCGAGCAGGGCCGTCTCCTCGCCGCAGATGTAGGCGCCGGCGCCGGAGTGCACGACAAGCTCGAGGTCGAAGCCGCTACCGAGGATGTCGCGGCCGAGGTAGCCGGCGGCGTACGCCTCGGCGACCGCGGCGCGCAGCCGGCGGGCCGCGTGGATCAGCTCGCCGCGCAGGTAGACGAACGCCCGGCTGGCCCGCACCGCGTACGCCGCGATGATGATGCCCTCGACGAGCGAGTGCGGGTCGGCCTTCATCAGCGGGGCGTCCTTGCAGGTGCCGGGCTCGCCCTCGTCGGCGTTGATGACGAGGTAGTGCGGCCGGCCGTCGCCCTGCGGGATGAAGCCCCACTTCATCCCGGTGGGGAAGCCGGCGCCGCCGCGCCCGCGCAGCCCCGAGTCCTTGATGAGCTTGATGAGCTCGTCGGGGTCACCGGCGAGCGCCGTGCGCAGCGCGACGTAGCCGTCGAGCCGGCGGTAGGTCGCAAGCGTCCACGACTCCGGGGTGTTCCAGCGCCGGGTGAGGACCGGGGTGACGGGCATTGATCAGTTCCCCTTCCGCTCGGAGGAGGCGGTGGGCGCGTCGGGCTGGCCCGCACCGGTCTCGCCTGCGGTGACGAACGGTGCGGGGGCCTGGTCGGCCCGCCAGCCGGCCGCCTCGGCGAGCAGCAGGCCGGCGACCGACGGCTCGCCGACGCCGGGTCCCGCGACGCCCGCCGGGCGCTCGTCGGCGAACCCGGCGAGCTGGCGGGACGTCTCGGCGAACGAGCACAGCGGCCCGCCGCGGGTGGGGGCGGGGCGCTCGCCGGCCTGCAGGCCCTCGACGATCGCCTGCGCCGAGTCCGGGTCGACCTGGTCGTAGAACTCGTAGTTCACCGTCATCACCGGCGCGTAGTCGCAGGCGGCGAGGCACTCGGCGTGTTCGAGGGTGATCGAGCCGTCCGGGGTCGTCTCGTCGTGGCCGATCCCGAGGCGGTCGGCGACCCGGGCGAAGACCTCGTCCCCGCCGAGCAGCGCGCAGGACAGGTTCGTGCAGACCGAGACGAGGTAGTCGCCGACGGGCCGGCGCTTGTACATCGTGTAGAAGGTCGCGACCGCGCCGACCTCGGCCTGGGTGATGCCGAGCGTGTCCGCGCAGAAGGTCACCCCCTCGGTCGTCACGCAACCCTGCTCCGCCTGCACCAGGTGCAGCAGCGGCAGCAGCGCCGAGCGGGAGCGGCCGGCCGGGTAGCGGGCGATGATCTCGGCCGCGGCGGCGTGGATCTCGGGCGAGAAGGCCATCATCGATCAACTCCCCCGAGCACCGGGTCCACCGAGGCGACTCCGACGATCACGTCCGCGACCTGGCCACCCTCGGTCAGCGCCGGGACGGCCTGCAGGTTGACGAAGCTTGGGTCGCGGACGTGGACGCGGAACGGTCTCGTCCCGCCGTCGCTGACCACGTGGTAGCCGAGCTCGCCGCGGGGCGACTCGATCTGTGTGTAGACCTGGCCGGGCGGCACCCGGAAGCCCTCGGTAACCAGCTTGAAGTGGTGGATGAGGGCCTCCATCGAGGTCCCCATGATGTTCCGGATGTGCGCCAGCGAGTTGCCCATCCCGTCCGCGCCGATCGAGAGCTGCGCCGGCCAGGCGATCTTCTTGTCGGCGACCATGACCGGGCCCGGCCGCAGCCGGTCCAGGCACTGCTCGATGATCTTGAGTGACTCGCCCATCTCCTCCAGCCGCACCAGGTAGCGGGCGAAGGAGTCCGCCTCCAGGGCGGTCGGCACGTCGAACTCGTAGGTCTCGTAGCCGCAGTAGGGCATGGTCTTGCGCAGGTCCCAGGCGAGGCCCGCGGCGCGCAGCACCGGCCNGGTGACGCCCAGCGCGATGCAGCCGGCGGCGTCGAGGACGTTGACGTCGACCATCCGCGCCTTCCAGATCGGCTGGCCGGTCAGCAGCCGGTGGTACTCGCGGATGCGCTTGGGCATGTCGGCGAGGAACTCCCGGATGGCCCGCTCCGTGCCGTCCGGCAGATCCTGGGCCAGTCCGCCGGGGCGGATGAAGGCGTGGTTCATCCGCAGCCCGGTGATGAGCTCCAGCAGGTCGAGGACCTTCTCCCGCTCGCGGAACCCGAAGATCATCGCGGTGGTGGCGCCGAGCTCCATGCCGCCGGTCGCCAGCCACACCAGATGCGAGGCGATGCGCTGCAGCTCCATCACCAGCACCCGGATCANGGTGGCCCGCTCGGGGATGTCGTCGGTGATGCCGAGCAGCTTCTCCACCGACAGGCAGTACGCCGCCTCGTTGTACAACGGGGACAGGTAGTCCGCACGGGTGAGGAAGGTGACCGCCTGGGTCCAGGTCCGGTACTCGCAGCTCTTCTCGATCCCGGTGTGCAGGTAGCCGATGACGANGCGGGTCTCGATGAC
The DNA here is from genome assembly GCF_001421075.1 of Frankia sp. CpI1-P. NCBI lineage: Bacteria > Bacillati > Actinomycetota > Actinomycetes > Frankiales > Frankiaceae > Frankia > Frankia sp. CpI1-P. The sequence continues at coordinate 159,506 of NZ_LJJX01000008.1, read as the reverse complement.
CGTCTCGCCCTCGATCTCCAGCACGAGGCGCAGCACGCCGTGGGTGGAGGGGTGCTGCGGCCCCATGTTGACGACGATGCGCTCGGCGTCCTGTTCCCCGGCGCCGAGGATCTCCTCCCAGTCGCCGCCGGTGACGGTGTAGACGCGGCCGGAGGCGGACTCGGTGAAACCGGCCTCGTAGGCCGAGGACCCGTCGGTGGCGTGGGCGGTGCCGTCGGTGGGCTGGGCGGTCGATGTGTGCTGGGCGGTGGATGTGTGCGGGGCCGACGTGCTGGGCGTCATAGCGAACCTCGGATGTCGCCTCGGGGATGCAGGCGGCCGGTCAGGGCCGGGTGCGGGATCACGAGTAGCTCCGGCGCTCGTCCGGCGGCGGGACCGTGGCGCCCTTGTAGTCGACCGGGATGCCGCCCAGCGGGTAGTCCTTGCGCTGCGGGTGCCCGATCCAGTCGTCCGGCATCATGATCCGGGTCAGCCCGGGGTGGCCGGTGTAGACGATGCCGAACAGGTCGTAGGCCTCCCGCTCGTGCCAGTCCGCGGTGGGCCACACCGAGGTCAGGCTCGGCAGCGTGGGGTCGGCGTCGGCGACGGAGACCTCCAGGCGCAGCCGGCGGCGGTAGGTCATCGAGGTCAGGTGGACCACCGAGTGCAACCGGCGACCGGTGATGTCGTCCGGATAGTCCACTCCGGACAGCGACGACAGCAGCTCGAAGCGCAGTCCCGGATCGTCGCGCAGAGTCTGGGCCAGCGCGGGCAGGCCCTCGCGGCGCACGTGCAGGGTCAGCTCGCCGCGGTCGACGACGGCCCGCTCGACCGCGTCGCCGAGCTGCGGAAAGACGCGTTCGAGCGCGTCGTACACCGCATCGGCGTCGGGGTCGCCGAACGGCCGCTCGCTGGCGGCCAGCACCGGGGCCGGGGCGACGAGCCCGCCGAACCCGGAGGTGTCGCCGGTGCCGCCGGAACCGAACGCGTCGTGGCGCCGTCCCGGTCGCACGCCGTTGCCGCCGCCCACCAGCTCGCCGGNGCCGCTCGCGGCCGTCCCGCTCTCGTCGAGGGCGCCGCCGTCCGCGCCCCGGCCTTCGGCGGGAGTGCCGGCGGCGGGAGTGCCGTCAGGGGGTGTCATGGGTCGCTCCTGAGTCGGCATCCCGCTGCGCGGCGCCGGTGCCTGCCGTGGCGCCGCCCGCAGCGGCCTCGCTGTCGGCGATGTCGGCGGTGCTCGGGCCGGGACCGTGGGCCCGCGACTCGTCGGCGGGCTTGGCGTCGACGGGGATCCCCTTGGCCCGCCCGAACACCGACGGCGGGACGATCGCGGCCGGCCGGCGGGTGTCGAGAACGGGTTCGACGGCGCCGCGCCCCGTCGGGACCGGCGCGCCGGCCGGGATCCGGAAGTGCTTGCGGTCGTTGACGGACAGGGTCCGGGTGTCGAGCTCACCCGCGGGCAACCCGGCGCGGGCGGTGGCCACGTCGATCGGCTTGGGGTAGGGCGACGAACCGGACTCCGTGTGCGGGGTCTTGCCGGTGACCGGCCCGGCAAGGATCTTCTCGTGCAGCTTGATGATGGCGTCCATCAGCATCTCCGGCCGCGGCGGGCAGCCGGGCAGGTACATGTCGACCGGGACGATGTGGTCGACACCCTGCACGATGGCGTAGTTGTTGAACATGCCGCCGCTGCTGGCGCAGACGCCCATCGACAGCACCCACTTGGGCTCGGGCATCTGGTCGTAGATCTGCCGCAGCACCGGCGCCATCTTCTGGCTCACCCGGCCGGCGACGATCATCAGGTCGGCCTGGCGGGGACTGGCCCGGAAGACCTCCATGCCGAACCGGGACAGGTCGTAGCGGCCGGCGCCGGTGGACATCATCTCGATCGCGCAGCAGGCCAGCCCGAAGGTCGCCGGCCACAGCGACGACCGCCGCGACCAGTTGGCGAGCTTCTCGACGCTGGCGAGGAGCACGCCACCGGGCAGCTTCTCCTCTAGTCCCATTCCAGACCTCCACGACGCCACTCGTAGGCGTACGCGACGAAGATCGTCGCCATGAACAGCGCCATCGCACCGAGGCCGAACACCGCGAGGCTGTCGAACGCGACCGCCCACGGGAACAAGAAGATGATCTCGATGTCGAAGACGATGAAAAGCATCGCGGTGTTGTAGTACTTCACCGGGAAACGCTGCGGTCCGGCCGGGGCCGGAGAGGGTTCGATCCCGCACTCGTAGGCATCGATCTTCGCGCGGTTGAACCGGCGCGGGCCGATGAGCGCACCCGCCGCGACGGAACCGACCGCGAACAGGGTCGCGATCGCCAGCAGAACGAGGATCGGCACGTAGTTCGAGAGCATGCCGAACTCCTCTCCTTCGAAAGAGTGTTGCCGGACGTTATGAGGAATGGCTTTCCGGTGAACGGATCGCAAACGGTCCGTACTCGGTGTTCGTCACGTTTCTGGCCACTTGATCACGGCGCCGGAAGCGGGGCGCCCTCATAGAGTCCCGAGCCAGATCCCCTGGCCCGGTGGTACTTCGCGGTCTCGCCGGCCGCTCCTGCCGGCTCCCCCCAGGACTTGTGACCCCAGGATCTCCGACGGCGGGCTGGTCCCACAGTCCTGTCCGCGGAGAAAGCGGTCCGGGTACGCCATGACGGCCTGCCACACTCCGCTCCGACACCGGTCCACCAGCGCCGGCGCCGCAAGGCGCGATAGACCGGCATTCCGTCGATCCGGCCCGTTCTGCTCGCCACCGGATCGACTCGGGTAACACGTCAGGCCGCGGGAGCGAGCCGGGTCATAGCATTGATCAGTCGGTCCATCGCATCCCCTCCCCGGGGGTCGGTGAGATTCGCCATGATCTTGAGGACAAAGCGCATGAGGGTCGGCCGCGGCAGCCCGTACTTCGTTCCGAGCGCCATGATGGTCGGGTTCCCGATGAGCTGGACGAAGTATCGGCCCAGGGTGTAATACCCGCCGTACTGGGCGCGGATCATCGCCGGGTAGTGTCCGAGGGCGCGTTCCCGGGCGGGCCCCTCGGCACGGGCGAGCGCCTGCACGGCGACCTCGGCCGCGTACCGGCCGGACTCCAGCGCGTAGGCGATGCCCTCGCCGTTGAACGGGTTGACCATGCCGCCGGCATCGCCGACGAGCAGCACGCCGTCGCGGTAGTGCGGGGTGCGGTTGAAGCCCATGGGCAGAGCGCTGCCGCGCACCGGGCCGACCGCGTTGTCCTCGGTGAAGCCCCACTCCGGCGGCAGCGCCGCGAGCCAGCGGCGCAGCAGGTCGGTGTAGTTGGTGTTCTGGAAGGCGTCGGTGGTGTTCAGCAGGCCGAGACCGACGTTGCTGGTGCCGTCGCCGACGCCGAAGATCCAGCCGTAGCCGGGCAGCAGGCGGCTCTCGCGCGGGCGACCCTCCCACAGCTCGAGGTGGGACTCGAGGTGGTCGTCGTGGGTGAGCGGGCTGCGGTAGTAGCGGCGGACCGCAACGCCGAGCGGCCGGTCCTCCCGGCGGCGGATGCCGAGCGCCAGCGCGATCCGGGCACTGTTGCCGTCCGCGGCGATGACGAGCGGCGCGCGGTAGGTCACCGGCTCCCGGTCGGGCCCGGTACGCGCCAGTACGNCGACGACCCGGCCGGTGCGCTCGTCGAGCAGCGGCCCGGTGACGGCCGTGCCCTCCTGCAGCCGGACGCCAGCCTTCACCGCATGCCGGGCGAGCAGGTCGTCGAAGTCCAGCCGGGGGCGGACGAGGCCGTAGTCGGGCCAGCTCGCCAGGTCCGGCCAGGGCAGTTCCATCCGCACACCGCCGCCGACGATGCGCAGCCCCTTGTTGCGCGCCCAACCGGCGGCGGGCGAGGTGTCGATGCCCATCTCGACGAGGCTGCGCACGGCACGCGGGGTCAGCCCGTCGCCACAGACCTTCTCGCGCGGGAAGGTCGTCTTCTCGACGAGGAGGACGTCGAGCCCGGTACTGGCGAGGTGGTAGGCGGCCGACGAACCACCGGGGCCGGCGCCGACCACGATGACGTCGGCGTCGGTCGTCGACCCGCCGCCCACGCCGTCAGTCCTTGTCGTCGCCATGGCCACCCATTGCTCCGGATCTGCTCGACCACCCGTCCCGGGAGNACTCCCGGACGGGACCCTCCGCTTGAGTGCTCGTGAAATTCTTCACGAGCGTCCTCGGCGAGTGTAGGCCCTACGCAGGCCAATCGCACCAACCAGGATGCGCTGAAGACCGGACGAGTCGACTTCGCGCACCCAATGACCACTGTGAGCGACCGTTTCCCGCTCCCGGCCCGCACGGACCCGCCGCGGCGTCCCGGCGCAACTTCTGGGCGAGGGTATAATGCCCACCCCTCCTCTCGCGTGACCGCTGGTCACAGGCGCGACAGCCACGCCGAGCTCTCCAGCGTGTCACACATCGCAATTCATCCACTACACGCAGCCGACGGCCGGAAACGGCCCATGGCACCTTCTCCCCGCGGGGTGGGATCACCGCCTGTGCGGGGTAGTCACCCGCTGGCCGTCCGAAACGCGGCGCTCGTCCGCGGGCGCCGGGTGCGTCGCGGCGGTGCCACCAGGACCGCGCGGGGCACGTCCGGGCCAGGCGGCGCCGCCCGAACGGGCGGTCTCGACCGGCCCAAGCGGGTGACGCCCGGCCGGAAGGGACCACCCTGACCTGGCAGCCACGACATTCTGTCCCGACCCGATCCGCCCACTTGCCCACCTGATCGCCCGCCGCATCGTCCACGCCGTGTCATCTAACCCCGAAAAGGCGCAAAGTATCCCGAATCGTCACCCATCCCACCGGATGTGCACGGGCGGGCGGGCCACCACCGGCCCGGCCCGACCCGGCCCGACCCGGCCCGACCAGAACGCCCGTCACCGACACGCCCCGGAAGACCCGCCACAACCCGGCCGACCCGACCCAGTTCCGAATCGAGAGACGCGATGACCGAAGAGACCGTCGTCCTCCCCACCGCCGACGGACCTGCCCCGGCGACGCTCGCCGAACCCGACGGTCCCGCGCGCGGCGGCGTCGTCGTCCTGCATGAGGCGTTCGGCCTCACCGAGCACGTGCGGGGACTGTGCGGCCGCTTCGCCCGGGCCGGCTGGCGGGCGATCGCGCCCGACCTGTTCCACCGCGTCGGCTCGCCGGTCTTCGACTACGACGACATCGCCTCGGCGGTCAAGGTGGTCGAGGACCTCGACGGCACGGACCTGCTGGATGACGTCGATGCCGCCCTCGCCGTGCTCGCCGAGGAGGGAACGGCGCTGGACCGTTGCGCCGTCGTCGGCTTCTGCCTGGGCGGNAGCATCGCCTTCCAGGCCGCGGTGGCCCGCCCGTTCGGTGCGGCGGTCACGTTCTACGGCGGCGGGATCCGCACCCGACGCTTCGGCGAGCCCAGCCCGCTGGAGATCGCCGGGCGGCTGCAGGCGCCGTGGCTCGGCCTGTACGGCGACCAGGATCCGAGCATCCCCTTCGAGGACGTCGAGGCGCTGCGGGCCGCGGCGGCCGAGGCCCCCGTGCCCACCGAGATCATCCGCTACCCCGAGGCCGGGCACGGCTTCCACAACGACGCCCGCCCGGCGTCCCACCATCCGGCGTCCGCCCGCGACGGCTGGTCGCGCACCCTGACCTGGTTCGACTCGCACCTGCCCGGCTGACCCGCGGCAGGCGTCGATCAGCCGGGGGCGTCGATCAGCCGGGGGCGTGGCCGCGGTGCAGGGCGACGACGCCGCCGGTGAGGTTGCGCCAGGTGACGCGGGACCAGCCGGCCTCGCGCAGCAGATCGGCGAGCTCGGCCTGGGCGGGCCACGCCCGGATCGACTCGGCCAGGTAGACGTAGGAGTCCGGGCTGCTGCTGACCGTGCGGGCGACCCTCGGCAACGCGCGCATCAGGTACTCCAGGTAGACGGTCCGCCAGGGACCCCACACCGGGCGGGAGAACTCGCAGACGACGAGGGCGCCGCCGGGCCGGGTGACCCGGCGCAGCTCGGCGAGGCAGCGCACGGTGTCTGCGACGTTGCGCAGCCCGAACGAGATCGTCGTGCGGTCGAACACGGCGTCGGGGAAGGGCAGGTGCAGCCCGTCCCCGGCGGTCAGCACCACCCGTCCCGCCGGGCTGGCGGGCGGCGGCCTCTCGGCGAGACGGCGCTGGCCGGCGCGCAGCATGCCCAGGGAGAAATCGCAGGCGACGACCTGCGCGCCGGCCTCGGCGAAGGCCCGCGAGGAGGTGGCCGTGCCGGCGGCGAGGTCGAGGACCCGCAGGCCGGGGCGCAGGTCGAGGAAGGCGGCGGTGGCACGCCGCCAGGTCCGGTCGAGGCCGCCGGAGAGCACGGCGTTGGTCAGGTCGTAGCGCCCGGCCACACCGTCGAACATCGCCGCGACCTCCTGCGGCCGCTTGTCCAGCCCGGCCCTGCCCACCGCGCCCCCTCCCGTCGTCGACCCCGATCCATACCGAACCGATCCACCCCGCACCGATCCGAACTTGCCGCGCCGCTCAGCCACCGGCCGTCGATCCTCCACCGGCCGTCGATCCGCCGCCGAGCAGCTCGCCGTCGAACCGGGCGAGGGCCGCCGGGGCCGCGGCGCGGGCCGCCTCCTCGGCTGCGTCCCAGTCGGTGGCCGCGCCGAGGCGGCGCAGCCGGTCCCGGGTCGCCTCATCACACAGCGCCCCGGCGACGCCGGCCGCATACAGGTCGCGGGCGCGGGCGCCGAGCCCGGCGGCGACGGCGTGCTCGGTGCCGAGGTCGGTGCCGAACATCGCCGGGTCGTCGGTGGCCAGTGAACAGGCCACGCCGGCCGCGTGCAATGCGGCAAGCGGATGGTCACCCAGGCGGACCACGGAGCGGGTGCGCAGGTTCGACACGGGGCAGACGTCCAGCACGATCTCCGCGTCGGCCAGGCGGCTCATCAGCGCCGGGTTCTCCACCGCGCGGATGCCGTGGCGGATCCGCCGGGCGCCGAGCGCGTCGAGCGCACCCTGGATCGACGCCGGACCGTCCGTCTCCCCCGCGTGCGGCACCGCGGCGAGCCCGGCGTCCGCGGCCAGGGCGAACGCGGGCGCGAACGGCTCCGGCGGATGGCCGATCTCCGGGCCGCCGAGCCCGAGGCCGACGACGCCGCGCTCGGCGAAGCGCGCCGCCCAGCGGGCCACCTCGGTAGCCGCCTCGACGGGCAGCACCCGGTCGATGTCCGGGGTCAGGCGCACCTCGACGCCGAACCGCTCCCGGGCCTCGATCGCCCCGTCGGCGTAGCCGTTGAAGATCTCCTCGACCCGGACGCCGCGCTGCACGCGGAACCACGGCGAGAAGATGCCCTCCACATAGACGGCGCCGTGCGCGGCCGCCTCGGCGNCGTAGTCGACGACGACCTGGCGGAAGTCGGCCTCGGTCCGCATCACGTGCGTCGTCATNATCCAGACCTGGATGAAGTGGTTGAAGTCGCGGAACCGGTACAGCTCCGCGAGGCCCTCGACCGTCCGCGACGGCAGGGCCTCCTCGTTGCGCCGGGCCATCTCCAGCAGCGTCGACGGCCGGACCGTCCCCTCCAGGTGGACGTGCAGCTCGATCTTCGGCCCGGTAGCCGCCAGGACCGCGGCCGGGGACCCGGCGGACTCGCTCATCGGGCCAATCTATGGCGTCCCGNCCGGGGCGGGTGCCTGGGGCGGGTGCCTGGGTGCGCCCCCGCGCCAAGGAAGATTGCTCAGGTGGCCGAGACGAGGGGGAGCGCGGTGGAGGAGAAGTGGGAGGCGACGCGGTCGTCGGTCGGGTCCTGGGCCGGGTCGCGGTGGACGACGAGGTGGCGGTAGAGGGTGTCGCGCTGCGCGGGGATGCGGCCGGCCGTGCGGATCAGGCTGATCAGTTCGGAGCGGTTGGTCCGGTGGCGAGCGCCCGCCGAGGAGACGACGTTCTCCTCCAGCATCACCGAGCCGAGGTCGTCGGCGCCCATGTGCAGGGTGAGCTGGCCGACCTCCTTGCCGGTCGTCAGCCACGAGCCCTGCAGGTGGGCGATGTTGTCGAAGAACAGCCGGGCGACGGCGACGAGGCGCAGGTACTCCAGCGTCGTGGCCTGGGTCCGCCCGCCGAGGTGGTTGTTCTCCGGCTGGTAGGTCCACGGGATGAACGAANGGAAGCCGCCGGTACGGTCCTGCACGTCCCGGATCATCTTCAGGTGCTCGATGCGCTCGGCGTTCGTCTCGCCGGTGCCCATCATGAAGGTCGCGGTCGATTCCAGGCCGAGGGTATGCGCCGTCTCCATCACCGACAGCCAGACATGGCCGGGCTCCTTGAGCGGGGCGATGGCGTGCCGGGGGCGCTCGGTGAGGATCTCCGCGCCGGCGCCGGCGAAGCTGTCCAGGCCCGCGTCGCGCAGCCGGGTGATGACCTCGGGGAACGTCAGGCCGGAGGTGCGGGCGATGTGCACGACCTCGCTGGCACCCAGCGAGTGCAGGGCGAGCTGCGGGTAGGCCGCCTTGATCGCGCCGAACACCTGCTCGTACCACTCGATGCCGAAGTCGGGGTTGTGGCCGCCCTGGAGCATGATCTGGGTGGCACCGAGCTCCACGGCCTCGCCGCACTTGGTGACGATGTCGTCGACGTCGCGGACCCAGCCCTCGGCGTGCTTCGGCGCCCGGTAGAACGCGCAGAACCGGCAGGCCGTCACGCAGATGTTCGTGTAGTTGATGTTACGGTCGATGATGTAGGTGGCAATGCCGTCGGGATACCGGCGGCGACGTACCGTGTCCGCCGCCGTNCCGAGCGCGTGCAGGGGTGCCTGGGTGTAGAGGAGCAGGGCCTCCTCGGGCGAGATGCGGCCGCCCCCGGCGGCCCGGTCCAGGATCGACCNGATCTCGCCGGCGCCGTCGCCCCGACCCACCGCAGACTCGCCGTCGGCATCCACAAGGCTCATGGCGCGATGGTACGACCTGGATCCCGATGCCGGACCACGTCGCGCTCAGGCCAGCACCAGGACGGTCGGGGTGAGACGGCCGGACGATCAGTAGCCGGAACGACCGCCGGTGTCGGCCGGACCGGTGCTCGGAGGGACGTCCGCGTCGTAGCCGCTGGACGACCGCTCACCGTAACCGGCACCGGACCCGCTGGACGGCCGCTCACCATAGCCGGCATCGGACCCGCTGGACGGCCGCTCACCGTAGCCCTGCTCGGAACCAGAGCCGCCAGTCCCGGACGGCCGCTCACCGTAACCGTGCTCCGCGCCGTAGCCGCCCGGGTGGCTCGGGGTCGAGCCGGTGGTCGGGCCGTCGGTGGTCGGGCCGCCGGTGGTCGGGGGGCTACCCGGAGCGTTGTGATGGCCGGGGCCGTGGGTGCGGTTGGTGAACTTCTGCTGTACCTGCTTGATCTTGGCTCGGTTCTCGGGCTTGTTGGCCNCAGCCTTGGCCTTGTCGACCATTTCTCGCGTCTTCGGGCTGTGCAGAAATTCGTTGATCTTGCTTGAGATGCTCGCCATGAGGTCGGTGTACCTATCCGGCGGTGGTTTTACGCCTGTCGGTCAGCCGTTCCGCGCTCCNTCACCCCGGACCGCCCGAGGAACCGCCCAAGGTGTCCTTGGCCTGGTTCCACAGGCTGTCCACCTGGTCGCCCACGCCGTTCTTGACCGAGGTGGCCACCTTGTCCCACAGCCGGCTGCGCTGCTCGTCGACCATGGACGCGATCTGGTCGGCCGCGGAGAGCAGGAGCAGGACGACCAGAACGAACAGGATCGTCCGCTTGAAGGGGATCCGCAGCCGGAACCGTCGGCGCGGGCGTCGCGGCGCCGGGGGGTCATGGTGTTCCGGCGCCCGGTCGCGGGGGCGCTCGGCGACCGGGCGCGGCGCCGGTTGCGGGCGCGCGGCATCGCCGCGGTCGGCCGCCCGTCGCCCCTCGGCGCGCCGCCCCTCGGGACGGTCCGGTGCATACGGCTGGGCCTGCGGGTATGGCTGGGCCTGCGGATACGGCTGGGCCCGCTGGTTGGGCTGGGCCTGGGGATAGGGCTGGGCCTGGGGGTAGGGCTGGGCGGGGTAGGGCTGGGCCGGCGGGTGGGGCCGGGCCTGCGGATACGGCTGTGGCTGCTGCTGAGGCGGCGGGTACGGGCGGCCCGCCTGGCGAGGTGCCGCAGACGGGGGTGGTGCCGCCGGCGGGTAGGGCGACGGGGGCGAGCGGCGGTCGTCCGCCGGCGGCGCCGGCTCGGCGCGGCGGTCGCGGGCTGCCGGTCCGGGTGCGGCGGCCGGGGCGGGAGGCTGCTCATCTTCGTACTGGACGAATCCCGCGCGCCGCCGCCGGCGGCCCGGCACCCCCTGACCGTCGGCAGCGCCACCGAAGCCGGCGCCACCACCACCACCAAAGCCGGCGCCCTCGAAACCAGCGTCGCCGGCGCGGCCCGCCTCCTCGGCGGCCCCGCCGCGGGCGCGCGGGGCGCGATCCTCGACGCCGAGACCGGCCAACGCCGGTGGCGGCACGGGCGGCCCGGCCGGCGGCGGAAGGTCGGCCGGCTCATCCCATCTGGGTTCCCTCGCCGACGGGGCGTCGCCTTCCCACCAGCCGTGCTGCTCGCCGGCGCCGGCGACGCGGGTCCGCGCCGGCCTGGCGGCGTCGGCGCGCCGGGCGCCGGGCGCCGGGGGGTCGACGTCCGGTCCGGTCGAGCCGTCGGCGGCCACCGAGTCGTCATAGCGCCTGGTCCGGAAGGCGTCCGCGCCCGCTGCGGCCCCAGCGGCCCCAGCGGCCCCAGCCGCGGCCGCGGCGGCGCTGCGGCCTCGCGGCCAGGTGCCGTCGAGGACGGCGGTGGCCGCGACCCGGGTGTCCCCGCCGGGCGGCGCCTCCTCCCCGAGCAGGGTCAGCAGCAGCCGTTCGGTCGACGGGCGGTCCCGCGGGTCGCGAGCGAGCGCGGAGCGGACGACGGGTTGGAGCTGCGCCGGCACGTCCCGCAGGTCGGGCCGACCCGTCTGGATCTTCTCCGACATCTCCAGGTAGGTGCCCTGCCCGTAGGGGTGAGCNCCGACGGCGGCGTAGGCGATGAGCAGGCCCCAGGCGAAGACGTCGACCGCCGGGCCGATCGTCGAGCCCTCCATCTGCTCGGGGGCCATCCAGCCGACCGAGCCGAGGACGAGGCCGGTCTGGGTCCGTCCCTGCGCCGCGTCGAGGGCCCGGGCGATCCCGAAGTCGATGACCCGGGGGCCGGAGAACGACAGCATGACGTTGCTCGGCTTGAGGTCACGGTGGACGATGCCGGCCTTGTGGATCGCGGTCAGCGCGCTGGCCACACCGATCGCCACGCCCTGCAGGGTCGACATCGGCAGCGGCCCGGACCGGGTGACGACGTCATCGAGGCGAACGCCGTCGATGTACTCCGTGACCAGGTAGGGGCGGCGGGCGGCGGGATCGGCGTCGAGGACCTGCGCGGTGCAGAACGGGGCGACCCGGCGCGCCGCGGCGACCTCGTCCCGGAACCGGTCGCGGAACTCGGGGTCGGCGGCCAGGTCCGAGCGGATCACCTTGATCGCGACGAGGGCTCCGGCGGTGTCGCGGGCGAGGTACACCGTGCCCATGCCGCCCGAGCCGAGCCGGCGCACGACCCGGTAGGCGCCGATGACGGTGGGGTCGTCCGGGTGCAGTGCCTCACCCCGGGTGCCGTCCGGCGCGTCCCGGCCCGTCGATCGATCCGCCACCGCTCTCCCGCCCGTGTCCGCTGTAGTGCCCACCGCCGCTCGGTGCGGCCCGGCGACTGCGGGTGCCTGTTACCTCACGCTAGCCCTCGCCGGACGCCACACGGGGAGCGCTGTCCGCCATCCGACGGCCGCGACGGTGCGCCGTTCCCCCCGGAACGTCCTGGAATACTGCCTGAACAGCCGGCACGAGCGACAACGAACCGGGCAACGGCGAAACGATACAAGCGCAACGCCGCCTCCCGTTGACCGGGACCGCGCTTCGCCCGGCGATCCGGGCGCATCGCCCGGCACTGCCGGCGCCCGGCGTCGCGGCACCGGCCGGTCAGGGACGCCCACCAGCGGAGATGACGGCGTGCCAGCCGGATCTCCGGCAGGATGAGGCGAAGGAACGTCCAGTGGCACCGACCGGACACTCCAGTCCGACCGGTCGGGTCGCGGGCCGCGAGGTGCGGGGAGCTGCTCATGGTCACGCAGTCGGTCGAGGCGAACGACGGCACCGCCGTCCGCCCGGAGGCCGCCGCGGGCGGCGACGTCGACACCAGCGTGGACATGCTGATCGTCGGCGCCGGCCCCGCGGGGCTCTACGGCGCCTACTACGCGGGTTTCCGGGGCATGTCGGTCGCGCTGATGGACTCGTTGCCCGAGGCAGGCGGCCAGGTCACCGCGATGTACCCGGAGAAGGTGATCTACGACGTGGCCGGCTTCCCGGCCATCCGCGGCCGCGAGCTGGTCGACGCCCTCGTCACCCAGGCGGCCCAGTTCGACCCGACCTACCTGCTCGACCAGCAGGCCGCCGAGCTCGCCCACGAACCGGAGGCGGTCGTGGTGACCAGCAGCCAGGGCCACCGGGTCCGCGCCAGAGTAGTCGTGATCACCGGCGGGCTCGGCACGTTCACCCCGCGGCCGCTGCCGACCGGGACCGGCCATCTCGGCCGCGGCCTGGCCTACTTCGTGCCGAAGCTGGACGCCTACGCCGACCAGGACGTTGTCGTGGTCGGCGGCGGGGACAGCGCCTTCGACTGGGCGCTCGCCCTGGAGCCGATCGCCCGCTCGGTCACGCTGGTGCACCGCCGCGACCGGTTCCGCGCGCACGCGGCGACGATCGAGCGGGTCGAGGCGTCGAGCGTGGAGATCCTCACCTTCTCCGAGGTCGCCGCCATCCACGGGGAGGACCGGATCGAGAAGGTCGAGCTGGTGCAGACCCGCACCGGAGACCGGCACGTCCGCCCGGCGCAGGCNGTGGTCGCCGCGCTNGGCTTCACCGCCGACCTCGGGCCGCTGACCCGCTGGGGGCTCACCATGGCCCGGCGCCACATCGCGGTCGACTCGACGATGTTCACCGGCGTCGACCGGGTCTTCGCGGCCGGGGACATCACCGAGTACCCCGGCAAGGTCCGCCTGATCGCCACCGGTTTCGGCGAGGTCGCGACCGCCGTCAACAACGCCGCGCCGGTCGTCGACCCCGCGGCGAAGGTGTTCCCGGGGCACAGCTCCGGCGACAGCACCGCCTGACCACATGACCGCCCGACCGGAATGACCGTCTGACCGGACGACCGCCCGACCGGAATGACCGCCTGGCCGTCTGACCGGACGGCCAGCGGCCGCGATCGGGCATCTGGCGCACACTGGTGGCATGCGCGGTCTTCTGGTTATCGGCCACGGTTCACGGCGGGACGAGGCGAACGCCACCGTCCGCGAGCTGGCCCGCCGCCTGGCGACCGAACCTCGCCAGGACGGCGACGGCTGCGCGGGTCGCCCGCCGTCCGCGCCGGCAGCGCCGCGGCCGTGGGGGGCCGTCGAGGCGGCGTACCTCGAGGTCAGCCGGCCCGACATCGGCGAGGGCTATGCCAGGCTCGCGGACGCGGGGTGCACCGAGATCGTCGTCTATCCGTTCTTCCTCTTCGGCGGCAACCACACCCGCCGCGACCTCCCCGCGGCACTGGAGGAGGCACGCGGACGGCACCCGACGACCCGCTGGATCCTCTCCGAGCCCCTCGGCCTGCATGCCTGCGTCGTCGAGGCGGTGCGGGCACGGCTCGACGACACGTTGCGCGACCTGGTCGCCGCAGCCGAGCACCCCACCGGCTGACGGACCGGCCCCACGTCCGGCGATCATGGCGCCCCCTCAGGAACCGCGCCCTGCGTCGCAGCCCCTCGCAGGGAGGCGGTACGCCTGAGAACGGTGCCGCCGACGACGGCAGGCGGCGGCCGCCGGGGTGACGATCAGAAGGCCGCGGCGGCGCGGCTGGCGGCGACGAAGTCCGCGACGGCGGCGGCAAGCGGGCGCACCCCCGGCTCGGCCGGCACGATGTCCACCCGGATGCCGGCGGCCTCGCAGGCCTGGGCGCTGCGTCGGCCCATCGCGGCGACGAGCAGGTCCGGGGGCAGCGGCCCGTACAGCTCGGCGGTGCTGCGGGCAGCCGTCGAGGAGGCGAACGCCGCGACGTCGAAGTCGCCGTGCCGCAACTCGTCGGCGATCCGCGGATCGGGATCAGCGGTCACGTCGGTCAGCAGCGGCACCCGCCGCGGCGTCCACGGGCCGTCGGCCGGCAGGTCGGCGGCGCCGACGACGAGCACCTCCGGCACCGGGGCCGGCCGGCGGCCCGCCGTCCCCTGCCCGGCACCCACCGCTGCCCCGGCACCCACCGCACCCTCTGCACGGGCAGCACGGGCGGCCCGGCCGGCATCTCCCGCGCCTGCGGCGAGGTCGTCGAGCGTGGTGGCGGCCAGGCCCAGTGCGTCGAGGGCGGCGGTGACGTCGGGGCGGGCGGCCACCAGGGTCAGCCCGGCCAGCGCGCGCACGTCGGTGCCCGCCCGGCGCAGCAGGGCGACCACCGCGGCGACCTCGTCCGGGTCGGCGAGGACGAGGCCCGCGGCCCCGGGCAGCGCCGCCAGCAGAGCCGCACCGGCGTCGTCGAGCGGGGCGGGGCGGGCCACGACCGTCTCGACCGCGTCCGCGCCGAGCTGTCGCAGCCGGCGGGCCAGCAGGCCCGGGCGGGGCCGGGTGCGGGCGACCAGGACGCGCACGCCCGCGAGCGGCGCCGCACCGGCGGCCGGGGCGTCGTTGCGGGCGGCGACCTCGCCCACCACGATCACTGCCGGTGACCGCACGCCCGCGGCGATCGCGTCGATGGCCAGAGCGTCGAGCGTGGTGCGCAGGACCCGCTGGGCGGGGGTGGCGCCACGCTCGATCACCGCGACCGGGGTGGCCTCCGGGCGGCCACCGGCGAGGAGGGCGTCGGCGATGTCCATGAGCCGCGCCACCCCCATGAGGATGACGATCGTCGCCCGGGAGGCGGCGAGTCCCGCCCAGTCGACGGTCGAGTCGGGGTGGCCGGGTGGCAGATGACCGGAGACGACGGCGAGTTCCTGCGCCAGGTCGCGGTGGGTGACCGGGATGCCGGCGAGCGCCGGCACGGCCAGCGCCGAGGTGATGCCGGGGACGACGGTGCAGGCCACGCCCGCCTCCGCGCAGGCCTGGGCTTCCTCACCGCCCCGGCCGAGGACGTAGGGGTCGCCGCCCTTGAGCCGCACGACCCGGGCGCCGGCCCGGGCCCGGTCGACGAGGACCGCGTTGATCTCCTCCTGGGCCCAGGAGCGGGCGGTCGGACTCTTGCCTACATGGATGATCTCCGCGTCGGGCGGCGCGGCGTCGAGCAGGACGGCCGCGGCGAGCCGGTCGACCACGACCACGTCGGCGGTCGTGAGCAGCTCACGACCACGCACAGTCAACAGCCCGGGATCGCCCGGACCAGCCCCGACCAGCCAGACCTCACCCGCGATTCGCCCGTCCATCACGGCGTGCACCGTACCTGTTCGTCCTTGTCCGACGAGCGCTCACGCGGGCGGCGCCACAGCGCGGCCGAGTCGGCGGCCGGGTCGGCGGCCGGTCAGTGGATGCCGCACTCCGTCTTGTTCGTGCCGGCCCAGCGGCCCGCGCGGCCGGCGCCCCGCCGGGTGCACGGCCAGCAGCCGACGGAGTCGTAGCCGTCGGAGAGCAGCGGGTTGACGATGACCTCGTGCTCGGCGACGTACCGGTCGACGTCGGCGTCGGTCCAGGCGGCCAGCGGATGGATCTTCACCTTGCCGCGGCGCGCGTCCCAGTCGACGACCTTCAGGTTCGCCCGGCCGGCGGACTCGGCGCGCCGCGACCCGGCGGCCCAGGCGTCGTAGGGCGCCAGCGCCCGGTCCAGCGGCACCACCTTGCGCATCCGGCAGCACAGGTCGGGGTCGGTCTGGTAAAGGTCCTGGCCGTAGACGGCGTCCTGGCCGACGACGGTGAGCTGCGGGCGGACGCTGATCAGCGGCAGGTCGTAGGTCGCGGCCACCGCGTCGCGGGTGCCGACCGTCTCGGCGAAGTGGTACCCGGTGTCGATGAAGACCACGGGCACGTCGGACCGGATCCGGGCGAGCATGTCGACCAGGATCGCCTCGGCCATGGACGCGGCGACCACCAGCTTCGTGCCGAACTCCTCGGCCGCCCAGCCGAGGATCTCCTCGGCCGGCGCGCCTTCGAGCTCGTCCCCGGCCCGCAACGCCCGGGATTGCAACGTGGCACCCATCAGCTCGTCTCCTCGTCGTCGCGCGCGGCGCCTCGCCGTGCCGTCTGGTCCCCCGTTGCGCCGCGCCTGCCCGCCGGCGTGGCACCGACCGGGCCCGCAGCGACCGCGAGGGCCGTCAGGCTCAGTCGGAAGGCTCGCCGGCAGGCCCGGCACGCCCAGTGCCCGTGCCCGGAGCCGGCGCCGTCCGGCGCCGGCTCCGGGACGATGTCCTCCTCGCCGCAGTACGGGCAGTAGAAGGGCACCGCCCGATCACTGCCGGCCATCGGCACCCCCGGCCGCCGGCCCTGCATCGGCACCGGCACCGGCACCGGCCGAGGAACCCACGGCGCCGACCGCGGCCAGCGACGCCTCGTCGGCCCGCTCCGCCCAGTCGGCAAAACTCTCCCCGTCGGCGCGCTCGCGCCGGTAGGTCTCCAGCAGGCCGACGACGTAGTCGAGCAGCCCGTCGGCGGTGACCTTGAGGCCGCGCGACTTGCGGCCCAGTCGCGACCGGGTGCCCAGGTGGCCGCCGAGGTGCACCTGGAAGCCCTCGACCATCTCACCGGCGTCGTCGGGGACCAGCGAGCCCTTCAGCCCGATGTCGGCGACCTGGAAGCGGGCGCAGGCGTTCGGGCAGCCGTTGACGTTGATCCCGATCGGCTCGTCGAAGTCGGGCAGGCGGCGCTCCAGCTCCTCGATGAGGTCGCGGGCGTTGCCCTTGGTCTCGACGATGGCCAGCTTGCAGAACTCGATCCCGGTGCAGGCCATCGTGCCGCGGCGGAACACGCTCGGCCGGACGACCAGATCCAGCGCCGCGAGCTCGGCCTCCAACGGCGCCACGGCCTCGTCGGCCACGTCGAGGATGACCAGCTTCTGGGTCGTCGTCGCGCGGATGCGGCCCTGTCCGAACCGGTCGGCGAGATCCGCCACAGCGCGCAGGATCGTCCCGGACACCCGCCCCGCGCGCGGGGCGAAGCCCACCGCGTTGCGCCCGTCGCGCTGGCGGTGCACGCCGATGTGGTCGCGGCCCTCGTTGCGCGGGGGCGCCGGCGGCGGCCCGTCCGGCAGCGCGGCCGTCAGGTACTCCTTCTCCAGCGTGGTGCGCACCCATTCGGCGCCCATGTCCGCGACGAGGAACTTCAGCCGGGCTCGGGTGCGCAGGCGCCGGTAGCCGTAGTCGCGGAACAGCGAGGCGACGCCGTGCCAGACCTCGGCAACCCGCGCCGGCGGCACGAACGTCCCCAGCCGCACGCCGAGCTTCGGGTTCGTCGACAGGCCGCCGCCGACCCACAGGTCGTAGCCCGCGCCGAGCTCCGGATGGACGACGCCGACGAACGCGATGTCGTTGATCTCGTGCAGCGTGCAGTGGTCCGCGCAACCGGAGATCGCGCTTTTGAACTTACGGGGCAGGTTCGCCAGCGTCGGGTCGCCGACGAAGCGCTCGACCACCTCGTCGATAGCGGCCGACCCGTCGATGACCTCGTCGCCGTCGACGCCCGCCAGCGGGCAGCCGAGGATGACCCGCGGGGTGTCGCCGCACGCCTCGGCGGTCGTCATCCCGGCGCCCTCGAGGGCACCCCAGATGGCGGGCACGTCCTCGATGCGGATCCAGTGGAGCTGGATGTTCTGCCGGTCGGTGACGTCGGCGACGTCCCGGCCATACCGGGTGGAGATGTCCGCGATGACCCGAAGCTGGTCGGCCGTCATCCGCCCGCCGTCGAGCCGGATCCGCTGCATGAAGTAGGAGTCGTCGAGCTCCTCCGGTTCGAGGACCGCCGTGCGGCCGCCGGAGATTCCCGGCCGGCGTTGCGTGTACAGGCCCCACCAGCGGAACCGGCCACGCAGGTCCTGGGGGTCGATCCCGTCGAAGCCGGTGTGCGGGTAGAGGTTGAGGATGCGGTCGCGCACCTCCAGCCCGCCTTGGTCCTTCTTCATGCGCTCGTTGGCGTTGAGCGGCTCGGAGTATCCCAACGCCCACTGGCCCGCTCCCTTGGGGCGGGACGGGCGCGCGGGACGGGCAGGGCGGGCAGGAGAAGTCATGAGATCTCTCGATGCGCGGGGAAACGCGACGCCGGCAGAGTGGCGCCGCGAACGGGAACGTCAGCGGGAGCGGCGACAGCCGGCGCTGGAGACCCGCAGCAGGTCGACGTGCAGGCGCGCGACGAGCATCGGCTCAATCACGAGGCACGCGGCCGCGGGGGACGACGCGAACCCGCGCCGGGGCGAGACGCGGACCAGATCCGTCGCTCGCTCAGCCGGCGCCCCGAGGGTGAGGGCACGCGTAACCACGGCCCCATGTTTCCACAGAAGTGACGCCGATGGGCGCGTTGTGGGTCCCAGGACCACGCCACCAGCGAGTATCACCCCGCGAACCGGGCCAAATCGGGCCAGTACCGGTGGCCTTCCCCGGCCCTCCGACACCGCCACCACAACTCTACCGCACCGATGGAGAAAATGAACAACGCAGTCCACGCCGGAGATCGGTGATGCGAGGCTCAGCCGGTGCGCCGGGCGGCGCAGAGGCGGCGGAGCTGATCGACCAGCGGGCCGGTGGCCAGGCCCTTTTCCAGTAGGGCGTCCGCGCCCAGAGCGAGCACGCGATCGAGCAGCGCGTCCTCGGAGAAGCCGGTGAAGATGACCACGGTGGCGTGCGGCGCGACCCGCCGGATCCGCGGCAGTGCGCCGAGGCCGTCGAGCACCGGCATCGCGAGATCGAGCAGCACAAGGTCCGGCGCCGTGCGCACGACCTCGTCGATGGCCTCCGCCCCGTTGGCGGCGGCGCCGACGACCACGAAGTCGGGTTCGGTGCCCAGTAGTAGGCAGAGCAGCTCACGCACGCCGTCCGCGTCGTCCACGACGACCACTCGGCGCGGGGCGACTGTGGGCGGCGGCTCGGCCGCGCCCGGGCCCGCGCCGTCACCGGGGGCGGGGTCCCCGGGCCGCTCGCCATCCGGGATCGCGGCCCACGTGACCGGGCGGCTGGCCTGCACACCCGGGCCGCAGCCAGCATCCCGGCCGGGCTCGGGGCTGCGAGCCGTCCCGGAAGAGCCCCGAGCCGGGGCGACAACGTCGTCCCGGCCGAGCCCGACGGTGTCGGCGTCCACCGAACGNCCGGTATCCACCATTCTTTTGTACGCGCCCCACCCGACCCCGCGCATCGTCATTCAGGATGGTTTCCGGGGATGACCCATGTCGGTCATCCCAGCGATACCCACAGACCGTGGCGAAGTGCCGCACGCCCGGCGTGACAGTGATAGCCCGCGTTGCGGGAATAGGCCGCCGGAGACGATCTCTCGATGATTCCGCGGCTTTCCGCCCGGACTTCCTCAGCAACACTCCCGTTTCCCAACAAGAGCCCAAGAATACAGGCATAATGTCTCGACGGGTCCGCCACGCCCGTCCGGNCCTCCTAACGTATTGCATCCGATCACACGCCTGGAGCGACACCGTCCGGCAGAAAATCCCAACTTATGACGGAGAGTAATCATCGCAAGCGTTCGCGTATGGGACTTTTGGCCTCTAGTCTACTAGGGTGCACCATGGAGTAGCCTGATCACTACCGGTGAATTCCTGCCGGCTCTCGGGGGGGGGCACGAGAGGCGGCGCACGACGACTGGCCTCCCTCGGTGGGAGGCGACCTCTGCCACGCGGAAGGACGTCAACAGATGCGGCAACGGAGCCGAGGCCGGCAGGGCGCGGCGACCGCTGAAGACCTGCTCCCCGTGGAGGTCCGGCGGCGGCGCTGTGAACGCGTTCTCTCCCGGGACGAGCTCGCCCGACGCACCGGCTACAGCCGCCAGTACATCTCCCAGTTGGAGCAGCCCAGTCGTGGGATTCCTTCGCGCCCCGTGATCGCGGCCGTCGACGCGGCGCTGGAGGCCGGGGGCGCCCTGGTCGACCTGCGCGAGGCGGCCGTGGCCGCGCGAGCCGAGCGCCTGCGTCGCCGGCCCGACCCGGAGCGGGAGTCCCGCCGCCGGGTGTCGGACCTGCTCGACCACCGCCGGTCGGACCGCGAGCTCGACTACCTCGATCGGCTGGTTGCCGACCTCATCGCCAAGGCCGACCGGCTCGACCCGCAGGACGTCACCGCCCGGGTACTCGACCAGCAGAGCGTGGTCGACAACCTGCTATGCACCCCGCTGCTGCCGCATCAGCAGTTCCGGCTGTTCATGCTCGCCGGCCACCTGGCCGGCCTGCTCGCCATCTCGCTGCTCGACGTCGACGAGCTCGCGGGCGCGAGCACCTGCTGCCTGGAGGCGGCGGTGTTCACCGAACTCACCGGGCACGAGGGGCTGCGGGCCTGGACCCTCGCCGTCAACGGGCTCATCGACGCCGCCGCCCGGCGGGAGTGCGCCGCCGACGCCGGCCAGGCGCCGGACGCCGCCGCGCCGGATGCGACTGTCGACGGCGGGGTCGGCGACGGCGGGCGCGGCGACGGCGGGCTCGGCGGGCCGACCGTCACCCCGCTGCACAGGCGGCCGGGGGCTGCCGGCCGCACCCCGGCGATGCCCACTCCCCCGCCGAGCGCCGCCCCGCCGGCCAGGTTGGATCCCGTGGAGGGGCCGGCGTCGCCAGTCGGGTCGGGCGCGTCGGCGGAGGCGTTCACCCCGGCCGGGTCCGGCGCGCAACCGGAGGATTCGGCTGCCTTCGAACCCGCCCTGCCCGGTGGAGACGGCGGCGAATCACTCGACGAAATGCTGATCGCGCCCGGCGGGCGGGCCACGCCGCCCCGGCTGATCGCGCTGGTGAAGGGGCGCATCGCCCGCTTCGCGACCGCGAACACCCACCGGGCCGTCCCACCGTCCGGTATCTCCCACGCGTTCCGCCCGCCGGTCTGACCCCGGGCTGACCCCGGGCTGAGCTGTCCCGCGCCCGGTCCAACGCCGTCAGATCGGGCGGATCAGACCTCGGCGAAGGTCATCGCCCGCAGCGGGGGGACGTCGCCGCGGCGCGCGGCCTTGTCCGCGAAGGCGCNGATGCCCGCCTGCTGCCGTTCACCCAGCCGGAAGTCGAGGGTGGTGAAGTAGCGGGCCAGCGTCGCCGGGTCGAACACCTCGAAACGGGCCGCCCGCGTCGCTACCTGGTCAACATCGCGCAGCGCGAGGTCCAGCCCGGACCGGAACGCGTCGTGGACCTCCTTCACCGTCCCGGGATGCCGCTGCGCGAACGATTTTCGGGCCGCCCACACCGCGAAGACCATCGGCAGCCCGCTCCACTCCCGCCAGGCCGCACCCAGGTCGATCAGGCCCAGGGGATGGCCCTCGCCGCCGCGTTCGGCATCGTAGGTCGCGCGCAGCGCCACGTCTCCGATGATCACCGCGGCGTCGGCCTCCCGCAGCATCGACGGCAGGTCGGGCGGCATCGTGACGTACGTCGGCCGCAGTCCGTGGCGTTCCTCCAGCAGCATCCGGGCCAACAGCACGCTGGTCCGCGACGTCGAGCCGAGCGCAACGGTGCGGACCTCGGCAAGCGGCACCGCCGTGCTCAGNACGACGGACAGCACCGGCCCGTCGGAGCCGACCGCGAGATCGGGCAGGACGACGAGATCCTCCGCGTGCCGGAGGTACTCGACCAGGCTGATCGGGCCGATGTCCAGGTCGCCCGCCACGAGGGCCTCGTTGAGGCGATCGGGGGTGTCCTTGGTCAGCTCGATGTCGAGCAGCGCACCGGAGTGAACCAGCCCCCAGTACAGCGGCAGGCAGTTCAGGAACTGGATGTGCCCGACCCGCGGCCGGGCTTCGGTGCCCGCCGGCCCGGTCAACGCCGGCCGCCGTGACGGTTCTCCATCACGGCGAGGACCGCGCGACGCTGTCGCAGCGCCAACGGATAGCTCATCAGTCCACTGACGACCAATGCCAGCACAAATGCGAGAANCCCGCCCGCCCCGAGCAGCAGGACGACGGCGAGCACCACCCCGAAGAGCACCGCGCGGAGCGCGAAATACCGCAGGTTGATGCCGAGCAGGCCGCGATCCTTCGCCGCCGGGGCCCCCGGCGGCGCGGCCGCGACCCCCGGCGGCGCGGCCGCGGGCCGCCTCGGGCGCACGGTGGGGCGCTTGCGCAGTTCCATCAGGACCTCCGCTTCTTCGTCGGCACCCAGCCGAGCCGGCGCAGCACGGTCGGGAAGAACCCCAGCCCGAGGAAGACGACGAGCAGGCCGAGCAGGCTCGCGCCGCCGATCGGCAGACCGGCCCAGTCGANCAGCACGTAGACCGCCACGCCCGGGACCAGGATCACCAGGAAGGCGAGCACGAAGATTGAGCCGATTCCTGGCGCGCCGGGCGGTCGGACCGGCGGGCGGGGGGNGGAGGTGGCGTTCGCCGCCGGGGTGCCCGCGGGCGCGGGCTGGCCCGCCGCGCGGTCCTGCGTCGGCTCGTCCTCGCTGACCATCGAATCCCGCCTCAGGCGTCGATGGAGGTCGGGATCTCGCGGCGGGCCGGATCGGGACCGTCGTAGGCGCGGATCTCCCGGTAACGGGTGTCCCGCTCGACCGGCCGGAAGCCGGCGTCCCGAATGATCGCCAGCAGGTCCTCGCGCGTCATCGTGTTCGGAGTACCGAAGCGGTCCGCGTCATGAGTGATCTTGTACTCGACGACCGATCCGTCCAGGTCGTCGGCGCCGAAGTTCAGCGCGAGCTGCGCCGTGGTCAGCCCGTGCATCACCCAGAAGCACTTGACGTGGTCGATGTTGTCGAACAGCAGCCGGGAGACGGCGAACGTCTTCAGCGCCTCCGCGCCGGTCGCCATCGGCTGGTTCATCAGCCGGTTGCGCGGGTCACCGGCGGCGTCGTGCTGGAAGCGCAGCGGGATGAACACCGCGAAGCCGCCCGTCTCGTCCTGCAGCTCCCGCAGCCGCAGCACGTGATCCACCCGGTGGCGCGGCTCCTCGATGTGCCCGTAGAGCATGGTGCAGGGAGTACGCAGGCCCTTGGCATGGGCGAGGCGATGGATGCGCGACCAGTCCTCCCAGTGGGTGTCGTGGCCGACGATGTGCTGCCGGATCTCCCAGTCGAAGATCTCCGCGCCGCCGCCGGTCAGCGACTCCAGCCCCGCGTCGATGAGCTCGTCGAGGATCTCGTCGGCGGGCAGTCCGCTGATCTTCTCGAACCAGTGGATCTCGGTGGCGGTGAACGCCTTGAGCGCGACGCCGGGCAGCGCCTTGCGCAGCTCCCGCAACGAGCGGGGGTAGTAGCGCCACGGCAGCGTCGGGTGCAGGCCGTTGACGATGTGCAGCTCGGTGATGCCGGCCGGCTCCATCTCCTTCGCGAGCCGGACGGCCTCCTCGATCCGCATCGTGTAGGCGTCGGCCTCGCCGGGCTTGCGCTGGAACGAGCAGTAGGCGCAGGACGCCGAGCAGACGTTGGTCAGGTTCAGGTGCCGGTTGACGTTGAAGAAGGTCCGGTCGCCGTTCTTCCTGGTCCGGACCTCGTGGGCGAGGCCGCCGAGCCAGGCGAGATCGTCACTGGCATACAGCGCCTCCCCGTCGGCGCGGCTCAGCCGCTCGCCGGCGGAAACCTTGGCCTCGATCTCCCGTTTGAGCCCAGCATCCATGCCATCCAGACTAGCCCGCAACGCCGTCAGACCCACCCGAGCCGGCCGGGCTGACCCGTCACAACCGCCGGGCCCGTGGGGGTCGGTCAGGCGTCCCGGCCCTTGCCGGCACCCGGCGACGGCGGCCCGGCCGCGTCCCGGCCCGCGGCGGCACGCTGCGCCGCCCGCCGCTGCATGCGTCCCAACGGCCAGGTCAGCAGGCCGGCGACCGCGAACCCGATCAGCACCGCGAGCAGCAGGTTCACCCCGACCACCGCGAGCACGACCGTGATCACCACCAGGGCGGCCAGCCGGATCAGGAAGTACGGCAACTGCACCCGTAGGTCCACATCCTGCATCGGGGGCCGCTGTCGACGCCCGGCCCGGCCCGCGTCGCCGGCCTGTCCGCCGCCCGCCGAACGACCGCCGCCCGCTGGCCGGTCGGGGCCGCCCGTCCCGGCCGCCTTCGATCGGCCGGAACCGCGTCCCCGCCCCTTCGCCGCCCCGCGCCCGTTCGTCGCCATGTCGCCCTCGATCCGCCGAGCTCCGCGCCCCGCCGGGGCGGTGGCTGTGATCCACCCCCCGGCCCTGGGCCGTCGCCGCCCACTCTGCCCGCCCAGGCCCCGCCCCTGCCAGAGGGATCCCGGAACTACCCGGTCGAGAACGAACCGCCGCCAGCCTGATGTGGTCGCGGGTGGCCCTTCGGCCGGCCGACCCGGCTGCGTCAGGCGCCGGCGAGACCGAGTTGGTGCCGTAGCGCCGCCTCGTCGGCGAGGGCCCAGTGCTCGACGACCTTCCCGTCTCGCACCCTGACCATGTCCAGGCCGGTTACCTNGTAGCGACGGCCGGAGCCCGGGTGGGTGCCACGGAGCGTGTAACGGTTGACCGACGTGTCCCCGGTCGAGACGTTCTGCTCGATCCTCGCGGAGACGTTCTGGAACCCCTCGTTCATGCGCTCCCACTTCCTTCGCCAGGCGGCGATGCCGTGGTGGTCGCCCTCCCGGCCCCCTCGGTGGTCGATCACGTCCGGGTCGATCAGTGTCAGTGCGTCGTCGAGTCGGCCGGCGAGAACCTCGCCGTACTTCTCGACGACGCGACGGTGGACGTCAGCCGCATTCGACATGCTGCGCTCCTCGAATACCGTGGCACTGGACGTACACAAGCGGGGAACTCCCCGATTATCTCGCGGTCGACAACATAACCGGGGAACTCCCTGGTTAACAAGGGGGATCATGGCGCTCCCGGACTCGGCAGGTCCGCCGCAGGCCGAGCGGCACCTGCGGGCGGACGCCCGACGCAACTACGAGCGGCTGCTCACCGCCGCCGCCGCGGTCTTCCGCGAGCAGGGCGTCGACGCCGCCCTCGACGAGGTCGCGCGGCAGGCCGGAGTGGGCAACGCGACCATGTATCGCCACTTCCCGACCCGGCAGGACCTGATCGTCGCCGTCTACTCCGACGAGGTGGACGCGCTCTGCGCACGCGGCGAAAGTCTGCTGTCGGACCAGCGGGCCGACGACGCGCTCTTCATGTGGCTGCACGACCTCGTCAGGTTCGTCGGGGACAAACGTGAGCTCGCGCTGGCGCTCGGCGCCGACGTCGACAGCGCGAGCCGGTCGGGACTGTTCAACCGGTGGCATTCGGCGATGTACCGGACGGTCACGGCCCTGGTCGTCCAGGAACAGCAGCGAGGCACCCTCCGGGACGATGTCGACGGGTGGGATCTCCTGGTCCTGGTCAACGGGATCGCGCTCGGTGGCGTCGGCCCTGAGCGGGTCGGAGCCCTGTTGGACCTCGTCCGACGCGGAGCGGCCCCCGGTCCGGCAACCGGCACGACCGGGACGTGACGCCGGGCCACGCGGCCCGCGTGCCCTCGGTCACCCCGTCCGGTGACCGGCCTGGTCGGATCGTCGGGCCTGGCCGAGTTCGCCGGTCCAGCGCCGGAACAGGGCGTGGTCGACGCCGGCCGCGTCGAGTATCCGGCCGGCGACGAAGTCGACGAGGTCGGCGGCGGTGCGCGCGCCGGCGTAGAAGCCGGGACTGGCCGCGGCGACCACCGCCCCGGCGTCGTGCAGGGTGAGCATGTGGCGCAGCGTCGCGCCCGTGTACGGCATCTCCCGCGGGACGACGACGAGGCGCCGGCCCTCCTTGAGGGTCACGTCGGCGGATCGCTGCAGCAGATCCTTGGACAGGCCGAGGGCGATCCCGGCCAGGCACGCGGTGCTCGCCGGGACGACGATCATGCCGCGAGTCCGGTACGAGCCACTGCTCGTCGGGGCGGCGAGGTTGCCGGGCGCGTGCACCGCCACGAGCGTCTCCACGGCGGCGGCCGATTCGGGAGCGGATGCGCCGAGAGGGGCGGACAGCCAGCGTTCCAGCGGTTGCTGCCAGGCGGCGTCGTGCCAGGCGATGCCGGTCTCGTCGAGCAGGGTCAGCCGCGCCGCCCGGGACAGCACCAGATCGACCGGTAGCCCGGCGGTGAGCAGGCCGCGCAGCACGGCGGCTGCGTACGGCGTCCCGCTGGCGCCGCTCACGCCCACCACCCAGGGAACCCGATCGCTCCCGGCGCCGGCGTGCGGGTCGTGCGTCACGGTGACGGGCCTCACAGCGGGGCTCAGGCGGACAGGCCGCGGCTGATCAGGTCGGCGACGGCGAAGGCGAACAGGGCGATGCCGACGAAGCCGTTCGCGGTGAGGAAGGCGCGGTTGACCCGGGAGAGGTCCTTCGGCGAGACGATCGCGTGCTCGTAGCTGAACGCCGCCGCCGTGACCGCGAGGCCGGCCCACCACCAGGCGCCGTTGTTCTCCATCAGCCCGTAGGCGACGAACAGCGCGAAGGTGACGACGTGGGTGACGGTGGAGCCGAGGAGGGCGCCGCGGACCCCGAAGCGCGCCGGCACGGACCGCACCCCGATGCGGCGGTCGACCTCGGCGTCCTGGCAGGCGTAGATGAGGTCGAAGCCGCCGATCCAGGAGCCCACCGCGAGACCGAGCACGACCNCCGCCCACGACCAGTGGCCGGTCACCGCGATCCAGGCGCCGATCGGCGCGACGGCCTGCGCGATGCCGAGCACGGCGTGCGGGAAGTCGGTGAAGCGCTTGGCGTACGGGTAGATCACCAGGGGCGCCACCGCGATCGGGGCGAGCGCGAGGCACAGCCAGGACAGCGTGGCGGCGGCGGCGAGGAAGACGCCGAGGGCGACGACGGAGCCGACCACGGCGGTGCGCACCGACACGGCGCCGGTGACGAGCTCCCGGCCCGCGGTGCGCGGGTTGCGGGCGTCGATGGCGCGGTCGATGATCCGGTTCGCGGCCATCGCGAAGGTCCGCGCGGCGACCATGGCGACCGTGACGAGCGCGAGAGCGGTCCAGTGCACCGACCCGGACGCGGCAAACGAGGCTGCCAGGGCGGCNATGTAGGCGAACGGCAGCGCGAAGACCGAGTGCTCGATGGCGACGAGCCGCAGGAACGCCCGCACGTGCCCGATCGCCTGCTCCTGGCCGCCGCCGGCACCTCCGCCGGGCCTGGCGGTGCCACCCGACGCGCCCGGCAGAAACGCTGCGTCACTCACCGCGAGCACCCACCCACTGCCTCTTCTGCTTGCCTGGAGGCATGGGCGTCCGATGTATCCCTCTGGATGGGCGAGGAGAGGTGGTCACAGGCCGTACTCCTTCCAGCGGCGGGTCACCTGGGCGCGGACCGCTTCGTCCATGACGATCTCCTCGGGCCAGCCGCCCTCGCGGCGATAGCCCTCGGTCGGCAGCTTGCGCGTCGCGTCCACCCCGACCTTGCCGCCCCAGAACTGCTCGTAGGAGGCGTGGTCGAGGTGGTCCACGGGGCCGATCGTGGTGATCAGGTCGTGGGCGTAGTCGACGTTGCCAAACGCCCGCCAGGCCACCTCGGCGTAGTCGTGGACGTCACAGTCGGCGTCGACCACCACGATCAGCTTCGACAGCGACAGCAGCCCGGCGCCCCAGACCGCGTTCATCACCTTCTGCGCATGCTTGGGGAAGCGCTTGTCGATGGAGACGATGCAGCAGTTGTGGAAGACGCCGGCCTCGGGCAGGTCGTAGTCGACGATCTCGGGGATCATCATCTTGATCAGGGGGCGGAAGATGCGTTCGGTGGCCTTGCCCATCGGCCCGTCCTCCTGCGGCGGGCGGCCGACGACGATCGTCTGGAAGACCGGGTCGCGCTGCATCGTCATCACGTCGACGTGCAGCGCCGGGAACGGCTCGACCGGCGTGTAGAAGCCGGTGTGGTCGCCGAAGGGGCCCTCCGGGAGCCGCGCGCCCGGCTCCAGCCAGCCCTCCAGCACGATCTGGGCATTCGCCGGCACCCGCAGCGGCACGGACAGGCAGTCGACCATCTCCACCCGTTCGCCGCGCAGATAACCGGCGAACAGGTACTCGTCGATGTCGGCGGGCAGCGGCGCGGAGGCGGCGTAGGTCACCGCCGGGTCGCAGCCGAACGCGATCGCCACGGGCAGCCGCTCCCCGCGCCGCTCGGCGACGGCGTGGTGGGCGTTGGAGTCCTTGTGGATCTGCCAGTGCATGCCGACGGTGCGCGCATCGTGGCGCTGCAGCCGGTACATCCCGAGGTTGCGCGCCCCGGTCTCCGGGTGGCGGGTGTGGGTGAGACCGAGGTTGAGGAAGGCGCCGCCGTCGTTCGGCCAGGCGTGCACCCCGGGCAGCCGGAACAGGTCGACGTCCGGTCCCTTGAGCACGACGTCCTGGCACGGCGCGGTGCGGACCCGCCGGGGCGGGATGGACGTGAGCGAGGCAGCCTTGCCCAGCGCGTCGCGCAGCCCGGACAGGCCGGTCGGCAGCTCCGGGCGCAGCAGCGCGGCGAGCCGGTCGCCGATCTCATCGAGGCGGTCGACCCCGAGCGCGGCGGCCATCCGGGCCTCGGTGCCGAACAGGTTGATGGCCAGCGGCATGTCGGCGCCGCGGGGGGACTCGAACAGCAGCGCCGGCCCCCGCTCCCGAACCACCCGCGTCACGATCTCGGTGACCTCCAGGTGGGGGTCGACGGGCACGGAGATCCGTCGCAGGTCCTTCCGCCGTTCGAGGTGAGCGAGGAACGCGCGTAGATCCGCCCAGGCCATGCCTCCATCCTGGCAGCCGACGCGGCCGGCCGTCCGACCTCCCACCATCCGTCACGACGGAAACCCGGGGAGTCACGACGCGCCGCCGTGACGGTGAGCGGGCGGACGCCGGCGGCGGCCGATGGCGGACCGGCCGGACGCGGGCCGGGGCCGGAGGGCACACTAGGGATACACGGGCCGGCCATCACCGCGACATGTGCGCTCTCCGGGGAGGGCACCGCACGCTCGTCTGCCCCTTTCGGCGATGCCGCGCAGGGCCGGGACTACACACCCGCCGACCGATGTTCATACCCCATATGTCGAGCCGGATGTAATCGATCAAGGAGAGCGGAAGGAGCGACCAGCCTGTGCTGGGCCTCGCGCTGAGTTTCGTGGTCATCGGTATCTGGGCGTACATGATCGCCGACGTGTTCGGGACCCCGTCGGATGAGGNACGCAGTATGTCCAAACCAATCTGGATTATGGTTGTGATTCTCTTCGTCTTGCTCGGTTCCGCCGCGTGGTACTTCTTCGGTCGCCCCCGGGCGAACGGGCTCGGAGCGCGGCCGCCGCGGCGCGCGGTCTCGGACCACCCGGCCTTCGGCCAGCGTTCGACCTGGGACGTCGACCGCCGCGAGGGGGGCCTGGGACGGCCCGGTTCGCGGATGGGTACCCGGCGCCCGGCCGTGCGGCCCAAGGGTCCGGACGACGACCCGGAGTTCCTCCGCGAGCTCGCGGACCGCATTCGCGGCGGCGACGCGGAGCCCCCGTCCGCCCGCGGCTGACACCGTCCCCAACCCCCACCGCCGAGCCGAGCAGCACCGAGCCGCACCGAGCCGCGCCTCGCTCTCTCCGAGCCGCGCCTCGCTCGCTCGCTCGCTCCGAGCCATACCGGCCGGCCATGGTCAGGCTGAACCCGACCCCACAGCGATCAAGATCATCGCGGGGTGGAGTCTCACGCCACCACGAGGGACGATCCTTGCCCTTTCAGGGGGATGAATCGGACGCGGAGCCCTCCAGAAGGGCAAGGAAGGTCGGCCGCGCGCGCTGCGCTTCAGAGAACGGTTCACGCGGAGCGGACCGACGGACGTACGTGACGCGGTTGCGCGCTCGGCGTGGATCCATCCGCGTCCGTGCCCCTGATCACGGCCCGGAGACGCGCAGGGCCCCGGGGCCAAGGCGGGCGGCCCGGGGCCCCGAGGTCCGGCGGACTGCCGCCGGGTCAGACGCCCGCGTAGGAGTGCAGACCGGTGATGACGAGGTTCACCAGGTAGTAGTCCACGAACAGCGCGGTGAACGCGACCAGGGAGATGGCGGCGGCCCGCCGGCCCCGCCAGCCAGCGGTCGCCCGCGCGTGCAGGTAGGCCGCGTAGCAGACCCAGGTNATGAACGACCAGGTCTCCTTGGGGTCCCAGCCCCAGTACCGGCCCCAGGCCGCCTCGGCCCAGATCGCCCCGGCGATGATCGCGAAGGTCCAGATCGGGAACGCGAACGCGATGACCCGGTAGGACAGGGTGTCGAGAGCCGCGGACGACGGCAGGCGCATCACGATGCCGCCGCGGCTCTGCATCGCGCGGCTGGCGTCGGCCCGGCCGGCCGCCACCTCGGCGAGCCGGTTCTCCCAGCGCTCCTTGACCAGGAACAGCACCGTGGTCACCGCGGAGATCAGGAACACCCCGCTGGAGACGATCGCGCCGACCACATGGATCTTCAGCCAGTACGAGTTGAGCGCGGGCACCAGGGGTCCGGGCGCGACGTAGAGCACCGTGCCGGCGAAGCCGAGGTAGAGCACCACCGGCACCATGACGAAGACGCCCAGCCAACGGACCTGCTGCCGGGTCATCAGGGCGAGGAACGTCGTGACCGCGATCAGACAGATCATCGACGAGTACTCGTACATGTTGCCCCAGGGCACCCGGTCCGCCGCGATGCCACGGGTGACGACTGAACCCAGGTGCAGCGCCCAGCCCACCACCGTGAGCAGCACGGCGATCCGCCCGATCCACCGGGCACGGGCGGGCACCTCGACGTCGCCGTCGTTGCCGGCGACCAGGGTGTGAGCGGCGGTGTCCCGCTGGCGCACCGCCTCGATCTCGCGGGCGCGCGCCGCCGCGAGCGCGGCCGCGGCGGGATCGTCCGGGTCGATCTCCACGCCGGAGCCGGCCTCCGCGGGGGCTCCGGCCCCGACCAGCACGGCCGGCCGGTCGGCCGCGCGGGCGGCGGGAACCTCGGCCGCCAGCTCCGCGGCACCGCGGCGCGCGCCCAGGCGGCTGAACGCGAACTCGGCCGCGTAGCCGAGCATGGCCGCGGCGTAGACCGCCATGCCGCTGCCAAACAGATGATCGGAGAGGCTGGCTACGCCCTCGTTGACCGCCATCAGTGCTCCCGTTCGCTGGCGTTCGACGCGGCGCCACCGGCTGCGGTGCCGCGCGATTCCGTAGTGCTCGGCGCCGCGGCGCCGCCTGGCGCCGCGGGCTCGCCCGGCGGCGGTGCCGCCGCCTCGGGCCGCGGCGCCGCCTCCCGCCCGCCGGCCGGGCCGGTCGCCTCGCGGACGAGGGTGGTGAGCTGACCGAGTTCGACGGCGAAGCCGTCCCCGTGCGACCGGGACAGGCCGCCGATCTCGACGACCGAACCGCCCTCGGGTGCCGGGCTAGCCCGGACCCACAGGCGGCGGCGGTGCACCCGCAGGCTGGCGATCAGCCCGGCGATGATGAGCACCGCGAAGATCAGCGCCTCCCGCTTGAACGGGTCGGACTTCACCTGGAAGGTGGCGAACTCCGCGACGCTGTCGGCCTCCAGGCTCAGCCCGCCGGGCAGCCCGCTCAGGGTCCGTTGCCGAGGGTTGTTCAGGGCGAGCACCTGCGCGTTGCGTGCGGTTCCGGCCGGACCGTTCAGGGTGAGCTGGCGCATGTCCTGGGTGTCGACCGTGTACACGTTCTGCGGCACGCCCTCGTCGAGGTGAAGGTTGCCGACGAAACCGGTGATCGTCAGGCCGGGTGCGCGGGCCGCCGGGAAGGTCGAGACGTAGCCCTGGGTCGGGTCGAGGTGGGTCGTCGGCGTGAACACGCCGCTGAAGGCGAGCTGCTGGGGCTCCTTGCGGACGCCGAGCGGCGCCAGGCCCGTGTCGGGAATCTTGACCGTGCAGGTCGAGGTGAACATCCCGTCCCGTNGGGTGCAGGGCACGTTGCCCTGCCAGACCGTCCGGCCCTTGGCGTCCCGCAGGACGAAGTGCGGGGCGTACCCGTGCCCGATGAGGTAGACCTTGGCGTTGCCGAGGACCAGCGGATGGTTCACCCGGATCGTCGCCTGCCGGGTCGGTGCGTCCAGGTCGGGCGAGTAGGCGACGTCGGCGCGGAAGTCCGACGGCTCGCCGTTCGGCTCGTAGGCGGCCGCGAACCGGTTCAGCGTCAGCGAGAACGGACGCAGCTTCGCGGTGTCGACGAGCTTGCCGCCACTGAACTGGTCGTAGGAGATGATCGTGTTGGCCATGCTGTCCCCGGTGACGACCAGCGTGGTCCCCTGGTAGCCGAACCAGGAGCCGAAACCGACCGCGGCCAGCAGCCCGACCAGGGCGACGTGGAAGACAAGGTTGCCCGTCTCGCGCAGGTAGCCCTTCTCGGCCGCGACGGAGTGGTCCGGCGAGCCGTCCGGCCGCTGGGTCCCGGCGGGGGCGACGCTGGCGCGGAACCGGCGCCGGCGCAGTGCCGCGCGAGCGGCGGCCGTCGCATCGGCCGGGGCCAGCGGGCTGGTCCACGAGCTGCCACCCGGCAGCCGGCCGGGCCGCGCCGGTGCCTTCGGCGGAGCGGTGAACAGTGCCCTGGCGTGCCAGCGGATGCGCGACGACAGGCAGCCGATCAACGAGATGAACAGCAGCAGGTAGATCGCCGCGAACCAGGGGGCGGCGAAGACGTCGAAGCCGGAGAGCTTGTCGAGCAGGGGCCCGAGGGTCTGGTGCTTCGACAGGTACTGATCGACCCGCATCGGGTTGATGTTGCGCTGCGGCAGCAGCGACCCCGGCACGGCGGCCAGAGCGAGCAGGAACAGCAGCACCAACGCGGTGCGCATGCTGGTGAGCTGCCGCCAGGAGCGAACGGCGAGCGCCAGCGCCGGATGCCGCCCGGCCCGGGTCCCGCCGGACGCCGACGCGTACTGTCCCGCGGCACCGCCGGCCCTACCGGCCGCGGATCGGCGAGCTCCCCCGGCAGAGGTCGGGTCGGCGCCGAGTCCGGCAGCTCCGTCAGCCCCGTCGCGCCCGTCGGACCCGGCTGGCGCGAACACGTCCGGCGCGACGGCCACGCGGGCGTCGGCGTGCCCCTCGGGCAGCCGGCGTCCGCTCGAGGAATCCGGGGCGAACCCGACGGCCTCCTCGTCGATGAGGCCCGCCGGATCGATGAGGCCCGCCGGATCGATGGAGCCCGCCGGATCGGCCGCGTCCGGGTCGCCGGGGCTCGGCTTCGGCGCGAGGTCGGTGGCCGCACCGGCAGGCTCGTGGGGACGGGTGGAAGAGGTCACAGC
The DNA here is from genome assembly GCF_001421075.1 of Frankia sp. CpI1-P. Lineage (NCBI taxonomy): Bacteria > Bacillati > Actinomycetota > Actinomycetes > Frankiales > Frankiaceae > Frankia > Frankia sp. CpI1-P. Next base: position 126,197 of record NZ_LJJX01000008.1, on the reverse strand, counting down.
GGCGTCTCCGAGAAGCCGGGGGCATAGGGCCGCAGGTTGCCGATCAGGTCGGCCCACTCCCCGGTGAGTTGGAGCACCCCGACCGCGACGAGCAGCACGCCACCGGTCAGGGTCAGGGCGCGGGTGTGTCGCCGTAGCAGGTGCAGGGCGCCGACGGCCCGCCGGAAGGCGAGNCCGACGGCGAGGAACGGCAGCCCGAGTCCCAGGCAGTACACGGCGGAGAGGAACGCGCCCCGGCCGGCCGTCGCACTCGTCACCGCCAGCCCCTGCACTGCCGCCAGCGTGGGACCGAGGCAGGGGCTCCAGCCGATGCCGAACAGCACCCCGAGCACCGGCGCGCCGAGCAGGCCGGGGCGCGGCAGCCGGTGGAAGCGCCACTCGCGGTTCGCCCAGGACATCCGGGAGAACAGCCCGGCGAAGGCCAGGCCCATGACGATGGTGAACGCCCCCAGGAGCTGGCTCATCCCGACCTGATGGCGGACCAGCCACTGACCGAGTCCACCGAAGGCCGCGCCGAAGGAGACGAACACCGAGGTGAACCCGAGCACGAACAGCCCGGTGCCGGCGGCGACCCGCCCGCCGACGCGCAGCCGGCCCAGCCGCGGCCCGAGACCGGCGAACCGCCCGCCGCGGCCGCCGTCCCCGGTCTGCGCTGCCGTCGATCCGGCGGCCGGGACGGCAGCATTCCCGCCGGGGACGGACCATCCGGCCGCACCGGCCGGTGCCGGTGCCGGCGGCGCGGCAACAGCGACGGCCAGGACCGGCTCGGACGCCGCAGCGCGATCGGCCGACCCTGACGGTGGACGGGCGGGGCGACGCTCACGGTCCTGGAGCTCCTCGCCGGACAGGCCGGTGATGAAGCTGAGGTAGCCGGGAACGAGGGGCAGCACGCACGGTGACAGGAAGGACAGCAGCCCGGCCGCCGCCGCGACCGGGGCGGCGAGCAGCACGGGCCCGTCCGTGACGAGCCCGACCACGCTCACCGCGGGTCCCCCAGCCCGCTCGGCCGCCGCCCGCTCACGCCTCGGCCTGCAACCGGGTCAGCACGGGCTTGAGATCGTCCTCGGGCACGACCGGGCCGGTGAAGCGGGCCGCGATGCGCCCGTTCGCGTCGAGCACGAAGGTCGACGGCAACCCCGGGGCGACCGGCCAGCCCGCGGCGAGCGTGCCCAGCCGGTCGACGACGCTCGGGTACGGCACGCCGTTGTCGCGCACGAAGGCCTTGGNGCCCGACGGATCCTTCTCGTTGACGCCGAGGAACGCCACCGTCGGGTTTGCCTTGGAAAGCTGCACCAGGCCGGGCGTCTCCGCCCGGCAGGGGGCGCACCACGAGGCCCAGAAGTTGACCACGACGATCTTCCCCCGCAGGGACGCGACGTCGAACGCGGCTCCGTCNAGGTTCTTGCCGGCGAGCTCGGGCGCCTCGTGCCGGTTCCCGGCCGGGACGAAGTCCTTGCCGGCGGACTGCTGGACGAAGTTGAAGCCTCCGCCGCCGGTCGCGTCGACCGTTCCTCCCCCGCCGGAACAGGCCGCCACCAACCCCGCCACCGCGAGCACCACCGCGGCGAGCCCGACCCGCCTGATCCGCGTCCGCTGCCGGCGCGACCCCGCGGCCCGGTCATGGACAACGCCTGCCACCGGCGTGTCCGACCTGTCACCCGACGCGGACCGCCGTCCCATCTCCGCCACGCGAACCAGTATGTGCCCTGCCCCTTCCCGGCCCGGAACCCGTCTACGACCAACTGTAGAACTCAACTCAGCGTAGGCGGCGAGGCCGGCGGACGCGCGTGGAGTTCGACACGGCAGACACCACTGGGCTCGGCGGCTACCAGGTGGGTACCATCCCGCCGTCGACCCGGAGGTCCGCGCCGGTGATGTTCCCGCTGCGATCCCCGGCGAGCAGGACGACGGCGGCAGCGACCTCCTCCGGCGTGCTGAACCGGCCGGTCACGGAGCTGCCGGCCGCGGCGTCGACGACGCTCGCGGGGTCCGCGCCGGTGGCTCGCGAGACGGTGGCGGCGACACCGTCGGACCCCAGCCACAGGTCGGTGGCGACCGGGCCGGGACTGACCGTGTTGATTCGCACGCCCCGACCACCGACCTCCCGGGCCAGCGACTTGCAGAAGTTCGCCAGCGCGGCCTTCGCCGCGCAGTAGTCGATGACCGCCGGATCGGCGAGGACCGAGTTCACGGAGCTGATCGTGACGATGGAACCGCTGCCGGCGGCGAGCATCAGTGGCAGCGCCGCCCGGGTCGCCCGCACCGCGGCGAGCAGGTTCAGGTTGAGCGTTCCCAGCCACATCTCGTCGGTGACCGAGCCGAACCCGCCGGGCCGGGCGGGCGCGGAACCGACGTTGTTGACCAGGATGTCGACCCGCTCGCCGGCCCACTCGACGAGCGCGGCCGGACCGTGGGGGGTGGCCAGGTCCACCAGGTGCACCCGCACCGCGCCGGTGGCCGCCAGCTCGTCGAGCTCGGGCGAGCTGCGACGGGCTCCGGCCACCACCGTGGCGCCCTCGGCGACCAGCGCCCGAACCACCGCCAGGCCGATGCCCCGGCTCGCCCCCGTGACGACGGCGATCCGCTCGAGCAGTCCCATGTCCATTCCGAACCTCCATTGTCGGCAGCGCCGTACGGCCGTCGGCCGTAACCGTCCCTCATCCACGCGGCCGGTAGCACCGGACCGCGAGACGGACGGTCACGGCGGCGTGCTGCCGCGGCCAGGCCGCCTCGGCCCGATGGCGCAGGTCCTCGGCCGTGCGGTGGTGGCCGGTCGGGCCCATCAGGGCCAGGTCGACGGCCTCGTCGGGGGACAGCACGAGCGGAATGTCCAGGCGTTCGACAGCGGCCGGAGCGAACCGGTCGGCGGTCCGCTCGTCGAGTCGATCGCCCTTGTCCGGCTGCATCCCGACCAGCCCGAGCGGGCCCCGCAGCTCGGCGAGATGGCCCGGTTCGGGGGTGACGACGATGAGCAACCCGTCCGGCCGGAGCACCCTGCGCATCTCGGCCGGGTTGCGCGGGGCGAAGACGTCGAGGAGCACGTCGACGCAGCCGTCGGCGACCGGCCACGGGCCGGCGGCGTCGAAAGCGACCGCTCCGATCCGGGGGTGGGCCCGCGCGGCCCGGCGCAGCGCGTACTTCGACACGTCGACCGCGACCCCGGCTGCCCCGGCGGGCAGCGCGGCGAGCACTCCGGCCAGGTGGTGGCCGGTGCCGGCCCCGATCTCGAGCACCACCGGCCCCGAACCGGCCGGCCCCGAACCGGCCGGCGGGGCGGGGTGGGCTGTCGTGCTCGCGTCCCGGCTCGGGGCCTGAGCCGTCCCGACGGCGGGCGGTCCGGCGGCGGCGAGCTCGGCCAGCCGGGTGGTGAGCGGCCGGTAGTGCCCCGCCCCGAGGAAGGACTCCCGCGCCGCGACCATGGCGGCCGTGTCGCCGGCGATCCGGCGGGTGTGGCCGGTGCGCAGGTTCACGTAGCCGCCGCGCCCGAGGTCGAAGCCGTGCCCGGCGGCGCAGCGCAGGGAGCCGCCGTCCCGCTGCAGCGCACCGGCGCACACCGGGCAGCGCAGCACCGACAGCACCGCCCCGACCCCGACATCACTGTCACCGCCACTGCCGCCACTGCCGCCACCGACGCCGACGCCGACGCCACCGCCGACGGCAGGTTCGGGCGGCGGTGCCGACGGACGCGACGGGGTTCGGCGGGTCAGGCGCCGACCGATCCGGGCAGGTTCGCGGTCGGGCCGTTCGGTTCGGCGTACTCGACCCCGACGAGCTCTCGCCCGCGGTAGACCGCGGTGGTGACGCTGGCCAGGCCGCACTGGCGCCGGTCGGGACGGTGCCACAGGTGCACCCCCTCCAGCGCTCGCCGGGCGGTCCACACCGGGAGCTGGTGGCTGACCAGCACGACGTGCCGCCCGGGGTGGACGTCGCGCCACTCGGCGACGGCAGCGAGCATCCGCTCGGCGATCTCGGTGTACGGCTCGCCCCACGACGGCCGGAACGGGTTGGCCAGCAGCCGCCACAGGTGCGGGTAGCGCAGAACCGCGGGGCCCGCCTCGAACGGTTTGCCCTCGAAGGCGTTGCGGCTCTCGATCAGCCTCGGGTCGACCTCGATGGGCAGTCCGTGGGCGGCGGCGATGGGAGTGGCCGTCTGCTGCGCGCGGTCCAGGGGGCTCGCGACCACGGCGGCGATGTCCAGCCCGGCGAGGAACTCCGCCGTCACCTTGGCCTGGCGGTGGCCCGTCTCGGACAGCCCGAATCCGGGCAGCCGGCCGTAGAGGACCTTCTCCGGGTTGAAGACCTCCCCGTGGCGGACCAGGTNCACCCTCGTCAGTGGGTGCTGCCCCGGCTCGCCGTCCACCGGCTCCTGGGTCGGGCCCGTCATGACCGGCCCCCGCTCGTCGCGGGCACGGGCGCCGGTTCGGGCACGGCGGCGGCGGCACGGGCGGCGGCGGGCGCGGCGGCGGCGATGCGCTCCATCGTGGCGTCGTCGTGGGCAGCCGAGACGAACCACGCCTCGAACGCCGACGGCGGCAGGTAGATCCCCGCGTCGAGCATGCTGTGGAAGAACGCGGCGTAGCGGGCGGCGTTCTGTGCCTGGGCGCCGGCGTAGTCGACGACGGCCGCGGCGTCGGTGAAGAAGAAGCTGAACAGTGAGCCGGCGCTGCTGGGCAGGTGGGCGACGCCCTCCTCGGTGAGCGCCGTCGAGACGATGCCGGCGACGTCGGCGGCGCGGGCGTCGACGGTGGCGTAGACGTCGTCGGTGCAGGCCCGCAGGGTGGCCAGCCCCGCCGCGACGGCAATCGGATTCCCCGACAGGGTGCCGGCCTGGTAGACGGGGCCGGCGGGGGCGAGCCGCGCCATCACGTCGGCGCGGCCGCCGAACGCCGCCGCGGGCAGGCCCCCGCCCATCACCTTGCCGAAGGTGAACAGGTCCGGCGACCAGTCCTCGATGGCGCCCTCGATGCCCCACCAGCCGGCCCGGGAGATCCGGAAGCCGGTCATCACCTCGTCGAGGATGAGCAGCGCGCCGTGGACGTCGCACAGCCGGCGCAGGCCGGCGTTGAAGCCGGGCAGCGGCGGGACCACGCCCATGTTGGCCGCGGCGGCCTCCGTGATGACCGCGGCGATCGTGTCGCCGCGCTCGGCGAAGACGGCCTCGACCAGGGCAAGGTCGTTGTAGGGCAGGACGATGGTGTCGGCGGTCGCGGCGCCGGTCACGCCGGGGGTGTCGGGCAGCCCGAGGGTGGCCACCCCGGAGCCGGCGGCGGCGAGCAGGGCGTCGACGTGCCCGTGGTAGCAGCCGGCGAACTTGATGATCGTGGACCGGCCGGTGAAGCCCCGGGCCAGCCGCACGGCGCTCATCGTCGCCTCCGTGCCGGAGTTGACCAGCCGCACCTTCTCGACCGGGCCGACCCGCTCCACGATCAGCTCGGCGAGCTCCACCTCGCCCGGCGTCGGCGTGCCGAAGCTGGTGCCGGCGGACACCGCCCGGGACACCGCCTCGACGACGGCGGGATGGGCATGGCCGAGGATCATCGGCCCCCAGGAGCAGACCAGGTCGACGTAGGTACGCCCGTCCGCGTCCGTCAGATACGGACCGTCGCCGGACACCATGAAGCGAGGGGTGCCGCCGACGGCCCGGAAGGCGCGGACCGGGGAGTTGACCCCACCGGGAACGACACGCTCGGCGCGCCGGAACAGCTCTTCGGAGGCCGGCGCGGCAGAGGGAACCACCATGCCCCCGATCCTCGCAGGTCCACTCGGCCACCCGCGCCTCGCGTGGCCAGCGGCACGCCCGCGACCGCCCGTCGGCGCTCCGTCGGGCGCCGCAGCCGCGCCCGCGGCCCAGCACCCGGGTGGAGCGCCGCCGGTGGACGGGGGTCTGCCCCGGCCGCCCACCGGCGGCGGACTGTGCGCCAGGACCCCGGCCGGCCGGCAACGCGGATCGCGCCCGGCAGCAGCTCCGAGGCCACCGTCCGTGACCGCCGTCGTGGGTGGTTCGACAAGGATGCCGGGCCCGCGGCGGTGGCGGAGGGGATGGCGACGTTGTCCTGATAGTGCCCGGTGCAACGGCCACGCGCCCGATCCCGAACTACTGATCGATAGGCGAGCCTGGCCTAGCCGGGGGTCCCCCGACGGGTGGTTCGCCGCGGCAGTGGACTTTCCCGCCGACTCACCCCGCGGCTGGCCCGTTCGGGCGTNAGCACTCTCACGCCACCGGCACGTTTCATCGGGCATGCCTGCTCCCCGGCTGGATCGCCGCAGCCGCCCGGTACAACCCGGTGGACTGGGCGGTCACCGCCGCCCGGGAGGCGATCAGCGCCGACCCGGACGGGACGGCCGCCGGCCGGCGGCGCCCCCGCCACCGGGCCACGCCGGCCTCGTTGAGACGGCGTGCGCAGTGTCATCGATCGTCGCTGATCTTCACAGCCGCCGGACGCGCAGCACGCAGGTCAACATCGGCAGGGTGAACTCACCGCGGGCGGTCTCCGGTCGGCTCGCGAGGAAAACGCGGATCCGCCCCAGCGTGGCCTCGCGTTCCTGTTCCGGCATGACCAGCATCCCCGCCCTCGTCGCGAGTGTCGCGACGAGGGAGTCGGCGGTACGACGCTGCCCGTGCCGGAACTCGGCCTGCTCCGGCGAGCCGAACCGGGCGGCCATCCCAGTCCTGGGAAGGTGCAGGTCGGCCGTCTCAGCGCGCCAACTGGTGGGCGTGTCCCGCGGGCCGATGGCCGCGCTCCCGCTGACCTGCGCGAGCCCGGCAACCCAACGGCATCGACGGACGCGTCCGGCAGCGGTATCGCCTCGGCGCTACCTGGCAGGGCACGGACAACCGGCAGTGCGCGGCGCAGCTCGGTCAGCATCGCCGGGTCGGGCTCGACCGCGATGACCTCGGCGCCCAGCGCGAGCAGCGTGGCGGTGAGCTTGCCGGTTCCAGCGCCGAGGTCGAGCACGCGCGGACCGGGCGCGCGCTCGAGCGCCCACCGCACCGCGGCCTGGGCGTAGTCCGGGCGGTGCTCGGCGTACGCGACCGCCGCGGTGCCGAACGACGAGCTGAGAAGTAGCCGGTNATCCTGGCCCACGCGATCATCCTATCGGTGCTGCCGCCGGTCAGAGGTCGGCATGCGCTGCCTCGGCCTCGACCGAGGTGTCGTGCCGTTCGCCGCGGGGCAGCAGGAGCAGGGCGACCGCACCGGCGACCGCCATCAGGGCCACCGGGAGCAGCAGGGTGTGGCGGAAGGCCGCGACCACGCCGCCGGCCGCGGTGGCGGGGATGTCGCCGGAGAGGTCGGCGCCCTGGTCCAGGCCGGCCAGGCTCGCCAGGTTCGACGCGAGCAGCACCGACGTCAGCGCGGTGCCGACGGAGACGGCGACCTGGTTGGTGATGTTCAGCAGGGTGNTGCCGGCGGCGGTGTCCCGGTCGGGCAGGTGACGCATCGCCGTCGTGATCGTGGGCATGATCGTCGCACCGGTCCCGATTCCGGTCACCGCCATCGAGGCCAGCAGACGCCAGTACGGCGTGTTCGCGTCGAGCTGGAGCAGGGTGGTCAGCAGTCCGGCGGTCGCGATCACGATGCCCGCCCCGACGACCCGCGCCGGTGGAACACGATCGATCAGCCGGCTCGCGACCTGCAACGACACCCCGGTGGTCAGCGCCTGCGGGATGGCCAGCAGTCCGGCGGCCGCCGGGCTCTGCCCCCGGACGAGCTGCCAGTACAGCGGCACGATGAACATCGAGCCGNAGTAGGCCGCGGCGAACAGGCCCAGCGTGCCGGCCCCGGAGGCGACGGCCCGCCGGCCCAGCAGGCGCACCTCGACCAGCGGGCGCCGCGTGCGCAGCCGCACCGCCCGCAGCACGAACACCACGCACAGCCCCAGCCCGAGCAGCGCCGGGACCAGCACGGCCGCCGAGACGAGGGTGCCACGCCGGCCGCTTTCCGCCANCCCGTACACGACGGCGGCCAGCCCCGGCCCGATCAGCGCGAGCCCCGGCACGTCGAGCCGCTCGCGGACACCCTCGGGCGCGTCGCGCGGCAGCAGCCACAACGCCAGCGGAATGGCGACCAGCGCGATCGGCACGTTGATCAGGAAGATCCACCGCCAGGAGTACTCGACGAGCCACCCGCCGAGCGTCGGCCCGGCGAGCGGGCCGACGAGCACGGGCAGCCCCAGAACGCCCATCGTGCGGCCCCGGACCTCCGGCCGGGCGCTGCGCATCGCGATCGTCATCGCGATCGGGTTGACCAGCCCACCGCCGATCCCCTGCAGCACCCGGAAGGCGACGAGCGAGCCGATGTTCGGGGCCAGCCCCGCCAGCAGCGAACCCAGCCCGAACAGGCCCAGCGCGGCGACGTAGACGCGGCGGGTGCCCAGGCGCGCGGCGAGCCACGCGGTCGTCGGCACCACGACCGCGAGCGCCAGGGTGTAGCCGGTGGTGACCCACTGGATCACCGCCAGCGGGGCGTGCAGGTCGCGGGAGAGGCTGCGGATCGCGACATTGGTGATGGTCACGTCGAGCACGACCATCAGCCCGCCGAGCACCAGCACGGCAAGCGTGAGCCGGGTCTGCCGGTCGATTCCGGCCGACGGGCCGGGAGCCGCCGGCCCGGCGACCGGTCGTCCTGTGGCCCCGCGGACGGGGTCCGATCCCGGTTCGGAGCCGTGGGGCCGGAGGTTCGGCGGGTCGGGATGGTCGAGGGCTGTCGGGGGCGAAGTGCCTGCCATCACGGTCCTCCTCGGCCAAGGCTGCCCGGCGGAATCTCCACCGCACCCCGGCCGGCCAACAGTCTCGAACCTGAAGTCGACATGAGGTCAAGGCCACCGCGCGATCCCCCTACGACTGGTCCTGACCCGGCGCACAAGCGGCCGGGCCATAGGACAATCGCGTGGTTACCCGTCGGTGCCGTCCCGCGCGACCGGACCGTGGCGCACAGCCGGCACCGACGTTCGGGGCTCGACCAGCTCAGGTGGCCCAAGGCCGCCGGAGGAGGGAGGCGGCGATGGCCGTCCACCAGTGCGGAGTCGACGGGTTACCGGTCAGCTACACCGATATCGGTAGCGGCCCGGTGCTCCTGTTCGTCCACGGCGTCTACGTGACCGGTGCCCTGTGGAAGGACCTCGTCGCCCTGCTCGGCGACCGGTACCGCTGCATCGTCCCGACCTGGCCGCTCGGCGCGCACGAGCCGGTGGGCGACGCGGACCTGAGCGCCGCGGCTACCGCCCGTCGGATCCTCCATCTGATCGAGCTTCTCGATCTGGACGACGTCACGGTCGTCGCCAACGACACCGGCGGCGGGCTGGTCCTCACCGCCCTGGGGGACGACTCGTTGGACCTGGCCCGCATCGGCGGCCTCGTCCTGACCAACTGCGACAGCTATGAGCACTTCCCACCGGGGTCGTTCCGGCACATCGCCCGACTGTGCCGGGNCAGCCGCCGGCTCGGGGCCGTCGTACTGAGCACGCTCGCCAGCGGGCCCGGCCGCGCCTTCTTCATGAAGGCGGTCTGCGTGACGGCTGTGCCCCGCCCCCGGCAGGACGAGATCTTCGGGCCGTTCGCGACGAACGCCAGCACCAGGCACGAGGCGGTGCGGGTGACGGCATCCCTGGATCCCGCCCTGACCATGCGGGCGGCTCCCGCGATCGAGCGGTTCTCCCGCCCCGTCGTGCTGGCCTGGGGCACCGACGACAAGCTCTTCCCGCTCGACCACGCCCGCCGGCTCGCGCAGGCGTTCCCGAACGCCCGGCTAGTCGAGATCTCCGACAGCTCCACTTTTGTCATGCTCGACGCTCCCGACCGGTTGGCCAGGATCGTGGCCGAGGCCGTCGACGCCCGCCTGGAGGCCGGCACCGATCCCGGTCTGCCGGCCGAGGCGGCGCTGCGCACCGACCAGCCGCGCTCGGCCCGGGTGCACGACTAGGACCTGGACGGCAAGAACAACTCCCAGACCGGCCGGTCAGCTTTCTGTACGCGCATCGGGCCGGTCACGGGCTCAGCCGCGCCTGTCCGCAGCCGGTCTCGCCCGAGAGCTCGTCGCGGACGCCCGGCAGACTGTCGAGGGGGCCGGGGCCGGCGGTCCTGTGGACGAGCGACACCAGGCTGGCCTGGTGGAATCGGTAGTAGTCGAGGGTCAGCGTATACGCGCCGGATGAGGTGCTCGGCCCCGTCTCGGTGACGATTGCCGCCGCGGGGACGGCGGCGGGGCGGCACGCCCACGCCGCGACGAATCCGGTTGATCCACCATAGGCAAGCGCGGCCTGTTGCCCGGCCCGGGTGACCAGGTGCAGGTGACCGTCGAAGTATCGGAAGACGGCCGCGGTCTGGATGGACGCNCCCTGGTCGGTCTGGACGAACACCTCGGCGTGGCCATCGNGGTCGGCGTCGGCCGCCCCGAGGACGTGGATGTCGACGAACGTCGGGTCACCGGCCCGAAAGCGGACTGCATCGTCGCCCCCTCCGGTGTAGCGGGCGTGGAGCGTCCCCGGCTGGGTGATGGTCAGGGTGTCAGGTCGACCGTCACCGTCGACATCGCCGTTCAGGGCGACTGCTGGCCGGACCGGCGTTGTGCTCGTAGTCGGCGTGCGGGTCGCGGTCGGCGTGCGGGTCGCGGTCGCGCCTGTCGTCGGTGTGTCGGCAGTGGCGGTCGTCACCGCGGAGGTGCCCGTGGTGGCGGCCCCGCCAGGTGCCGAGAGATCCGAAGCTCGGTCATCGGAGCAGGAGGCGAATAGGAGTGTCCCGGCGAGTATGGCGAAACCGGGAAGGAGGCGACTACGGAGCACGACTTTCCTCCAGCCACATGCCGTTACCTACGCAAAGATGGCAATGAACCCACGCCCCCGCCAAGGAAGCCCGTGCCAGCCAGGTGAATGACAGCGGCGACCTGCACCACCGTCAGGCGAGACGCACAGGAAAAATCTACTGCGCACCTCGTGGCGCATTACCTCACTGTCGCATGACGGACAGGTTCGAACCGTCCCGGGCTGTTTGGAGATCTGACTTTACCCGACGCGGATAACCGAACTCGTGCCTGCGGTCGACGTCGCGGCCCACGGCACGCGGACTAATGTCGGCCGGCCGCATCACTCCTCGCTCCCGTGCTGGCCNTGCCCCGTCTGCACGGCCTGGACCCGGACCCGGACCCGGGTAGGTACCGTGGCTCCTTCGGAGATCCGCCCCTGCGCCCGGTACCGTCTTGGGCGGGCACCGGCGCAGGACGAGGGGACGGGGGCGAGACGTGCGGGTCGCGGTCTTCTCGTCGAAGGACTACGACCGCCGGTTCCTGAGCAGCGTCCGGACCGGTGACCTCGAGCTGAATTTCATCGAACACCGGTTGACCGAACAGACCGCGGGTCTGGCACAGGGACATGCTGCGGTCTGCGTGTTCGTCGAGGACGAGGTGTCNGCCGGCGTGCTGACCAGGCTCGCCGCGGACGGCATCCGGCTGGTGGTGCTGCGCTCGGCTGGGCATGACAATGTCGACCTCGCCTGCGCTCGTTCGCTCGGCATCGTGGTGGCCCACGTGCCGGCCTACAGCCCGTACGCCGTCGCCGAGCATGCAGTCGCCCTGATCCTCGCGCTGAACCGCCACGTGTGCCGGGCCTACAACCGGGTGCGTGAGTACAACTTCGCTCTCACCGGCCTNCTCGGTTTCGACCTCCACGGACGCACCGTCGGCGTGATCGGCACCGGGGCGATCGGCACCGTCTTTGCGCGGATCATGACGGGATTCGGATGCCGGGTGATCGCGCACGACGTCAGGCCCAACTCGGAATGTGAACGGCTCGGGGTCAGGTATGTCGAACTGGACCAGATTTTCGCCGAATCCGACATCATATCGCTNCACTGCCCGTTGACTCCCGCCACGCACCACCTCGTCGATGCCGATGCGCTGGCCCGGATGAAGCGCGGTGTGATGCTGGTAAACACCAGCCGCGGCGGCCTGCTGAACACCGCCGCCGTCATCTNTGCTCTCAAGAACGGGCTGATCGGCTATCTCGGGATCGATGTCTATGAGGAGGAGAACGCCCTCTTCTTCGAGGACCGGTCGGAACGGGGAGCGTTCGACGACGACCTGTTCGCGCGGCTACTGACGTTCCCGAACGTTCTGGTGACCGGGCACCAGGGTTTCTTCACCGCCGATGCACTGACGCGGATCGGCGAGGTCACGATCGCCAATCTCCTGGGTTTCGAACGAGGCGACGGCCCGCAGTTCCCAGTCACGACCAGCGACTGAAGCCGGGCCGGGCCGGGCGACCGGACTGATGGCCCCCCGCGGCCAGGCCGACGGAGGCTGCGACGCCGGCCCCACCGGCGAGGGACTGACCGACGCCGAGGTCAGCGCTTACGCCGGCGTCGCCGGCAAGCCGTAGGCGGGCGGTGCCGCTCCCGGCGGCCGTCACGGGGGCGGGCGGGTAGGATCTCCCTGTGTCGACGGCACGTGTCACCGCCGAGGCGGCGAGCCCCCGGATGATGCTGATGTCCATGCCATCCGGCCTTTTCCGCGCGTCCTGACAGACCACCGATGAGGCCCCGACGGAGCCTCATCTGCGAGGTTGCGCACCGGGGCGGGAGGATCCGAAACCGATGGGTCGCTACTTCGTGACGACGGCCATCCCGTACGTCAACGGCAAGCCGCACGTGGGGCACGCGCTGGAGCTGGTCGAGACCGACGCGTTCGCCCGGCACCTGCGGGCACGCGGTGACGAGGTCCGGTGCCAGACCGGCACCGACGACAACGCGCTGAAGAACGTCCAGGGCGCCGAGGCCGAGGGCATCACGCCCGCGGAATACGTCGAGCGGGTGGCCACCCGGTTCAGCTCCCTGCGCGAGCCGCTGAGCCTCTCCTTCGACGACTTCATCAAAACCAGCTCCGACCCGCGACACCGGCCCGGCGTGGAGAAGCTCTGGGCGGCCTGCGCCGAGCGCGGCGACTTCTACCGCAAGAGCTACGCGGGCCTGTACTGCGTCGGCTGCGAGCTGTTCTACGCCCCCGACGAGCTGGTCGACGGCCGCTGCCCGGAGCACGGGACCGTGCCGGACCTGGTCGAGGAGAGCAACTGGTTCTTCCGGCTCAGCCGCTACCAGGATCAGTTGCACGAGCTCATCTCCAGCGACCGGCTGCGCATCGAGCCGGCCACCCGCAAGCGCGAGGTGCTGTCGTTCATCGAGGCCGGGCTGGAGGACTTCAGCGCATCCCGGAGCATGACCCGGGCGCGTGGCTGGGGCATTCCGGTGCCCGGCGATCCCGACCAGGTCATCTACGTCTGGTTCGACGCCCTCGGCAACTACATCACCGCGCCCGGGTACGGCACCGACGACGCCACCTTCCAGCACTGGTGGNACGACAGCGACGCCCGCGTCNACGTCATCGGCAAGGGCATCATCCGGTTCCACGCCGTCTACTGGCCGGCGATGCTGCTCTCCGCCGGCGTGCGCCTGCCCGACACCATCTTCGTGCACGAGTACCTCACCGCGGACGGCATGAAGATTTCCAAGTCGGCCGGGAACGCGGAGGACCCGGCGGACATCGTCGCCGCCTACAACACCGATGCGCTGCGCTGGTGGATGCTGCGCGACGTCGCCCGCAGCGGCGACACCGACTACACCACCGAGCGGCTGCTCACCCGGGCCAACGAGGACCTCGCGAACAACATCGGCAACCTGGTCAACCGGACCGTGTCGATGGTGAAGCGTTACCGGGACGGGGTGATCCCGCCCGTCGCGGCGGACAACCCGGGGGCCGCGGCGCTGCGGGCGGCCCGGGAGCAGGCGCCGGCGACGATCGACGCGGCGTTCACCGCGTTCGACTTCCGCCGCGCCGCCGAGGCCATCACGACGATCGGCAACGAGGGCAACCGCTACGTCGAGGCCGCCCGCCCCTGGGACCTCGCCAAGGCCGAGCGCAAACAGGACGCGCCTCCGGCCGCCCTCGACGCCGTGCTCGCCGAACTGGTCGCCACCTGCCGCGAGCTCGCCGCGCACCTCACCCCGTTCCTGCCCGACGCGGCGCCGCGCATCGCCGCCCAGTGCGGCGACGGCGGCCCCCGCGTCGCCGATCCCGCCCCGGTGTTCCCTCGGCTGGAGGCCGCCCCGGCCTAGGATCGTGCCGCGACCGCGGGGGCCGGCCGCGTGGATGGCGTCGCCACGGGGCCGGCCGCCGGCAGCGGGGCGAACCGGCGCAGCCGCAGGCTGTTCGTCACGACGAACACCGAGCTGAACGCCATCGCCGCGCCGGCGATCATCGGGTTGAGCAGGCCGGCCGCGGCCAGCGGGAGCGCCGCCACGTTGTAGGCGAACGCCCAGAACAGGTTCCCCCGGATCGTGCGCAGGGTGGCCCGGGACAGCCGGATCGCGTCGGCCACCAGCCGCGGGTCGGCGTTGACCAGGGTCAGGTCGGACGCCTCGATCGCCGCGTCGGTTCCGCCGCCCATCGCCAGCCCGAGATCGGCCTGGGCGAGTGCGGCGGCGTCGTTCACCCCGTCGCCGACCATGGCCACGACCCGGCCCTCGTCCTGCAACCGGCGGACCGTCGCCACCTTCTCCTCCGGCAGGACCTCGGCGATGACGTCCTCGGGCGCGATCCCGACCTCGGCGGCGACCGCGCGGGCCACGGCCTGCGCGTCCCCGGTCAGCAGAACCGGATGCAGACCGAGCCGACGCAGGGCGGCGACGGCCTCGGCGGCGGTGGGCTTGACCGTGTCGGCGACGCTGATCAGCCCGCGCGCGGCGCCGTCCCAGCCGACGACGATCGCCGTGCGCCCGGCGTCGAGCTCCCGGGCCAAGGCGCCCGCGAGCTCGGTCGGCAGCTCGGCGAACAGGCGGGCCCGGCCGACGACGACCGACCGGCCCTCGACGGTGCCGCGCACGCCGAGCCCGGCGTCGTTGGCGAAGTCCGTCACCGGCGGCAGCGACCCGCCGCCCGCCGCCCGGGCGGCGTCGGCGACGGCCCGGGCGATGGGGTGCTCGCTGGCGTCCTCGGCCGCCCCGGCGAGGCGCAGCACGTCGGCGGCGCTCTCCCCCGGCGCCGGGTGGACGGCGGCGGTCCGCATCCGGCCGGTGGTCACCGTGCCGGTCTTGTCGAGCAGCACGGTCTGCACCCGCCGCGTCGATTCGAGCACCTCCGGGCCACGGATGAGGATGCCGAGCTGCGCACCCCGCCCCGTGCCGACGAGCAGGGCCGTCGGGGTGGCCAGACCCAGCGCGCACGGGCAGGCGACGATCAGGACNGCGACCGCGGCGGTGAACGCGTCCGTCGCCGGCTGCCCGGTGGCGAGCCAGACGCCCAGGGTGATCAACGCGGCCGTGATCACAGTCGGGACGAAGACCGCCGAGATCCGGTCGGCCAGCCGCTGGACGCGCGCCTTGCCGCTCTGGGCCTGCTCGACGAGCCGCGCGATGCGGGCGAGCTGCGTGTCGGCCCCGACCCGGGTCGCCTGCACGACCAGGCGACCGCCCGCGTTCACGGTCGCACCGACCACCGGATCCCCCGGCCCGACCTCCGCCGGCACCGACTCGCCGGTGACCATGCTCGCGTCGACCGCGGAGACCCCCTCGAGCACGACCCCGTCGGNCGCGATCTTCTCGCCGGGGCGGACGACGAACTCGTCGCCGAGGCGCAGCTCGTCGACCGGGATCCGCGTTTCGACCGTCAGGCCCCCGGGCCCCGACACCGGACGGCGCACCGTCACGTCCTTCGCCCCGAGGTGCAGCAGGGCCCGCAGCGCCGCACCGGAGCGGCGCCGGGCACGCAGCTCGAGGAACCGCCCGGTGAGCAGGAACACCGTGACCCCGGCGGCCACCTCCAGGTAGATCGCGGTGGCGCCGCCGCCGGCGTGGGACATCCCGCTACCGCCGTACGACATCCCAGCCCCGGCGGTGCCGGTGCCGACGTCGGACAGGCCGCCGGTGAGCGAGAACGAGTGCCGCATTCCCGGGTCACCGGCCCCGCCGAAGATCAACGCGTAGAGCGACCACCCGAAAGCCGCGAGCGTGCCGAGGGAGACCAGGGTGTCCATGGTGGCCGCACCGTGCCGGGCGCCTCGGGCCGCCGCGGCGTGGAAGGGTCGGCCGCCCCAGAGGACGACCGGTGTCGCCAGCGCCAGGCTGACCCACTGCCAGTAGTCGAACTGCCAGGCGGGCACCATCGCGAGCACGAGCACCGGCAGCGCCAGCACCGCCGAGACGGTCAGGCGCCGACGCATCGCCCGCAGGCCCGCGTCCCGCGACTCCGCCTCATCGCCGACGGCGCCGGCGGCGTTCACCTCAGCGCCGTGGGCGCCGGCGGCGCCCACCCCACCGCCAGCGGCGCCCGCCGCACCGCCCGACCCGCGGATGGTCGAGCCGCTCGTCGCGGCGGCGGGCAGACTCGCCGTGTAGCCGGCGGCCTGCACGGCCCCGATCAGCTCGTCGACCGTCACCGGGCCGGCCGCACCGACCGGTGCCGGCCGGGCGAGGGTGATGGTCGCCTTCTCCGTGGCGTAGTTCACCGAGGCGCTCACGCCGTCGATCCGGTTGAGCTTGCGCTCCACCCGTGCCGCGCAGGACGAGCAGGTCATGCCGCCGATCGCGAGCTCGACCCGGACCGGCTCGCCGGCCTCGACCCCGACGTTGGTCACGCGCTTCCCCTCCCCCGGTCCGCCCNGCGACGCACTGCCCGTGGACTCGTCAGGCCCGGCCGACCAGTTCGAAACCGGCCTCGGCCACGGCCTCGCGGACCGCGCCGTCCGCCAGCGCCCCGTCGCTCACGACCGTGACCTGACCACCCGCGAGATCCACCGCGACGCTGGACACCTCGGGTAGCCGCTCCAGCTCCTCGGTGACCGAGCGGGCGCAGTGCTCGCAGGTCATCCCGGTCACGGTGTAGGCGGTCGCGGTCATCGCGGTCCTCGTCTCCTCAGCCACTGTCCACAGGCCGGGCGGGTCCGCCCGGCAGCCCGAAGATACCCCTCCCCCGTATGGCACACAACTACCCCCAGGGGGTATCTGCGAGACGGCGACGGAAGTCACGGGAGCAGACCTGGACGCGAACCCGCAACCCCTGGCCGAGAGGCTCCGCCCCGCCCCTGCCTCCCGAGCGCCCCCGCCCGCCGACCGCGGCAAGAACCGCCCCGGCCCACGCCGCCCGGTGACGCCCCTGACCAGCCATCGAGCGCCGGCCGCGCCTAGCGGGGTGATCCCCCGGACGGGGATGACCGCCCGGTGGCCTGGGCGAACGCCGGCGGTGCGCGGCCCGGCGACCCGCGGCTCGCGCCGGCCACCCGCCGCGGGCCGGTCGAGTCGCTTGCCCGGCGCCACCATCGACGCACGCCGGACAAGCCTCACATCGACGCGCCGCCGCTCGGCGCCCGGCACCATCCGGCCGCCCGCGCCCTCACCAGCCCGATCGTCGAGCACCCCGCAATCCCGGAGCCCTCGACGGGCGATTGATCTTTCCGGGCAGCAGGCGGAAGGCCGCCGCTGGGGGCTGGGCTGTGGACGGGTGCGGGGGGAGGGGGTCAGCGGGGAGCGGCCAGGCCGCGGGCGACCTCGACGGCCCAGTAGGTGAGGATGATGTCGGCGCCGGCGCGGGAGATCGCGGTCAGCGTCTCGGCGATCGCCCGGTCCCGGTCGATCCATCCCGCGGCGGCGGCGGCCTCGACCATCGCGTACTCNCCGGACACCTGGTAGGCGGCGACGGGCACATCCACGGTGTCCGCGACCGCGNGCAGCACGTCCAGGTAGGCCAGCGCCGGCTTGACCATCACGGCGTCGGCGCCCTCGGCGAGGTCCAGCGCCACCTCGCGCAGCGCCTCGGCCACCGAGCGCGCCGGATCCTGCTGGTAGCCGGTGCGGTCACCGAACTGGGGAGCGCACTCGGCCGCCTCGCGGAACGGACCGTAGAACGCCGAGGCGTACTTCGCCGAGTAGGCGAGGATCGGCAGGTCGGTGAAGCCCTCGGCGTCCAGCGCCGCCCGGATCGCGCCGACCTGGCCGTCCATCATCCCGCTCGNCGCGACGACCTCGGCGCCGGCGCGGGCCTGCGCCACGGCGATCGAGGCGTAACGCGCCAGGGTGGCGTCGTTGTCCACCTCGCCGGCATCGGTCAACAGTCCGCAGTGGCCATGGTCGGTGCACTCGTCCAGGCACAGGTCGGTCATCAGCACGATGTCCCCGCCGACCTCGGCGACCAGGTCGGCCAGCGCGAGCTGGACGATCCCGGCGGGGTCGTCGGCGGCCGAGCCGCGGGCGTCCTTCGCCGCCGGCACGCCGAACAGGATCAGCCCGCCGACCCCGGCCTCGACCGCCTCGACGGCGGCCTTGAGCAACGACGAGCGGGTGTGCTGAACGACGCCGGGCATCGAGGTCAGGGGAACCGGCTGGTCCACGCCCTCCTTGACGAACATCGGCAGGACCAGGTCCGCCGGGTGCAGCCGTACGTTCGACACCAGCCGGCGCAGGGCGGGCGAGCGGCGCAGCCGACGGGGGCGCACCGCCGGAAACCCGGCCGGCCCCGAACCGCCCGACCCCGGGTTCCCCGGACCGGGGATTCCCGCTCCCGCGCTGCCGGCGCCCCGCGCTCCCGCTATCCCGCTCATCAGCCCCGCACCTCTCGACGACGGCCGGCCCACGCCGACGCTACCCGCCCTGCCGCTGCGGCCCTCCCACCTGTCCACAGGGGCACCTGGGACGCATAACCCTGTGGACAAAGGCCAGGAAGATGCCGGCCTACCGCCGCGAGCCGCGGCGCGGCTTGGGCAGGCGGGCCGCCAGCGGACCGATCTTGCCCAGCTCCTCACGATGCTCGGCGGCGAACTCGGCGAGCGCCCCGACCAGGGCCGGGATGGACGCCTCCGGCGCCTGCACGTCGACGCGCAGCCCGAGTTCCTGGGCGGTCGCCGCGGTGGCGGGGCCGATGACGGCGATCACCGTGGTCTCGTGCGGCTTGCCGGCGATGCCGACGAGGTTGCGCACGGTGGACGAGGAGGTGAACACGACGGCGTCGACCCTGCCCCCCTTGAGCGCCTCGCGGATCGGGGCGGGCGGCGGGGCGGCCCGGACCGTGCGGTAGGCGGTCACGTCGTCGACCTGCCAGCCGCGGTCCTTCAGGCCGGCGACCAGCGTCTCGGTGGCGATGTCGGCCCGCGGCAGCAGCACCCGGTCGAGCAGGTCGAGCGACTCGTCGTACTCCGGCCAGTCCTCCAGCAGGCCCTCGCTGGACTGCTGCCCGGAGGGGACGAGGTCGGGACGGATCCCGAAGGCGCGCAGGGCCTCGGCGGTTGCCTCGCCGATCGCCGCCACCTTGACCCCGGCGAAGGCGCGGGCGTCCAGGCTGCGCTCCTCGACCTTCTCCTGCACCGCACGCACGGCGTTGACGGAGGTGAAGGCGACCCACTGGTAGCGCCCGGAGACCAGGCCGGTGATCGCGCGTTCCATCGGGGCGGCGGTCCGCGGCGGCTCGACGGCGATCGTCGGCACCTCAAGCGGGCTCGCGCCGTGCGAGCGCAGCAGGTCGGACAGCGTCGCCGCCTGCTCCTTGGTCCGCGGCACCAGCACCGTCCAGCCGAACAGTGCCCGGGTCTCCCACCAGGACAGCTTCGTCCGGGTGGCGACGACGGCACCGACGGAGAGGACGACCTGGGTGATGGGTGCGGGGGCGGCGGTCAGCAACGGCGCGACGTCCGCCTCGACCCGGTCGAGGGTCGAGGTGACGGTGCGCTGGTCGGTGGTGGTGCCGTCGACGGTCACCGCGATCGGGGTGTCACCGGGCCGGCCGTGCTCCACCAGGGCCGCCGCGACCTTGCCGACCTCGGTCGGCGCCGCGGTGACCACGAGCGTGCCGGGCGTCTGGGCGAGCGCGGCCCAGTCGACGTCGCCGGGCGAGGGAACCGGCGCGCCGAACCCACCGAACCCGCCGGGGCTGCCCAGCCCCAGCGGCGACCCGAAGCCGGCGCCCAGCCCGCCACCGAGGCCGCCGCCGAGCCCGGTCATCGGACGAGCGCCGAGCCGGCCGGCGCCGAAGGGCGGGCCGGTCAGCGGGCCGACGGGTTCGCCCGCACCGAACGGCGAGGGCGCCGGGAGCGTCCCCGACGAGGAGAAGACACCCGACGTGCTGGCGAAGGTGATCGGCGAGCCGGGCGCGACGCCGGCGTAGGTGGCCACCGCGGCGCCCGTGAGGACTCCGGGCACGACCCGATAGGGGATCTTGGCCTTCGCGAGCGCCTGGGCGTCGGCGGCACCGATGCGGGTCAGCCACGGGTCCGACGCGTAGAGCCGGACGACCCTGTCCCCGGCGCGGGCCCGGCTGACCACCGCGGCGGTCNCCGCCTCGGCGTCGCGGACCGGCTTGGACGCCTCCAGGTCCCCGATGCGCAGCACCTCGGCGGAGAGGTTCTCCACGACGGCGGGTGCGACGTCGGGGTCGGCGACGACGAGGTCGGCCGACGAGAGGGTCTCGACCGCGAGGACGGTCAGCAGGCCCGGGTCACGGGGGCCGGCACCCACGAGTGCGACCGGGGAGACAGGCTTCTTCGTGCGTCGGGTGGCCATGCTCAGCGAATTCCCATCAGCGAGTGTGCTCCNGCGGACAGCAGGTCGTCCGCGAGGCGCTGCCCGAGCGCCTCCGGGTCGACGGCGGACCCGGTCACGTCACGCCGGAGGACGGTGCTGCCATCCGGCGCGGCGACGACCGCCCGCAGGCGCAGTCGACCCGCGGGGGACGCATCGCCGGCCGGTGCCACAGTGCCGACGGCCGCCGCCGGCGCAGGCTCTGCCACTGCCAAAGCGCCGACCGGGGCGGTACATCCAGCCTCGATCCCAGCGAGAAACGCGCGTTCCGCTCTGACCGCGACGGACGACGATGCGTCATCGAGCACAAACCGTAGCAGCTCGGCAAGGCCACCATCGACGGGCTGACCATGATCTGACCGCGTTTGGCCACCGTTCCGTCCCAGATCCGGACCCCGGCCCCGTCCGTCGCGCTCGTCATCCCCGCCCGCAGCGTCTCCGACACCCCCAGCATCCCCGCCCGCGGCCACCAGCGCGCGGGCCGGTCCGGCCAGCCTGAGCCCGGCCGCTGCGGCGCACTCGACCGCCAGCGCACCCTGGCCGGGCGCCGGCAGCATGACCTCGGGGTCGAGAATCTCCGTGACGGCGTCCAGGCGGTCCAGTCGCGCCAGTCCCGCGTACGCGAGGACGACGGCGTCGACCTCGCCGTCGATGGCCTTCTTCAGCCGGGTGTCGACGTTGCCGCGGATCGCGACCACGTCGAACCCGAGTCCGAGGGCCCGCAACTGGGCGGCGCGGCGCGGCGCGCCGGTCGCGACCCGGGTGCCCGGTCCGAGCTCGGCGAGCCCCCGCCCGCTGGGCGAGACGAGCACGTCCCGGGTGTCCTCCCGGGTCGGAACGGCGGCGAGCACGAGGCCGGGCGGGGTGGCCGTCGGCAGGTCCTTCAGGGAGTGCACGGCGAGGTCGATCTCGCCGGCCAGCAGGGCGTCGCGCAACGCGCTGACGAACACGCCGGTCCCGCCGATCTGGCTTATCTCCGCGGACGACCGGTCACCTACGGTTACGATCGGGACGAGGTCGACCGCGCAGCCCACCCTCTCCCGCAACTGCGCGGCGATCATGCCGGACTGGGCCAGGGCCAGCGCGGAGCGGCGCGTCCCCAGCCGTAGCCGGCGACCCGCAAACCGGGCGCGCAGCGTCGCGCCCCGGGCCGTCGCATCGGTCTCGGTACTGGTCGGCTCCATCGCCGTCACGAACGCTCCACAAGATCAAGGTCAGGCGCGGACACCACGGCGGGCACCTCGCGCGGAAGATCGAAAAGTTCCCGCAGGGCCTCGGCGTAGGAATCGCCCCCGGGCGCCCCGGCGAGCTGCTGCACCCGCACGGTCGGGGCGTGCAGCAGCTTGTCGACGACGCGGCGGACCGCGCCCTCCACCAGTTCCCACTCTCGATCGTCGAGGTCGGGCAGGCGGGAGTGCAACCGGGCAAGCTCGCCGTGCACGACGGAGTCGGCGTGTGCCCGCAGGGCGACCACGGTCGGCGCGACCCGGCCCGCGCGGCGGCGGTCGAGGAAGCCCGCGACCTCGGTGGAGACCAGGGCGCGGACCGCCTCCACGTCGTGCGCCACCTGGGCGCCGTCGAGCGCGACCCGCAGCGTCTCCAGGTCGATCAGGCTCACCCCGGGCAGGACGCGCACGCCCGGGTCGATGTCGTGCGGCAGGGCCAGGTCGAGGAACACCAGCGGTCGCCCGCCCCGCCCGGGCAGCGTGGCGGCGACGAGGTCGTGCTCGACGACGAGACCGGTGGCGCCGGTCGAGGAGATCACCAGGTCGGCCATGAGGATCTCGTGCGGGAGGTCGGCCAGGCCGACGGCCCGGCCGTCGTGCATCTCGGCGACCCGGGCCGCCCGGGCCGGGGTCCGGTTCGCGATCACGATCTCCGCGGCGCCGGCCCGGCGGGCGGTCTGCGCGGCCAGCGATCCGACCGCGCCGGCGCCGATGAGCAGCACCCGGGCGCCCGCCAGCGGCGGCGGCTCGGCCACGGGCGCCGCGAGCATCGCGGCGCCCCCGAGCTCGCCTGCGGACCCGCCCGGTGGCGCGACCGGCACGGCCGGCACCTCGCTGAGGATCCCCAGGCTGGAGGCGGCCAGCCGGATGCCCACCGCGACGATCGAGGCGCCGNCGGCGTCGATCGACGTCTCGGAGTGGGCCCGCTTGCCGACCCGCAGCGCCGCCTGGAACAGCCCGGACAGCGCGCTGCCCGCGACCCCGGCCGACTGCCCGGCCCGGAACGCGCCGCGCACCTGCCCGAGGATCTGCGACTCGCCGACGAGCATCGAGTCCAACCCACAGACCACTGAGAACAGGTGGNCGACCGCGCGGGCGTCGTGGTGGACATACAGATGTCCGGCCAGATCACCGAGATCGATCCCGCAGATCCGGCTGAGCTGGTCGGAGATGTCGGCCACACCGCCGTGGAAGGTCTCGACGTCGGCGTAGATCTCGGTCCGGTTGCAGGTCGAGAGCACGACCGCCTCGGTGACGTGCGCCGCGGCGGCGAGATCGTGCAGGACCTTCGGGGTGTCATCGCCGGACACCGACGCCTGCTCGAGCAGGGAGGTCGGGGCAGTCCGATGGTTGAGGCCCACCACCAGCAGGCTCACGACACCCCNCCCCCCGCCAGACCCTGTGCGAACCCCCCGGCCAAGCCCCGCCGGCGGTCGCCGGCGAGCAGTGCGTCCGCGCCCGGCGGGGTGCCGCGGGTCGGCGGGGACGGCTCACCGACGTGGGCCCGGTGCGGTGCCGGCTGCCCGGCCCGGCTCTCCCGGACCGGCCCGACCTGACGAACCGCCTGCGCCGGCCGCGTCTGTCCGGCTTGACGAGTCACCCGCACGACCTCATCCGTCTCGGTCCTCACCCTGTCTGTTCGAGGCGTCAACTCGTCCGTGCTCGCCCCGTCCGCGCCCACCGCGAGGGACGTCTCACCGCCGCGCCCCGGGACCTCACCGGCAGGCACCTCACCGGCCGGCACCTCACCGGCCGAGCGCCCATCCGCCGCGGGCCCGACGCTGGGAAGCCCCGGCGGTGCCTGGCGGGCCCGGTCGGGCCACGCGCTGTGCGGCGACGCCCCGTCGGGGCCCACCGCGACGCCGGGGCCGGCGAGCGTCGGCCCACCGGGCGACCCCTCGCGGGGCGCGGATGGACGCTTCCGTGCCTCATGGAACGAAAGGATCTGAAGTTCCACGGCGAGGTCGACCTTACGCACGTCTACCCCTTCCGGCACCGACAGCACCGTGGGGGCGAAGTTGAGAATGCTCGTGACCCCCGCGGCGACCAGTCGGTCACACACCTGTTGCGCCGCGGCGGCCGGAGTGCAGATCACGCCGATCGTGACCGTACACTCGGCGATGACCCGCTCCAGCTCGTCAACGGGACGGACGATCACCGCGCCGACCCGTTCGCCGACCCGGTCCGGATCCGCGTCGACCAAAGCCACGATACGGAAGCCGCGGGCGTGGAACCCGCCGTAGCCGGCGAGCGCATGACCGAGGTTGCCGACACCGACGAGCACCACCGAGCGGTCCTCGGTGAGGCCGAGCTTCGCGGCGATGCAGTCAAGCAGGACGTCGACCTCGTAACCGACGCCCCGCGTCCCGTAGGAACCGAGGTGAGACAGGTCCTTACGGACCTTCGCCGGGGTGACACCGGCAGCGGCGGCCAGGGTGTCCGAAGACACAGTGTGAACCCCGCCCTCCGCGAGCGTGGTCAGTACCCGGAGGTAGAGGGGCAGCCGGGCGACCGTGGCCTCCGGCACCACGGAGCGGCCGGAATGCGGTTCACTGCGGGCTCGTCGCCGGATCACCGCTGGGCGACGCCGGGGCTGGCTCATCCGCGGCTCCGATCTGTGGGCGCGCGTCGCCGCCCGGAGCTGTGCGCCCGAATCCGTGGCCCCGCCGACCCTCCGCATGCGGTTGCCGGCGCCACAAGTCGGCTGTCGACGGGCAGTGTACGACTTCGTGAAGGGATTCACGAAGTGCCGGGGAGAGCCCAACCAGCGGATCAGCGACCCCCGCCGGAACGCAACGACCACCGGCGTCCGGCCAGCGCCCGCCGCAGCCGGTCCTCCTCTACCCGCCAGTAACCGTGCTCTCGGCCATCGACCAGGATGACCGGCACCCGGTCGCCGTACTCGTCGGCCAACCGCGGATCGGCATCGACATCCGCCTCGCGCCACCCGACCCCCTCCTGCTCCGCCACCCGCGCGATCGCGGCCCGCGCGGTGTCGCACAGATGACAGCCCACCCGGGTGAGCAGGGTGATCCGAGCGCTCTCGCCGCCGGGCTCTGCCGGTCCCGACCCGTCGTCGTCCATAACCCGATGGTAAGTCCGCCACGCGGCGCCTTCCGGTGGTCGCGACGATGGTCGGGACGGGCACGGCCCCGATCTACGACTGCCGCACGTTCGTCTTGCGGCTACACTCAGCTACCTGCGCCCTCACGTGCACCGGGCCTGCCGGCCCGTCCTGTCGCGACTGCATCCTCCGGAGCCGGGCTGTGACCGACTGCACGCTCGCCGACCTCGCCGCCGGCCTCGCCGCGGTGCGGCGCGGTCCGGGCGCGTGGACGCGGCCGCCGGCCCCCCTGCTGCCCACCCGCGCGCAGATCCGCACCACCCTGAGCCGGTTCGGGCTGGGGATCGCGGCCGTGACCGCGCCCCTGCCGGCGGCCGGGCCGATCACCAAGACGCCGCCCCCAGCAGGTGGGGCGGCCCCGGCGACGACGACGGCGCCCGCGCACCCAAACGCTGGTGCCGATGCCGTCCGGGTGGGCCCCGCGGCACGACGCGGCCGGACTGCCGCCGGGGAGCTCGGGGCAGGCTCCCCCGCCCAGGGCCGCGGCACGGCCGCTCCTGACGGACCGACGGAGTCGGAGCGGGCCGCACTCGTCGCGCGGGCCCGCCAGGGCGACACCGAGGCCTTCGGCCTGCTCTACGACCACTACGCCGAGCTGGTATTCCGATACGCGCTATACCGGCTGGGCGGCGACCCGGCAGCGGCCGAGGACATCGTCAGCGAGACGTTCCTGCGGGCGTTGCGGACCATCGGCGCGTTCCGCTGGCAGGGCCGCGACATCGGGGCATGGTTCGTCACCATCGCCCGCAACCTGCTGATCGACCAGGCCCGCTCGGCGCGACGCCGGTTCGAGATCCCCACCGCGGACATCCTCGCGGCGGCGGACGAGCGGGCCACCGCGCTCGCCGTGCCCGGCCCGGAGGAGTCGATCGTCGCCGTGTTGACCCACCGCGAGCTGTTGGACGCGGTCCGCCGGCTGCGCCCGGACCAGCAGGAGTGCATCGCACTGCGCTTCCTGGAGGGCCTCTCGGTCCGGGAGACGGCACTCGCGATGGGCCGCACCGAGGGTGCCGTGCGGGCCCTGCAGCTACGCGCCATCCGCGCCCTCGCCCGCAGCCTGCCCGCGGCAGGGCCGGCCTGACCGGCCCGGGCCACCGGCGCAGGCGGCGACGGATCTTCGGATTACCTGTGGACCACGGCACCTTTCTTGTCCCACCGGCACTTTTGCGCTGCCGGATCTGAACCGCCTGCAGCCACCGAGCGGGGTCGGGCCGTAGTCTGGCGGCGTGCCGACGAACCGAGGTGTGGAATCTGACGCGCCGAGGTGCTGACGACGAGTGGGCGGTGGGCCTGTCACCGCCCGGGCCGAGCGTCACCGTCCGGGCCGAGCCCCTCGCTCCACCGCGAACTGCATGGAGATGACTGATGAGGGTGCGACGCAGGGGTGTGGCCGAGACCAGGCAGGCGGCCGAGGCGGCCGCCATCGCCGCGTTGAAGGTCGCGGCCGAAGAGGTTCCCCGGCCCCCGCTCGACGAGTCCGCCGCCGCGTTCTTCGACGTGGACAACACGATGATGGCCGGCGCCTCGATCTTCTACTTCGCCCGTGGCCTCGCCGCGCGGGACTTCTTCGACTCGCGTGACCTGCTCCGGTTCGGTTGGCAGCACGTCACGTACCGGCTGCGCGGCCACGAGAACCCGGACGGGATGCGCGACGCCCGGGAGACGGCGCTGGCGTTCGTGGCCGGGCGCTCGGTCGCCGAGATCGTCCGCTACGGCGAGGAGATCTACGACGAGCGGATGNCCGAACAGATCTACTCCNGCGCGCACGCCCTGGCCCAGCAGCACCTGGACGCCGGCCAACGGGTGTGGCTGGTCACCGCGACGCCCGTGGAGTTGGNCTCGGTCATCGCCCGGCGCCTCAGCCTGACCGGCGCGCTCGGCACGGTCAGCGAGGTCACCGACGGCACCTACACGGGCCACCTGGTCGGCGGGCTGCTCCACGGCCAGGCCAAGGCCGAGGCGGTGCAGGCGCTCGCCGAACGGGAGGGTCTGGACCTGTCCCGCTGCTGGGCCTACTCCGACTCGATCAACGATCTGCCGATGCTCTCGCTGGTCGGCCACCCGGTGGCGATCAACCCGGATCCCGACCTGAAGACGGTCGCTCGGGAGCGGGAATGGCCGATCAAGGACTTCCGCACCGCCCGGAAGGCGGTCAAGATCGGTATTCCGGCCGCGGCCGGCGCCGGCGCGCTGGCCGGCGGCGTCGCCGCCGGGATGGCGCTGCGCCGCCGGGTGGCCAGCGTCTGATCGCCGCGGCACGCCGCGGTCGGCCTGTCCGGCCGCGGCGTCGCCCGGCTCAGAAGAACACCGACCGACGCTGCATCAGCAGGCTGTACAGCGTGTGCTGGATGGTCTCGCGGATGCGGTCGGTGAGCTCGAAGACGAGCATCGGATCGTCGGCCGCCTCCGCCGGGTAGGAATCGGTCGGCACAGGCTCCCCGAACTCGATGATCCACTTCGACGGCAGCGGGATCAGGCCCAGCAGGCCCAGCCACGGGAAGGTGGGCGTGATCGGCAGGTAGGGCAGGCCGAGCAGGCGGGCGAGCGACTTCACGTTGCCGATCATCGGGTAGATCTCCTCGGCGCCGACGACCGTGCACGGGATGATCGGTACCCCGGTCCGCAGCGCGGCGGAGACGAAGCCACCCCGACCGAAGCGCTGCAGCGTGTAGCGCTCGCTGAACGGCTTGCCCACGCCTTTGAAGCCCTCCGGCCAGACCCCCACCAGGTGCCCCGCGGTCAGCAGCCGCTCCGCGTCCGCCTGGCAGGCCAGCGTGTTGCCGATCTTGCGGGCCAACGGGGCGAGGAACGGCACGGCGAACACCAGGTCCGCCGCGAGCATCCGCAGGTTGCGGTGGGCCGGATGGTGGTCGAGGATCGCCATCGCCATCATCAGCGCGTCCATCGGCAGGGTGCCGGAATGGTTGGCTACCACCAGCGCTCCGCCGACGTCGGGAACGTTCTCCAGCCCGCGCGTCTCGATTCGGAAGTAGTCGCGGTAGACGGGGCGCAGCAGCGGTGCGATCACGTGCTCGGTGAGGTCGGGATCGAACCCGTGCTCATCGATGACATAGTCGCCGGTGATGCGCCGGCGCAGGAAGGCCAGCACGCCGGCCAGGGCCGTCTCCAGGTCACCGGCCTCGGCGGACCCGGCGCCCTCGGACCCGGCGCCCTCGGACCCGGCGCCCTCGGACCCGGCGGTCTCGAACCCGGCGGTCTCGGACCCGGCGCCCTCGAACCCGGCGGTCTTGGTGTCGTGCCCCGCGCCCGCGATACCCATCCGCCCGGTGGCCGCCACCCGACCGGCTCGCCTGCCGCGGCCGGGCGCGGCCGGGACGCTCCCCGCGGCGCCGTGCTCGGTGCCGCTCCCGGCCCCACCGTCCAAGCCGCTGCGCTCGCCCGGCCTCGCGGTGGCGCCCGGTGCGGAGCTGGTCCGGTCGACGGCGGTGCGGCCCGCGGCGGGGCGGCCGGTGCCGTCACGGCCGGCGGCGGGGTCGGCGGCGGCGGAGTCGGCGTCGGCAGGGTCGGCGTCGGCGGCGGCGGGCCCTGGGCGGCTGGTCGGCCGCTTCGCCCGCGACGGGCGGGCACCGTTGAGCGGGCGCACACCCGGGTCGGCCGGACGCCGGGGAGCCGGCTCTCCGGCATCCGCGGCGGCCGGATCGAGGCTGCCCGCAGCGCCGCGGGTGCCGGCCTCGGACGCCGCTGGGACCGCGTCTGCCGGCGGGGCGGCCGCGGCGGATCCGCCGGGCCGCGTGGGACGGGCCGCCGGCGTGCGGACGGCAGGTCGCGGGCGGGCACGGCGGGCCGGCCGGACGCCGTCCGCCGCGCCCGCCCGCTCCTCGCTGTTCAGCGGGATGATCTGCGCGTCCTCCCGGGATTCGTCACGGTCCGCCATGCGCTCCGCCTTCCCCCGTCCGCCGCCGTGGACGGCCGCTCCCACCCGTCGGACGCGTCACCGCGAGCCCACCAGCCGGCGCCGGTCCAGCGAGCCGAGCACACCGTGCTCGATGCGGGACACCAGCTCGTGGTCGATGGTGAAGCGCAGATCGCGATACCGGACGAAGTTGTCGAAAGTCTCCACGGTCGAGTATCGGGGCCGGTAGCCGAAGACCGTCTTCAGCCTGGCCGTGTCGACCGCGCGCCCGTGGGCGAGCAGGTCGAGTTGCTCGGCGGAGAAGTCGACGAGTCGTAGCCGGCGCGCCACGCCGCCGAGCGCGCCGATCGCCGGGAAGGGCACCGGCAGGAAGGGGCGGCCCGCCCGGCGGATCGCCTGGGAGAGCAGCAGCACCCCGTCGCCGGCGACGTTGAACGTGCCCGCATGGTCGCCACGGGTCGCGCGCAGGAGGACGGCGAGGGCGTCGTCGGAGTGCAGTAGCTGGATGCGGGGGTCGAAGCCGAGCACCGTCGGCACCACCGGCAGGTCCAGATAACGGGCAAGCGGGCTGTCCACCTGCGGGCCGAGGATGTTGGTGAAGCGCAGCACGGTGACCGCGATGTCGGGACGGCGCCGGCTGAACCCGCGGACGTAGCCCTCGACCTCGACGGCGTCCTTCGCGTAGCCGCCGGTGGGCAGGGATCGCGGCTCGGTGTCCTCGGTGAACAGCGCCGGGTCGCGCGGGGAGGACCCGTAGATGGACGTCGTCGACTTCACGACCAGCCGGCTGACACTCCTCGCCTTCTGGCAGGCGGCGAGGAGCTNCATCGTGCCAATCACGTTGATCTCTTTCATCGCGGCCCGGCCGCCCGCTCCCAGCGGGGTCGCGATGACGTTGAGATGCAGCACCGTGTCAACCTCCGCGGTGGAGATGACCTTGGCGATCAACGGGTGCCGGATGTCGGCTCGGACAAACCGGGTGCGGCCGAGATCCACGTCGGGCGCCGCCGTGTCGACACCGACCACGGCCTCGATGGTGGGATCCGCGGCGAAGGCCATCGCCACCTGGGCGCCCAGCGGCCGCGCGACACCGGTAACCAGCACCCGGCGTGGTCTCATAGCAGTCTCCCCGCAGCACCCGCAGGTGTCCCTCCGGCGCCGGGGCCGCACGGGCCGGCCGGATTGACCCGTCGGCCACCGCCGATCGCCGGTGGCCGTACCCGGTCGGGGACGATGCACGCGACCCCGCCGCGGTCATCCTACGCCCACACTTCCCACCCTCACTGCACAGCGTGAGATTATTCGGCGCGCCAACTACAGTCAGTGAACATCGTCAGGCGGGCAGCGGCAGATCCTGGACGATGCGGAACGCGGAGGGGTCCCGGGGAAGCTGCGCGATCACGACCGCGTCCTGGCGGCGCAACCGCAGCGCGTCCGACGCTCGGCCGCAGTTCACCGCGATCATCACGCGGCGCAGGGCGTCCTCGCACACGGTGACCCCACCCCGCGGCACCTCGCCGTAGGTGTGCGTGAAGGTCAGCCGCATGAGCCGGTTGCCGGCCCGGACCTCGACCGGATCGCCGAGCAGGATGCCGGCGGCTTCCAGGTCGATGCGGGTCACGTTGAGCGAGAGGTTGCCGAAATGGTCGATGGACACGACCTCGCCGTGGACGTGATCGTCGTCGACGCTGCACGCGCGCGGTCGGAACCGGGTGAGCGAGGCGGCGTCGAGCCGCGGACCGACATCCGTCAGGTCCAGGCCCGTCGCGAGCCGTGCCGCGACCGGCGCGTAGACGTCCCGCCCGCGAAACACCGCGGTGGGCAGCGGCAGCCACAGCTCCCGGTTGGCGATCTCGTGGACGTCCACGATCCCGCCGAGGGCCTCCCAGGCCAGGGACGCCACTCCGTTGTCCGGGCACACGAACACAGAGCCGTCGGCGGTGCGGACCGCGACCCCGCGGGTGTAACCGTCGGCGTCGAGGCGTTCGACGACGACGAGATGGATCCCGGCTGGCAGGTAGCCGACCGCCCCGGCGAGCGTGATCGCCGCGTGCCCCACGTCCTGGGGCGCGATCGAGTGGCACACGTCGAGAACGCGCGCGGACGGGGCGTGCCGCGCGATCACGCCGTGGCACACCCCGACGCAGGCGTCGTCGACGCCGTAGTCGGACAGAAAGTTGATCCACGATCCCGTCATGCCGTCCCCCTGCCTGCGGACCGGCCGCACTGCCGCCCCAGCGGAGCAAGCCTGCCACAGAGTCATGGCTTAAGCACGCAGAGCGACACGGCTAGGCTCNTGTAAGCACGGGAGCCGTACGCCATGCACGGGATGGAACGTCGGAAAGACGCCGATGACGGGGAACGTGGGCCCAGCCGACCATCCGCCGGCCGCCGGCTTGTCCCCCCGCCGGCCCTGGGCCGGGAACCTACTTCTTGTTGCGACGCTGAACGCGCGTGCGCTTCAGCAGCTTGCGGTGCTTCTTCTTGGCCATCCGCTTGCGACGCTTCTTGATGACTGAGCCCACGTACCCGACCGATCTATGTTGAGGAAGTTACCGGGCGAGCCTACCCGCCGCGGGGACCAACCACGTCGCGCCCGGTGTCCCGACTACGAACGGCCCAGTTCCCGGGAGCGGTCACCAGCGGCCTCCAACGCGTCCATCAGCGCCGCGCGCACCCCCCGCCGGTCCATCTCCCGCAACGCCGCGACGGTCGTTCCCGCGGGGGAGGTGACCGCCTCCCGCAGCAGCGCCGGATGCTCGCCGCTCTCGCGCAGCATCCGGGCCGAGCCCAGCGCCGTCTGGGTGACGAGTTCCGTGGCCAGCGGGCGCGGCAGGCCGAGCAACACTCCCGCCTCGACCATCGCGTCGACCAGATAGAAGAAGTACGCAGGCCCGCTGCCAGACAGCGCCGTGACCGCGTCGAGCTGGGACTCCGCGACCTGGGTGACCCGCCCGACCGGCTCGAGCAGCGCCTGCGCGGCGGCGAGATGCTCCGGCGCGGCGTTGCGGCCGCCGCAGATCGCCGACATCGCCTCCCCGACGAGCAGCGGGGTGTTCGTCATGACCCGGATGACCGGCGGCGACGATGGCAGCCGCTGCTCGATCGCCGCCGTGGTGACCCCGGCCGCGAGCGACACGACCAGCGTGCCGGCCGAGACCTCCGGGGCGATCTCGGTCAGCAACGCGGCGACGTCCTGCGGCTTGACCACGATGAGCAGCACGTCGGCCTTGGCTGCGGCGACCGCCGGCGGGTGCACCTCGACGCCGTGGCGGGCCGCGATCTCGGCGGCCCGGCCCGAGTCCCGCTCGGCCACGACGACGTCCCCGGCCGCGTGCCCGGAGCCCAACAGACCGGACAGCACCGCCTCGCCCAGCCGTCCCGCCCCCATGACCGCAACGATCATGACCGTCCTTCCCTTCCGTCCGCTTCGACCTGGAGGGTACGGCCCGATCGGGCGATCCGGGGAACGCGGGTCGCCCCGGATCTGGGGTGCCCGGATCCGGGGTGCCCGGATCAGCGGCCGCCGCCGGGCGCACCGCCGTGGCCGGACCACCGGTCGTACCCGCCGTGGCGCCCGCCCTCGTCGCCCCGGTGACGACCATCGGTCGTACCGCGTCCGGTATCGGGGCCCACGGCCGGCGGCCAGCCGCCACCCGCCCCGCGGTCGTACCCGCCGCCGTCGGCATAGCCGCTCCGGTCCGGACCAGGCCCGCGGTAGGTGAGCGGGTCACGCGCCGGGTGGGAGTCGTACTCCTGCACCCAGGGCCGCTCGCCCGCGTCGACCCCCGGCTCCCGTCCCGGCCCGAAGTTCGGCTCCTCAAGGTAGGCATGGTCCACGTAGGCGGGCCCGACCGGCGGCGGGGTCGGGCCGGTCAGCGGGTCACCGCCCAGACCGCTGTAACCGCCGGCGCCCCGGTGACCCGCCGGAGCGCCGTAGCTCGCCGGAGCGCCGTAACCCCCCGAAGCGCCGTAACCCCCTGAAGCGCCATANCCCCCTGAAGCGCCGTAACCGTCGGGATCCTGGTGATTCCCGACGCTGCGGTAACCGCGCTGACTGCTGTAACCGCCAACGCCGCCGAGGCTGCCGTAGTCGGTCTGACCNCTGTAGCCAGCCGAATCGGGATAGCCAACCGGACCGGAGTGGGCGGCGGACGCGGAGTGGGCGGCCGGACCGGTGTGCGGTGGCCGGGTCCGGTCGGCCGGCGTGGTCGCGTAGCCGGCGCGGGGGCGCGCGTACCCCTCATCGATCCATACGTCAGCATCGTCGTCGGTGTCCGGCTCCACGATGCCCGGCGATCCCCCCACGCGCGGATCGGTGCTCGGGCGGCCGCCCGAGTCCCGGTCGTAGAAGCCGGGCAGTTGCTGCTCGCCCCAGCCTCGGCCGGCACGATCCTGGCCAGCACGATCCTGGCCCCCGTCGGGCCACCGCGGGTCGGTCCGCGGGTCGCTCGCGTAGGCACCGTCGCCATCCCGGCCGTCGCTGTAGGCATCCGAGCTGTAGGCGGCCGAGCTGTAGGCGGCCGGGCGGTGGGCGCGGTCGTCATCGCCAGCGGTGGGACGCCCGCCATCCCGATCCGGGTGCCGACGGCGGACACCGGGCTCGGTGCCCGCGGCACGCCCGACAGGCTGCGGGTATCGCCGGTCGTCCGCAGCCGGTTCGCCGCGGCCCAGGCGGTCGCTGCCGTACCCCGCCTCGACGTACCCGGAGTCCACGGGCGGGGCGTCGACGAGGCCGGGGTACGCGTACCGGGCATCGCCGCGCCTGTTTCCACCGGTGCGGTGGTCGGCGGCGGCTCGGCCAGCGTTGCCCGGGAGTTCCAGCCGGGCGGTGTCCTCGCCGCGGCCGGTGTCCTCGAACCGCCGGTCTTCCTCGAGCCGCCGGTCTTCCTCGAGCCGGCCAGCCCCCTCGAGTCGGCCGGCCGACTCGGGCGCTGGGCGGCTGGCGGAGCTCTTCGGCGACGCCGGTCCGCGAGGGGTGTCCGCCCACGTGGGGCGGGCCCGCTGCGCGGGCTTCTCGACGAACCGGTTCGAGAAGTAGGCGATGAACGTGCTGGCGGCGGCGGCGCACACCACCGAGGGCCACAGCCCGATCCGGGGCACGAGCTGACCGTTGGCCGCCGAGATGACCGGGTAGTGCCACAGGTAGATGCTGAAGGTGATCTTTCCGAGGAAGGCCATCCGTGGGCTGCCGAGCAGGCGAACCCAGGCGGTGTCCCGGCGCAGGTCGGCGCTGAGGATGACGATCGCGCCGAGCAGGGCGCTCGGGATGTAGGCCGCATGATCGAGCCAGTTGGCGTCGTGGGTGTCCTTGTTCGGCCCGAGGAAGGCGAAGAGGATCAGTCCGATCCCGGCGAGGAGGCCGAGGTCGGCGATGCGCCGCCCCACCGTCCAGCGCTCGATGGCGGCCGAGGTGACCGGCGTGACCTTGCTTCCCGGCTGCTGAGAGTGCCGGCGGCGGCGTCCGCCCGTGGCCGGATCGGCGACCGGCTCCTCCTCGGCCAGGGCACGCAGCCGGGCGTCGCGCCAGACGGCGAGCAGGCAGCCGATCAGCAGCGGGGCGACGTGGGTGTCGAGCGCCAGGTACACCCGCGAGTGCGGCGCGCCGCCGCTGGCGAGGGTGTACGTCCACACCGCGCACACCGCGATCATCGCGAGCAGTATTTTGATCAGGTGCGGCCGCAGCCGCGCGGACCGGGAGACGAGCAGGAACAGCCCCGGCCACAGCAGGTAGAACTGCTCCTCCAGCGACAGCGACCAGACGTGGGCCAGCCAGCGACCGCCCGCCGCCGGGTGCACGACCTTGTACCAGTTGTTGACGTTGAAGAACGCGGACAGCGCGCTGCCGATGTAGTCGTCCCGGAAGGGGACGTCGTTCCATTTGAACGCCACCGTGACGGCGAGCCCGACGAGCAGGTAGACCCACATCGCGGGCATGAGGCGGTAGGCACGCCGGACCAGGAATCGGCCCAGGGAGATCGTCCCGGTCCGGCTGCGCTCAGCCAGCAGCAGCGCGGTGATGAGAAATCCACTGAGGACGAAGAAGACGTCGACCGCCACGTTGCTGGCATGGATCGCGCCNATGTGTCCGGCAAGGATGATGTAGATGCAGACGACCCGCAGCCCGTCGAGGGCCGGGTTGTAGGCGAACTTCGCGGCGGCGTCCGCGGACGAGGCTCCGGCCTGCCGGGCCGGCGCTGACGATCGCGGCGGCGGTGGGGCGCCGCGCCGCGGGCCGGCGCCGTCATGCGTTCCGCCGCGCTCGCGCCCGGCCCGCGCCGCCCGCGCACGCGGGGGCGAAGCGCGCGGATCCCCCGTTCGAGGGTTCCCCCTACGTTGATCCCCCGAATGCGGATCCCGCGCATGCAGATCCCCCGTGCGCAGATCCGCCGTATGCAGATCTCCCGCACCCTGATCCCCCGTGCGCAGATCCATCGCTCCGGTCTGCCAGGAGGTCATCGGGCCGGTAGCCGCCGCCCAGGAGTCCGCCGCTCCAGCCCGTTCCGGACCACGCCGCATGATGACCGTCGCCTCCTCTAGCGGAACGCCGGCGGTCGGCGTCCGACTCAGGGGTGACCTGTGGCGCCGGGACGGGCCGGACACGGCGCTGCGGTCCGTGCACCGATCCGCCCATCACGGTCAGACCAGCATGAGGTACCTGCAACACCGCTCTTCGCCAACAAAGTTGGACACCACCCCCGCGAACGCCNCAAGACTAACGGACCGGTAAATCCGGAGGAAGTCGGGTACTCAGTCTTGAAAGCGACATGACGGCTTCCTGTACCCACAGTACTCGATTCATTACATATAGGGCATGGAAGACGGCGGGGCGTCACCGACCGGTTCGGGAATGCGCATCGAGCCGGCGGCGGGCCGGCGCGGGCGGCTCAGCCCTCCGGCATCCGCGCAATCACCAGCAGGGTGCGAAAGGGCTCGACGACGACACCGTCGGGAAAGGCCCGAAGCATGGTCCGACGCTCGGCGTCGAGAAAGTCGTCGAGGCGATCACCGATTGCCGCGACGTACGACTTGGAGCGCAGCCACGTGAGGTACTCGTCCATTCCGATGCGCCGGTGCCAGCGCCCGGTGAGGGTGACGACCTCACTGAAGTGACCGGTCCAGCGCAGCTCGTCGGCGAACGGGCGGGCGCGGTATTCGCGCCGATAGCCGGGGCTCATCCGTTCCAGCCGTTCCTGCTGGCGCTGCCACCAGCGGAACTCCGCCGCGTCGACGTCGTTCCACCAGACGGCGATCGCGCCGCCCGGGCGCAGCACCCGCGCGGCCTCCGCCGCGGCGACCGGCACGTCCACCCAGTGCCAGGCCTGCGCGTAGCAGACCAGGTCGGCAATCCCCGCCCGCAGCGGCAACGCCTCCCCGTCACCCCGGACGGCGGGCAGGCCGGGGCTGCGGTCGAGTAACCGGGCGAGCATGCTCGGACCGGGCTCCACCGCGACGACGCGCGCGCCGCGGGCGAGAAGCAGCCGGGTGGCGATCCCGGTGCCGGCGCCCACGTCGATGACATCCGTCCCCGCCAGCGGACGGCCCAGAATCCTTTCGATGTCGCCGAAGACATGCTCGGGATAGCTCGGCCGGGCGGCAGCATAGGCCTCCGCCAGCGGGTCGAACAACGAGCCGGTCGGGGTCCGTCCTCGGGACATGCCACTATGGTGGCGACTAACCGCCGACGTGTCAGCCGTAGGTGTGATGAAGTCCTGCGGCGGACGGCGCGGCGAAGTGCAGCCGGGTGAACGCGAGCGCCTCGGCCAGGTCGGCCTCCCGCTGGGCGCGCGACTCGGCGCGTCGCGTGTTGATCTCGACGACGATCGTCCCGTCGAAACTGCCGGTAGCCAGCAGCTCGAGCAGTTCGGCGCAGGGCTGCGTGCCACGGCCGGGGACAAGGTGCTCGTCCTTGGCCGACCCGAGACCGTCGGCCATGTGCACGTGGACCAGCCGCTCACCGAGGACGCCGGCCAGCGCGATCGGGTCCGAGCGCGACACGCTCGTGTGCGACAGATCGAGGGTGACGTGGGCGTAGTCGTCCTCGACCGGCGACCAGTCCGGCGCGTACGCGGACACCTCCCGGCCGCGGGCGCGCAGCGGGAACATGTTCTCCACCGCGAACCGCACGTCGGTCTCCCCGGCCATCCGCTCGATGCCCGTCACGAACTCCCGGGCATAGTCCCGCTGCCAGCGGAACGGCGGGTGGACGACGACCGTCGGAGCGCCGAGCGTCTCGGCGACGGTGCGCGCCCGCACCAGCTTCGCCCACGGGTCGGTGCCCCAGACCCGCTGGGTGAGCAGCAGGCACGGCGCGTGGATCGCCAGGATCGGGATGCCGTGGTAATCGACCAGCCGGCGCAGCGCCTCCGGGTCCTGGCTGACCGGGTCCGTCCAGACCATGATCTCGACACCGTCGTAGCCCAGCCGCGCGGCCATCTCGAAGGCGGACGCCGTGGACTCCGGGTAGGTCGAGGCGGTGGACAGCGCAACCCGCGCGCTGGGCGGGGTGGGTGCGGGGACAGGGGCGCCGCGCGGCAGGACGACCGCGGACCGGGGGGCTCGGGCGACCGCGGGCCGGGGGGGCCGGGCGGCCGCGGGCGCGGCCGCGACGGGAGCGGCCCGCTCCGGCGGCACCTGGGCGGGGGCCATCGCGACCGGCGGCACCGGCCACGCATCCTCATGCGACGCCTGCAAACCATCTCCCTGCCGTACGGACCGGGCACCGGTCTGCTCGACCGTTCCCCTCCTCCAGGCTAGGCCATCGTCGCGAACCCGCTCGCTCCGATGTCCGCCGGACGAGGGTGCGTAGCCCCACATCGCCTGCGACAACGGCAACATCCCGTTATCGTGCCGCTACAGCGCTTCACCCGCAACCGGACATCTACCTCTATCCGCTGCCCCGTCCGCCTCCCTGAGGCCGGGCTACCTTGCCCTTTTGGGGGACGAACCGGATACTGCTCCCCCGAAGGGCAAGGAAGGAAGTGGGAGGCAGGCAGGCCGAGGGCCGAGGGCCGGCAGGCGGCTCAGGCCGAGGTGAGCCAGTCGAGGCGACGCAGGATGACGCCCTCCCTCAGCGCCCAGGGACAGATCTCCACCTCGTCGATGCTGAACAGGTCGAGTGCCTCGGCGGCGACGACGGCGCCGGCGACGAGCTGCCCCGCCCGCGACGCGGAGACGCCCGGCAGTCCGACCCGCTCCTCGACCGGCATGCGGGACAGCCTCGCCACGACCTCGGTGAGATCGTCGCGGCGCAGCACCCGGCGGGTGTACGGCCCGCGGCTGTAGGGCTCGGCGCCGGCGATGCGCGCCAGCGAGCGGAACGTCTTCGACGTGGCCACCGCCCGGGTGTGCTCGCCGAGGTGGTAGATCGTGCCGACGACCGGCGCGATCTGCGCCCGCACGTAGCGCCGCAACTCGGCGAGCTCAGCCCGCTTGGGCGGGTCGTTGTCGGCCAGCCAGTCCCGGCTGAGCCGGCTGGCGCCCAACGGCAGCGAGGCGACCACCTCCGGGTCCTCGTGCATGCCGGCGCCGATCTCCAGGGAGCCGCCACCGATGTCCAGGGCCAGCAGCCGCCCGGCGCTCCAGCCGAACCAGCGCCGCACGGCGAGGAAGGTGAGCCTGGCCTCCTCCTCGCCCGGCAGGACCCCGATCGCGATCCCGGTCGCCCCCTTGACCCGGTCCAGCACCTGCTCGCCGTTGGTCGCGTCGCGCAGGGCCGAGGTCGCGAAGGCGGCGAGGTCGTGCACCCCGAGGGCGTCCGCCTGCTGGCGNATGTCCAGCACGCAGGCGGTCAGATCACGCTCGCCGTCGGGCCCGAGCGATCCGTCGGCGTCGAGCAGCTCGACCAGCCGCAGCGGAGCCCGCACGCTGGCCGCCGGCTGCGGCTGCCCACCTCGATGGGCATCCACGACCAGCAGATGGACGGTGTTCGATCCGATGTCGATCACACCGAGCCGCATCGGACCGGGATGGGGGCCCACCGGCAGCGGGCTCACGTCGACCGCGGGCCGCGCGGGCACGGACGGAGGCGGGCCGCCGACCACCGCCACGGCCGCGCCGACCGGCCCGACCAGCCCGATCGGCCCGACCTCGGCGGCGTCCCGGGCCTCGACGTCCTGCCGGCCACGGGCCGCCTCGCGGTCTCCCGCGGAGTCCTGACTCTGCGCGGCAGGCTCGGCGCGAGAGGTCGTACGGCTGGCCCCGAGCGGGAACCACCCTGTCGGACGCACGCCACCGAGCACCTGAACACCGCCCCCCTCCAGCCGCGACCTACCTGATCACGGCTCGAACTTGTAGCCCAGGCCCCGCACGGTCACCAGGTGCCGCGGATTCCCGGGTTCGCGCTCAATCTTCGTCCGCAGCCTCTTGACATGTACGTCCAGGGTCTTCGTGTCACCCACGTAGTCCGAGCCCCACACCCGGTCGATCAACTGACCCCGCGTGAGTACCCGCCCGGCGTTGCGTAGGAACATCTCGAGGAGTTCGAACTCCTTGAGCGGGAGGGTGACCGTGCTGCCGTCGACCGTGACGACGTGCCGTTCGACGTCCATCCGGACCGGTCCGGCCTCCAGCGTGGCCTCCGCGACCTCCTCCGTCTCCGACCGGCGGCGCAGCACGGCCCGGATCCGGGCGACGAGCTCGCGGGCCGAGAACGGCTTGGTGACGTAGTCGTCCGCGCCGAGCTCCAGGCCGAGCACCTTGTCGATCTCGCTGTCCCGCGCGGTCAACATGATGATCGGCACGCTGGACCGGGTCCGCAGCGTGCGGCACACCTCGGTGCCGGACAGGCCGGGCAGCATGAGATCGAGCAGGACGAGATCGGCACCGCGCCGGTCGAACTCGGCCAGCGCGCTGGGGCCGTCGGNGACGACCCCCACCTCGAAGCCCTCCCGTTCCAGCATGAAGGACAACGCATCGGAGAAGGACTCCTCGTCCTCGACCACGAGCAGCCGCGTCACCTGTTCGCTCCCCCTGTCACATCGGACGGACCGGCAGACCCGGACCGCTTCCTGTTCCCGGCGGGGCGGGGCGCCGCCCCGCCGGCCTTGCTCCCGCCACCGCCGCCACCCGCACCGCCCGCATCCCCCGCATCGGCACCGGCGATGATGTCGGGATGACCACCCGTCGCGCCCTCCGCGTCGGGGGTCTTGGATCGGGTTGTCGCCGCAGCGCGGCGGTCCTCGAAGGTGAACGACGGCGCCGGACCGGTGAACAGCGGCAGCCGCAGGGTGAACGTGGACCCCGCACCCTCCGCGCTCCACACGGTCACCGACCCACCGTGATTGGTGGCGATGTGCTTGACGATCGCGAGGCCGAGCCCCGTCCCGCCCGTCGCCCGGGAGCGGGCCGGGTCCGCGCGGTAGAACCGCTCGAAGACCCGCTCGAGATCCTTCTCCGCGATCCCGATGCCCTCGTCGGCGACCGAGATCTCCACGGTCGTCCCGCTGCGGCGCACGCCGAGCACCACCCGGGTGCCGCGCGGCGAGTAGCTGATCGCGTTGTCCAGGAGGTTCGCCACCGCGGTGACGAGCTGGTTCTCGTCGCCGAGCACCTGCAGCTCGCCGTCGCCGATCACCGCGATGGAGATCGCCTGCGCCTGGGCGACGAGCCGGGTGCGGTCGACCGCCTCGGCGAGCAGCGCCGCCGTCGGCAGCGGCCGCAGGTCGGGCAGCGGTTCGGCGCCCTGCAGCCGGGACAGGTCGATGATCTCCTGCACCA
This sequence comes from Frankia sp. CpI1-P, assembly GCF_001421075.1. Taxonomy (NCBI): domain Bacteria; kingdom Bacillati; phylum Actinomycetota; class Actinomycetes; order Frankiales; family Frankiaceae; genus Frankia; species Frankia sp. CpI1-P. Next base: position 85,713 of record NZ_LJJX01000008.1, on the reverse strand, counting down.
GCCGGGCGAGCCGGGCCGACTCGTGCGTCATCCGGGAGGCGAACCGACGCACGGCCACCGGGTCCTCGCTGGCCGCGGCGACCGCCTCGGCGAGGACGTGCAGCGCGCCGACCGGCGTCTTGAGCTCGTGGCTGACGTTGGCGACGAAGTCCCGCCGCACCGCCTCGACCCGGCGCGACTCCGTGATGTCATCCAAAATGACGGCGACATGACCGGACGAGTCCAGCAGGCGGGCCCGCGCGCGGACGNCCACGCCCTCCTGGTCGGGCCGGGGTCGGGTCAGCGGCGGCTCGGGTACCGGGGGCAGGTCGATCTGGCGCTCCCGGGCGCTGCCCGCCCCCCGGGTCGCCCGCACCAGCTCGGCCAGCTCCGCCACCGCGAGCTCATCGGAGTCGACCACGCCCATCCGCCTCGCGACCGTGTTGACCAGGACGACCCGGTCGCTGGCGTCCAGGACGATCAGGCCGGTCGGCAGGCCGGAGATGACCCGGCGGACCAGCTTCGCGGGCAGCATCGTCCCACCGTCCGCGCCCCCGTCGGGGCCGGTTGGCGGGGCGCTGCTGCCGGGTACCACCGTCATCGTCCATCCATCGTGTCGGGCCGCCCGGTGGGCGGGGGCGGCTCGGTGTGGTGTGCACCGGTTGTCACGGCATCCGCCGACCTGTCACCCACTCGCCGCATGCTAGGTGCCTACATGCCGCCCGGGCATCGCTCTGCAAGCCTCCACCGCCGATGGTCGCCAGTTGTTCATCGGACCTATCGTCGATGTTCACCGGACCGCGAGGGGTGCGCATCATCGTCGAGGTTCGGCGCGACACAGCGCCGTCATCGCGATCGCGGCGATTCGTCCCATAGTTCGGTTAGTTCGGTTCAAGCCCCATCCCGACAGCCGCCCAGCACCCCACAGCCGCCCCCCCGGCCCACTAGCGAACAGGAGGAGCCGTCCGTGCGGGACGCCTTCACCGATGAACTCGAAAGCATCAACCAGTCCCTGATCGAGATGACCAACCTGGTCGCCTCGGCCATGGCCCGGGCGACGACCGCCCTCCTCGACGCCGACCTCCAGCTCGCCGAGAACGTCATCAGCGGGGACGAGACGGTCGACCTGTTGCGCAACGAGATCGAGGAACGCGCGTTCGACGTCATGGCGCGCCAGGCTCCGGTCGCCACCGACCTGCGGATGATGGTCACCACCCTGCGGATCGTCGCCGACCTGGAGCGGATGGGCGACCTGGCGCTGCACGTGGCGAAGGTGGCGCGCCGCCGGTACCCGGGCCGGGCGATCCCGCCGGAGCTGCGCGCGACCATGCTGGAGATGGGCCAGGTCGCCCAGCGCATCGTCGCGAAGGCCGGCTCGGTGATCGCCAGCCGGGACACCGAGCTCGCCAAGCAGCTCGAGGCGGACGACGACGCGATGGACGGGCTGCACCGCGCCCTGTTCCGAGTGCTGATCGAGAAGCCCTGGCCGCACGGCATGGAGGCGGCGATCGACATCACCCTCTGCGGCCGCTACTACGAGCGGTACGCCGACCACGCGGTCTCCGTGGCCCGCCGGGTGATCTACCTGGTCACCGGGGAGATCGCCGCGTCCTGACCGGCGCCCGGTCCGGCGACTTCCCCGGGACGACGCGCCAGGCCCGCGCGGGTGCCGCGGGCCTGGAGACTGACCGCCGTTACTTCTTCCCCTGGGCGGCGACGGCGGCCGCGGCACTCGCGGCCGCATCCGGGTCGAGGTACCCCGAGTTCAGCACGCCCAGGTTGTCGTCGAGCTCGTACCGCAGGGGGATGCCGGTCGGGATGTTGAGCCCGGCGATGTCGGTGTCGCTGATGTGATCGAGGTGCTTGACCAGGGCCCGCAGCGAGTTGCCGTGCGCGGCGACCAGGACCGTGCGGCCGGCCCGCAGGTCCGGCACGATCGCGTCGTACCAGTAGGGCAGCATGCGGGCGACGACGTCGGCGAGGCACTCGGTGCGCGGGATGAGGTCGGGGGCGAGGTCGGCGTAGCGCTCGTCCACCCCGCTGACCTGCTCCGGACCGATCTCCGGCGGCGGCGTGTCGTACGAACGGCGCCAGAGCTGGAACTGCTCCTCGCCGAACTTCTCCAGCGTCTCGGCCTTGTTCAGACCCTGCAGGCCGCCGTAGTGCCGTTCGTTCAGCCGCCAGCTCCGGCGGACCGGTACCCAGGTCCGCCCGGCGGCGTCCAGCGCCAGCCAGGCGGTGCGGATCGCCCTGGTCAGCAGGGACGTGTGCACGACGTCCGGCAGGACACCGGCCTCGGCCAGCAGCTCACCGCCGCGGGTGGCCTCCTTCAGGCCCTTCTCGGACAGGTCGACGTCCACCCAGCCGGTGAACAGGTTCTCGCGGTTCCAGTTGCTCTCACCGTGGCGGAGCAGGACGAGGGTCGTCATACCCGAGATCCTGCCTGTTCGCCCGGGCCCTCGGCCAGCATTGCCGGTTCCCGCCGCCGGCCGGCCGGATCGCCGCCGGTCGCGGCCGGGGCCGGACGACGCCGACGCCCCACCGAAGGGGCCGGGCACCCGGGTCAGGAACACGCCACTCGGGTCGGGAACACGCCACTCGGGTCGGAAATGAACGACCCCCGGGCGCTCCGCCGCCGCTGGAAGCGGTGGCGGGCCGTCGGGACTTGTCGACGGCGCCCGGGGGTCGGGTGATCTGCCTGGTACTCGCCGGTGCCGGTGCCCGTGGGGCCACCCGGCTAGAGGTGAGGACCACGAGACCGGCTAGCGGACAGTCACCTCACGAGTCCTATGAGCATACAAAGTTTGGACCACCTCCTCTCTCGTGTACCGCAGACGCTACGCGGCCGGGCGGCCACCTCGCAACGCCTTTTCCGCACGCGTCGATGGGACCCTCCCGACACTCCGTTCGGGAACACGGCAAGCCGCCGCCTGCCGCCGCCGCTCCGCGGAGCGACGGAGCGACGGAGCGACGGCTGAGACACCGGTGATACCGGCCCGCCGGAATACCCTGGTCAGGCTGCACATCGAGCGATTGCGCCGGCCCAGCCGGGCCGTGGACGGCGGCCCGGGGCTGCGGGGGGCGACCTAGACTCGACGGTATGACCGCTGGGTCCACCCCGAGCACCACAGCCACCCGATCCCCGCTGCTCGACCTGCCCGGCGCGGTGCCGGCTGCCGGCGACGACGCGGCCGTCGCCGCCCACTACGGCGATCCGCTGCGCGAGCAGCGCGCGCTGCGGGACGGCGCCGCCCTCGTCGACCGGTCGCACCGCGAGGTCGTCCGCATCGGCGGCCCGGACCGGCTGTCCTGGCTGCACAGCATCACCTCCCAGCACCTGTCCGGGCTGGGCGCGCTGCGCGGCAGCGAGGCGCTGGTGCTGTCCCCGCAGGGCCACGTCGAACACCATCTCGTCCTCGCCGACGACGGCACGGCCACCTGGGTGGACGTGGAACCCGGCACGGCCGCCGGGCTGCTGCGTTACCTGGAGTCGATGCGTTTCCTGCTCCGGGTGGAGCCGGCGGACGTCGGCGCGCAGACGGCGGTGCTCAGCGTGGTCGGGCCGGCCGCGGTACCCACCGTCACCGCGGCCCTCGGCGGCGCCGACCTGGACCTGCCCGAGCCGCTCGCCCTCGAGCCCACCGGCGCGCCGGTCACCGGCCCCTACCCGGTGGCCCGAGCCGCAGACGGCACGCTGGTGCGCCGGATGGCGTACGGCGTCGATCTGCTCGTCGACCGGGCGGCGCTCGCGGCGACGACGCAACGGCTGCTCGCGGCCGGCGCGGTGCCCGCCGGGTTGTCCGCCTTCGACGCCATGCGGATCGCCGCCCGCCGACCGCGGCTGGGCCGGGAGACCGACCATCGCACGATCCCGCACGAGGTGGGCTGGCTCGCCGACGCGGTGCACCTGGACAAGGGGTGCTACCGCGGCCAGGAGACGGTGGCCCGGGTGCACAATCTGGGNCGTCCGCCGCGCCGGCTCGTCCTGCTCCACCTCGACGGCGTGGTGGCCGCCCCGGGTTCGGCGGTGACGGCCGACGGGCGTGAGGTCGGCTTCGTCGGCACCTCCGAGATGCACGAGGAGCTCGGCCCCATCGCCCTGGCGATCGTGAAGCGCTCGGTGCCGGCGGGCGCCGCCCTCGTCGTCACCGACCCCGACGGCGCCCCCGTCGCCGCCGCGATCGACCCGGACGACGATGACGGCAACGCGGCGGCCACGCCGAAGCGCCCGGCGGGCCGGCTGCTGCGCTCTTCCTGACGGTCCCGAGGGGTCCGCTCAAAAGGTGCGGGAAAGGGCCTGGTCGAGTTCGTGCGCCTCCGGGTCGGAGCTGTGCCGGCGCAACCGGCGCCGCAGCTCGTCGGCCCGGCGGGCGTTGCGCTTGGAGCGCGTCGCCTCCAGCATCGGCATCGCCTCCCGGGTCAGCGCGCAGCCGTGCTCGACATTGCCCAGGTCGACCTGGACGACGGCCCGGCGCAGCAAGTAGGTTGCCCTGTCCCGGGCCCGCGAGGTCGGCAGGATCGTCAGGGATCTCTCCAGCCACCGGTCTGCCTGCGCAAGGTGGCCAAGATCGATATAGCAACTGCCGATCTGGGCCTGGTACTCGCCCTCGTCGAAATAGTCGGCCCAGGCCGGATCCTCGGGCCGGGCGGCGTCCATCGCCTCCTCCGAACGGGCCAGCGCCTCCGCGCACGCGCTGGCCTCGCCGAGCGCGGCGTGGGCGCGGGCGCGACGCATGTGCAGCATGGCGCCGACCCGGCCGCTGGCCCCCCCGATACTAGTCACGGCGGCCTCCGCGAGATCCACCGCCTCCCGTGGGCGGGCGAAGTCGACGCACTGCAACGACATGTTCTTCAGCACGTTCGCGCCGAGCATCCGGTCGCCACCGGCGTGCGCGGAGTGCAGTGCGGTGATCCAGTAGCGCTGGGCGGCGGTCTGGAAGCCGGCGTCGAAGGAGACCCAGCCGGCGAACCGGGCGAGCTCGGCTGCGACCACATGCAGGTGGCGGCCGACCTGCTCGGTGTAGGACCCGCGGACCAGCAGGTCCGCCACCACCCCGAGCTCCGCGTCGACCAGGCGCCGGACGCTCTCGCCGCCGAGGCGCTCGTCCATCACCCGCAGGCCGGGGATGTTGTGTTCGATCCGGTTCACGATCTGATCGTCGACCCGTCCGCCGTTCAGCGCGGCGGACAGCCGGCTGGGCTCCAGGCCGAGCCACTGCGTCGCGAGCTCCGCGACACCGACCCCGGTGATCGTCAGGAAACCACGCCGGTCGGAGAGGGCGTCCTCGACGACGTCCATGATCGACGTGATGCCACCGGCCGGCGTCCACGGGTACTCGGTGCGCACGGCGTCGCCGGTCGGCAGCCAGGCCGGCCACGGATGCGACTCCAGCCGGTCGTTCGGGACGCCGAGCTCGGCGGCGAGGGCGAGCTGGGAGACCCGGTCCGGGACGACGCCGCGGTGCTCCCAGCGCCAGACCTTCTGGCGCTCGGCCGCCATGTTCGCCACCCCGAGGTCACGGGCGCGACGGGCCACCACACGGGCCAGTCGCTGGTAGGACCAACCACGCTGCGCGCGGACGAATGCGAGCGGATGAGTGCAGGCGTGCGCGTTATCCGTCAGCATCGACGATCTCCTCGAGTTGGAACTCCTGGGTTAATTCTGTGAGCGCCCACTGACGCTATGTCGCGACATCTTGGTGTCCATAGTGATGACCCCGGTGCGATGCGTGCACAGAGGTCACGGCCGGACCACTGGCGGCCGCGATTGCACGGATGTCGCCGGAACTGCCNGGGTATCCGGACGTAATGTCCGGTTCTCGAACGATGCGGTCCGGCGGCCATGACCTCGGGCGTCTTCCGACCGATATGCGCACGGAAACCGCTAGCGGCACATCCCGGTCATGTGCGTCTTGCCCGATAATTACCACACGCACCATCCGAGGGTGGGTCCCGGTTGGACACCGTCCGCGCGGCGGACGTTTGACGTACAGCAAAGCATAGACGGACGCCCACCGTCACCTATTCTCTAAACCGCCGTGACTTCGCCCCAGAATCCGGATTAATCACCCTCGAATTGACCGAGGATGGCGAATTGCGGCGCGGGCCACGGCCGCCGGCCTGGGACCGTGCCCCGAGGGCTGGTCGGAGAATTCGCGACCTGACGGGTTCGCGACCTGACGGGTTCGCGACCTGACGGGTTCGCGACCTGACGGGTTCGCGACCTGACGTCGCGGTCAGGAGTGGTCGAGGCGGTCGCCGCTGGGCGCGAAGAAGGTGAGCGCCGATGTCGGAGCCCGGAGCACCACGGGGGCACCGGGGGTCAGGACGAGGGCGGCGTTCACGCGGACGGCGAGCACGCCGGCGCCCGTGCGGACGTGGACGGTCCGCTCCGCCCCGAGCCGCTCGGAGACGACGACCTCGCCCGACAGCCGCAGCTCAGCGGAACCGCCCGCCCCGCCCGCCCCGCCGAAGCGGCCGGGTTGCCCAGGGACGTCGACAACGTCGACAATGTCGACAACGTCGAGGGCGTCGAGGGCGTCGAGGGTGAAGTGCTCGGGCCGGACTCCGAAAGCCGCCGCGCCCGCGGGCGCCGGCACGTCGAAGCCGTCGGCGCGCAGGCGGCCGCCATGCCAGTGGCCGTCCCAGACGTTCATCGGCGGGCTGCCGACGAAGGCGGCGACGAAGCGGGTGGCGGGCCGGTCGTAGATCTCGTCGGGGGTGCCGATCTGCTGCAGGCGGCCCTCGCCGAGGACAGCGACGCGATCCCCCACGGCCATCGCCTCAGCCTGGTCATGGGTGACGAACAGCGCGGTGGTGCCCAGGCTGCGCAGCAGGCCGACGATCTCGACCCGCAGTTCGACCCGGAGCTGGGCGTCGAGGCCGGACATGGGCTCGTCGAGGAGGATGACGCGCGCCCGGGTGGCCAGCGCCCGGCCGATCGCGACCCGTTGGCGCTGGCCACCGGACATCTGCGCGGGGCGGCGGCCGGCGAGGTCGGCGATGCCGAGCATGGCGAGCGTTTCCCGGGCCCGCGCCACGGCGGCCGACCTCGACAGGCCGCGGCCGTGGCGCAGCGCGAGCGTCAGGTTGTCCAGGGCGGACTTGTGCGGGTAGAGCGCGAAGTGCTGGAAGACCATGGAGACATCCCGGCGGTGCGGCGGGAGGCCGAGCTGGCTGGTCCCGTCGAAGCGCAGGTCGCCGGTGGTCGGCTCGTCCAGCCCGGCGCAGATCCGCAGCAGCGTCGACTTCCCCGAGCCGGACGGCCCGAGCAGCGCGACGATCTCCCCGGGCGCGACCGTGAGCGAGACCTCGTGCAGCGCGTGCACGGAGCCGAACGAGCGGCTGATGCGGTCGAACTCGATCGGTACGCCGGTAACCATCCCGAGCGGGGGAACGGGCCGGGCGGGCGCCGGGGCGCTCACCGGGTCAGCTCCACGGCCTCGGCCTGCGCCGCGGCGAGCGTCTTCGCCGGGTCCTCGCCCTTGAAGATGCGCACCACCTGGTCGGACAGCGCGGTCGGCAGCTCGGCGCCGCGGGCCCCGCCCCACACCGGCGCCTTGACCAGCGAACCGGTGAGCGCGAGGAACGGCTTGAGCTGCGGGTAGGTGTCGTAGAACGAGCCGAGCTGGCTGGTGGCCTGGGTATCGACCGGGATGTAGCTGAGCGCCTCGGTGCTCGCCTCGACGACATCCGGGGACAGCAGGGAGACGACCAGCTCGGTCGCCATCTCCCGCTGGCACCGGTCGGTGGCCAGGACGGTCAGCGCGTTCCCGCCGGCGATCGGGTGCTGGCTACCGCCGGGCAGGGTCGGGAACGGGATGGCACCGGCCCGGAAGCCCTTCGCCCCCTGCCCGGCGATGAACTTCAGCCCGCCGGNGACGGAGGCGACTGACACGACCGTCATCGCGGTCTGCTGACGGATGCCGAAGCGAAGCAGTCCCCCCTGGGTCGGGTCGNCGGACTGCGGGCCGTAGGTGCCGACCTTCGCCAGGAAGGCCGCGGCCTCGCGCGCCGCCGGGGTGGTCAACGCCGGGCGGCCGGCCGCGTCCTGGATCGGGGTGCCCTTGGAACTGGCCAGCGTGTTGAGGATCCACTGCCCGAACTGCTGGCCGGTCGACAGGTCGATCGGCTGGACGTTCTGCCCGGAGGCCTTGATCTTGTCCGCGGCGGCGAGCACCCCGGCGGTGGTGGTGAGGGTGGCGGGGTCGACGCCNGCCTTGGTCAGGACGTCGAGGTTGTAGACCAGGGCGAGCGAGGAGACCTGCTGCGGGATCCCGATCTGCTTGCCGCCGACGGTGCCGAGGCCGAGCAGGCGCTGGTCGTAGGAGGCGCGCAGCAGCCGCGGGGAGAGCTCCTGGGCGCCGAGCTCGCGAGCGAAGACCGGCAGCAGGTCGAAGCCTGCGACCGCGACGTCGACGGACCGGCCCGCCGACCGGTCGGCGCTGATCTGCTGGACGAGCGCGNTGTAGTCGGGAGCGGTGGTGTTCAGGTCCACGGTGAGGCCGGGATGGGCCTTCTCCATGTACGCCTTACCGGACTTCGCCACGTCGTTGAGGGTGCCGACCGCGGCCATCCGCAGGGTCTTCACCTTGGCGGCGCATTCCGGGGACGCCGTCGCGCCGGCCACGTTGTCGACGCCGGCGGCGGCGGAACGCGCGGTCGGACGCAGGCTTTCGGCCGGGTTCGCCGGGCCGGAGTCACCGCCTCCGCCGCATGCCGTCAACGTGAGCATGGTGACCGCCACGGTCAGGGGCAGCAGGCGGCGGATGCGGATCACGCGATGTTCCTCTCAGGCACCGGCGCCCGTGCCGGTGATCCCGGCGGCGAGGCGGCGTTGGGCGACGACGAAGACGGCCAGTGACGGCAGACTGATGATCAGCGCCGCGGCGGCGAGCTCGGCGAAATCGGGGATGATCGCCGAGGAGTCCGTCATCAGGCGGGCGAGGGCGAGCGGCGGGGTGGCGATGCCGGGTGACCGGGCGACCAGCAGCGGCCACAGGTACTCGTTGTAGGAGAGCAGGAAGCTGAACACGGACACCGAGGCGATCGCCGGCGCAGCGAGNGGCACGATGATCGAGCGTAGCGTCCGCCAGGTGCCCAACCCGTCCATCCGCGCGGCGTCGAGGACCGAGGCGGGAATGGTGCTCATGTACTGGCGGAGCATGAAAATCATGCCGGCGTGGGTCATGAACGGCAGCACCAGGCCGACGCGGGTGTCGGCGAAGCCCAGCGCGGAGATCGTCACGTAGTTCGGCACGGCGGTGACCTGAGCGGGCACCAACAGCGTGACCAGCACCACGGCGAACAGGGCGGTACGACCGCGGAAGCGCAGGCAGGCGAAGGCGTAGGCGGCGGGGACGGCCGTGGCGAGCTGGAGCGCGAGGATCGCGAGGCTGACCGCGATCCCCGTGAGCAGCGCGGGTCCGAGGTCGCCGGCGTGCCAGGCCTGGTTGAACGAGTGGAACTGCACACGCGACGGGATGGGGTTGGAGTCCAGCGCGAGGGCGGTCTGCGAAGGTCCGATCGCGGTCCGCAGCATCCAGACGAACGGCAGGACCGCGACCACGATTCCGACGGTGAGCAGGGCGAGGCGCGCGAGGGTCGCGGCGCCCGGCAGCCGACGGCGCGGGCGCGCCGCGCGGGCCGCCGTCGGCGAGGGGGCGGCCGGGCCGCGGCGACCAGCCGGCGCGGGCGGGCCGGCCGGCGTGGGTGGGCGGGATGCGCCGATCGGGGCGTCGCTGTTGGTCCCGGCGCTCACGCGGCGGCCTCCCGGGCCCGCCGGATACGCCGCCCGAGCAGCGCTCCGCCGGCGCCGAGCGCCACGATGACGGCGAGCAGCAACAGAGCGATCATCGAGGCATATCCGATGCGGAACGATCCGGTGAAACCGACCTCGTAAATGTAGTAAATGATGGTGGTGCTCGAGTTCAGGGGGCCGCCCTTGGTGAGGACGGCGACCGTCTCGAAGGTCTGCAGCGTCAGGATCGTCACGAAGACGCCCAGGAAGACCGTGGTGGGCGCCAGCAGCGGCAGGGTGATGTGGCGCAGTCGGGCGAACCCGCGGATGCCGTCGACGTCGGCCGCCTCATAGACCGAACGCGGAATGGCGGTCAGGCCGGCCAGGTAGACGATGAACACGAAGCTGGTCAACCGCCAGCCGCCGACGAGGGCGACCACCGGCAGAGCGGTCGAGGTGTCGCCGAGCCAGTCGACCGGCGCCACCCCGAACAGCCCGACCACCGTGTTCGCGAACCCGTCGGGACTGCTGTCGAACATGTACGCGAACACCACCGCCATCGCGACGATGTTCGCGCTGACCGGCAGGAACAACGCGAAGCGCACCAGGGCGCGGCCGTGGGCCACCCGCTCCGCGGCCAGCGCCAGCGCCAGCCCGATCGCAACGGCGGGGATGACCGTGATGAGGCAGTAGACGAGGGTGTTGCGCACGGCCCCGCCGAGGTCGGAGTCGGAGAAGGCGGTGCGGGCGTTCGCCGTGCCCACCCAGCCGAAATGCGGGCCGGTCAGCGTCTTGTCGGTCCCCGCGATGAAGGCCGAGACCAGGGCGGGCCCGAGGACGAACACGCCCAGCCCGACGAAGGCGGGCGCCAACAACGCACCGACTCGCCAGCCCACCCGGCCGCCACCCACCCCGGTCATCCACCTGCCCCGGTCATCCACGCACCGCGCATCCTCCATGCACCGCACTCATCACGGTTACGCATCTTGGCCCCACCCATGGCGGGATGCCTAGACCGGGGTCGGACCACCAAATGAACAACCGGTGCCTTCCTGTGACCCTCCGGCCTGTGACCCTCCGGCCTGTGACCCTCCGGGCGGCGAGCCGCCGGCCGGAGCCGCGGACGGCCGGCCGGCGGGCGTGTGGACCGATGCCACCAGCGGGCATCGGCGGTCCGCGGGCCGGATCCCGGCGCGCCGCGCCGGTGCGGGCACCGATTCATGGTGTCCGGATACGTGGCGGCCGTCCCCTCCGCGGCCGACGCCTGCAAGAATGACAGGAAACGTCAGTCGATCTTCGGGAACACGATGAGTGACCGCAGCGAATCCGGCCAAGCGTCCCCCTGGGGGCGCGTCGCCGACGACGGCACCGTCTTCGTTCGCACGGCGAGCGGTGAGCGCGCCGTCGGATCGTGGCGGGCCGGAAGTCCCAGCGAGGGCCTGGCCCACTTCGAGCGCCGTTACGACGATCTGAGTGCCGAGGTCGTGCTGNTGGAACGGCGGCTGACCCTCAGCGGGGTCGATCCGGGCGGGATCGCCGGCAGCGCCCGCCGGCTGCTCGACTCCCTCGACTCCGCCGCCGTCGTCGGTGATCTCGATGCCCTGCGCGCCCGGCTCGAGACCGTCCTCGCGGGCACCGAGGAACGGCGCACCGTGCTCGCCGCCGAGCGGGCCGAGCGGACCGCCCGGATCGCCGCAGCCAAGGAGGAGCTGGTCGCCGAGGCCGAAAGGCTCGGCCGCAGCTCGGAGTGGAAGACCGCCGGCGAGCGGTTCCGCACCCTCGCCGAGGAGTTTCGGGCCGTCGGCTCCCTCGACAAGCGCACCGACTCGGCGCTGTGGCGGCGCATCACCGGAGCCCGCGAGGAGTTCACCCGCCGGCGCACCGCGCACTTCGCCGCCCTGGACACCCAGCGGGCCCGTTCACGGGAGCGGAAGGAGGCGATCATCGCCGAGGCGGAGGCGCTGGTCGACTCCTCCGACTGGGTCGGCACGACCGCCCGCTACCGGGCCCTGCTCGCCGACTGGAAGGCGGCGGGGCGGGCGGCCAAGGACGTCGACGACGCGCTGTGGAGCCGGTTCCGCGAGGTGCAGGACGTCTTCTTCAGCCGGCGCAACGCCGCGAACGCCGAGCGGGACGCGGAGCTGCGGGACAACCAGGTCCAGAAGGAGAAGCTGCTGGCCGAGGCGACCGCGCTCGACCCGGCAGACACCGAGCGCTCGCTGCGGCGCCTGCGCGAGCTGCAGGACCGGTGGGACGAGATCGGCCGGGTTCCCCGCGAATCGGCCGGCACGCTCGAACGCCAGATGGCGGCGATCGGCGACAAGCTGCGCGAGGCCGCGGACGCCCGGTGGGCGCAACGTTCCATCGCCGCCTCGCCCTTCGTGACCAGGCTGCGAGAGTCCGTCGCCAAGCTGGAGGTCAAACTCGCCCGCGCCCAGGCCGCCGGGCGCACCAAGGAGATCGCCGAGACCGAGGCTGCGCTGGCCACCCAGCGCGCGTGGCTGGCCCAGGCCGAGAACTGACCGCCCCGGACCATCCCAGGCCTGAGGCGGTCGCGGCGGTCGCGGGCGATCGCCGCCCGTCCACCGATCGCCCGCCCGGGCCGGCGGATATCCGGCGCCCTCCGGACGGAGCGCCCCCAAGGTGCTAACTCGCGCGCTTGCCAGAGTTAGCACTCGGACGTATCGTCGATCGTGTTGACGTTGCGTTGTGCCGGGCTCCCNGTCCCGGTGGCCGAGCGCCGATCACCGTCGGCGGCGTCCTCGGTGCGGGGTGCCCGCAGCGGTCGGGCACGGCCCGACCCGTCCGTCGAAGGAGGCGTGTGACCCGGTGGCGGCCCTGAATGTGCGCGATCTCGGCGATTTCATCCGGGATCAGCGGCGCGCCGCGCAGATCTCCCTTCGTCAACTCGCCAAGCAGGCGGGGGTGAGCAACCCTTACCTCAGCCAGATCGAGCGAGGTCTGCGCCGACCGTCCGCGGAGATTCTCCAGCAGATCGCCAAGGCACTGCGCATCTCCGCCGAGGTGCTCTNCGTCCAGGCCGGAATTCTGGAGGAACGGCACGGCGGCGAGGACGTCATGGCGGCGATCCTCGCGGACGATTCCCTTTCCGAGCGGCAGAAGCAGGTGGTGCTCGACATCTACGAGGCGTTCTGCACGGAGAACGCCGTCGCCGCCCGAGCCGGCGCGGCGGCCGGCGGCCCCGCCGTGGGCGGCACCGGCGTGGATGACGGCACCGGTGCGGATGACGGCACCGGCGTGGGTGCGAGTGCCGGCGGCGAAGCGGGCGGCGCGGCCGTTGCAGGCGGCGACACCGCCGGCGGTGCGCGGGTGACCGCGGCGGCGAAGACCCGCCCCGCGGGTACCGCCCGCCGGCGGCCCACCAGTCGTCGCGCCGCTGCCGAGGCGGCGCAGGACGCTCCGGGCGCGGCGGTGCCGGCCGACGACGCGGCGGCGCAACCCGTCGCCCCGGAAGCGCCGAAGCGCCGTAGCCCCAAGCGGGCGACGACGGCCACCCGCGGCGGCTCGGAGGGGACCCGGCGGACCAGGTCGGCCGGCGGCACCTCGCCGACCGCAGCCACCGCCCGCTCCCGTCGCCGCACCACCGCCCCGCCAGATGCCCCCGGCTCCGACACCACCCCCGGCTCCGACACCACTCCCGGTCCCGACACCACCACTGGTCCCGACGCCCGCACCGGCTCGGCCACCACCAGCGGCTCGAACGGCACCACCGGTTCGAACGCCACCCCGAGGCCGGGCACGGCTGGGTCCGCCGGCGGGGCCGGCGCCTGACCTGCCCCTGGGCGTCCGCCCCGCAGCCGGAGGGGAGCGCCACACCGGCACCGGTCTGCCCGGCCGCGACCAGACCGGCTGATCCGGCGCCACGACACCACGACACCACGACGCCACGTCGACCGCACCGCCCTGACCCGACAGCCGCCACCGGAGCGCACCCGGAGCGACGGCCGAAACCCCAGGAATCATCTACACGACAACAACAGATCCTCGACCCGAGGGAGACACCATGCCAACCACGCGCACGACATCCCGCACCGCGAGCCGCCCGGCCAACCGGTCCGCCGCCCGCCCCAGCGCCCGCGCCACCGCCCAGACCCGCGGCGACGAGGCCGAGGTGAAGGCCGAGATCAGGGTTCCGCTGGCGGAGGTCCGCAAGCCGATCTACGCCTCGGTGGGGGCCGCCGACCTCGCCGTCGCGAAGCTGCTCGCCCTGCCCACGACGACGAGCAGCGAGGTGCGCCGGCTCTCCGACCGGGTCGGGTCGCTGCCCGTGCAGGCCGCCCGGGTCCCCACCCAGGTGGGAACCGCGGTTCGCGCGCTGCCGGCCACCGTGACCTCCCAGATCTCGGACCTGCAGGACCGCGCCACCCAGCTCTACAACACCTTCGCGTCGCGCGGGGAACGCCGGGTGGCGAGCATCCGGCGCAGCCCGTCCACCGCGGAGGCCGAGCACCGCACGAGGACCGCGGTCAGCCAGACCCGCGCGGCGCGCACGTCGACCCGCCGGGCGGCAGAGGCGGTCGGCCGCGCGGTGGTCGACGCCGCTCCAGAGAAGTAACGCAGAGTAAACCAGCACGCATCGGATCCACTATGGACGATCACCGGTGTGCACAGGTCGACCGCCGCCCGCGGACCTGGTGTCCGCGGGCGGCACTCCGATGTGTTGTATTGAGTACATGCGCTATCGCCCGCTGGGATCGTCCGGACTGCTCGTGTCAGTCGTCGGTCTGGGATGCAACAATTTCGGCTCACGCGTCGACCTGGCCGGCACCCGCGCGGTCGTCGATGCCGCGCTCGACGCCGGGATCACTTTCTTCGACACCGCCGACACCTACGGGAACAAGGGTGGTTCGGAGACTCTGCTCGGGCACGTTCTGCGGGGCCGCCGTGATGACGTCGTTCTTGCCACGAAATTCGGCAGCGACATGGGCGGCATGTACGGCCAGGACTTCAGCGCCCGGGCATCGCGGCGGTACATCCGCAAGGCCGTCGAGGGTTCCCTGAGCCGGCTGCAGACGGACTACATCGACCTGTACCAGCTCCACAAGCTGGATGCCTTCACCCCGATCGAGGAGACTCTCGAGGCGCTCGACGAGATCCTCAAGGAGGGCAAGGTCCGCTACATCGGCGCCTGCAACCTCGACGCCTGGCAGGTCGCGGACGCCGAGTGGACCGCGCGGGCCTCCGGCGCCACCCGGTTCATCTCCGCCCAGAACCATTACAGCCTGCTCGAGCGCGGCGTCGAGGCGGAACTGGTGCCGGCCACGCTGAAGTACGGCATCGGCGTCATCCCCTACTTCCCGCTTGCAAACGGGCTACTCACCGGCAAGTACCAGCGCGACGAGGCGCCGGCGCCCGGGACCCGGCTCGCCGGGCGGCAGGACGAGCTGACCGACGAGGTCTTCGACCGCGTCGACGTGCTGGAGACCTTCGCTCGGGAGCGGGACCGTTCCCTGCTCGACGTGGCGATCGGCGGACTGGCCGCGCAGCCCGGCGTCGCCTCGGTCATCGCCGGCGCGACGAGCGCGGTCCAGGTTCGGGCGAACGCCGCGGCCGGCCAGTGGCAGCCCCGCCCGGACGACCTCGCGGTGCTCGACAAGATCGCGCCGACTCGCCGCCCCGCCGGTTCCTGACGCCCGAGACTGCGGCGGGCGGCCACCGCGCCCGCCGCGACCGGCCCGCAGGTGGCGGCGGCCGTCGGCCCGGCCAGGTCAAGCCGCCGTCGGCGCGGCCTGGCCCGGTTGCGGGGGCCGTCAGGCGGGCACGGGCCGGCGGCCCAGGGCCCGGACCAGCCGGCGTTGCCGCTCCGGGGGCAGGGTCGTCATGATGACGACCGGATGGTAGGGGCGCAGCACGTCAGTGACCTCGTCGGCCGCCGAGCGGCGCACCAGGGCGAAGATTGCGGCTCGTCCCGGCTGCAGGTACCCGGCGATGCGCCGGACCAGATCATCGTCCACGCCCGGCCCGCTGAGCCGGCTGGCGAGCGCCCCGGCGCCCGCCCCGATGCCGAGGCCGACGAACGGGGCGAGGAACACCGTTCCGATCACCCCTCCGCACAGGGCCCCGCCGAGAGCGGCGGTCCGGGCCGGGTTGGCCACGCGGCGGATCGTGACGTGGCCGCGCTCATCCCGCCAGACCAACGTGCCGTCGGCCAGGTCAAGCCGCTTGTCCCGGCGTAGTCGGCGGCCGAGTGACCAGGCCTGCCGCGCCTGCTCCACGCTGTCGAACCCGAGAACCACGAGCTGCTCCGCCATCGCCGCCGTCCCTTCCAGCCTTCCGGCTTCCTCTCCTGTCCTGAGCCCGGCCCGCTGCGAGACCGGACATCCTCCATCGGATCGCAGTCCCCGTCCACCCGCAAACGCGCCACTCCGTGCGGGCCCCTCCGATCCCTTGCCGGGCGGATCCAGCGATGCTCCCATGGCGTGCCCTCCCCCACGGGAGGGCACCCGGAGGGGAGGGCACGCCGTCGCGCCCGGCGGCCACCGGCACGATTCCGCCGGGGGACGGGCATACCGGGTTCCGCGTCGGGGAGACTCGGCCGCATGGTGCACGTGACCCTGCAGCAGGGCGACATCACGCTCGTCGAGGCCGACGCGATCGTCAACGCCGCCAACAGCGGACTGCTCGGCGGTGGGGGCGTCGACGGCGCGATCCACGCCGCCGGCGGCCCGGAGATCCGTGCCGCCTGCGAGCGGCTGCGCGCGACCTGTCTGCCGCGGGGGCTGCCGACCGGTGAGGCGGTGGCAACGCCGGCGGGCCGGCTGGCCGCCCGGCACGTCATCCACGTCGTCGGCCCGGTATACGACCCGGCCGAGGACCGCTCCGCGCTGCTGCGGTCCGCCTACACGCGGGCGCTGGCGGTCGCCGACGAGCTCGGCGCGGCCAGTGTCGCCTTTCCCGCCGTCAGCGCCGGGGTGTACGGCTGGCCGTTGGACGACGCCGCCCGCCTGGCGGTGACCGCCGTCCTCACGGCCGACACCCGGGTCGCGCAGGCGCGCTTCGTGCTGTTCGACGATCGGGCGTACCGCGCGTTCAGCGCGGCGCTGGCGGCGGCCAGTCGACGGTGAGCTCGCCCAGCCGCCAGCGCCGGGCGTCTCCGCGCACCGGCCAGCCCTGCGCCCGTAGCTCGCCCGCTGCGGCGATCCAGCGCTGCCGGGGCGAGAACACCGCCCGTGGCGCGGCCCGTTCCCAGGCCCGATCGAGCGCCGTAAGCAGGCGGTGGACGTCGTGACCGGGCACGTTGTGTTCGATCAGCGCCTTGGGTAGCCGCTCGGCGAGCTCGGAGGGGCGGCCGAGGCTCGGCAGGTGGGCCGAGAGCGTCAGGGTCGGCCGGGCGGCGACCCGCCCGGCGGCGAGCCAGCCGGGCGGGCTCCCCGGGGCCGGCAGGCAGAACCAGCAGGCCCGCCGGCCGATCTCGTCGCAGGTCCCCTCGACGAGCAGGCCGCCGGGGGCCAGCCGCGCCGTCATCGTCGCCCAGGCGTCGGCGACGGCCGGTTCGGGGTACTGACGTAGCACGTTCAGGGCGCGGACCACGACGGGACGCGTCGCCGCGGGTGGCAGCTCGAACCCGCCGCGGGCGAAGGTCAGGCCGGGCGGCCGGGCGGCACCGGCCGCGGCTGCCACTCGCTGCGAGTCGAGTTCGAGGCCGACGACGCGCACCCGCGGGCAGGCCGTCCGCAGCCGCCGGTGGAGTTCGACGGTGGTGACCGGCGAGGCGCCGAAGCCGAGATCGACGACAAGCGGGTCCGCGCTGCCCCGCAGCAGGGGGCCGGCGGCGTCGAGCAGCCAGCGGTCGACCCGCCGCAGCCGGTTCGGCGCCGTGGTACCCCGGGTGGGTACCCCGAGGGCGCGGGCCCGGCCGGCCGCGAGGCGCGGGGCGCGGCTGGGATTCGACACCCGACCAGCCTCGCAGATCGGCCGTTCCGGTCGGGTCGGGCACCCGGCCCGACCGCCGACGTCGTCGCCTCCCGGCGCCGCAGCGGTGACCCGGACCGCGGTCGACCGCCCGGTCGGGCCGGCGCCCGGGGCGCGTCGCCGCGTCTGTTTCCTTACAGCTTTGTGACCGCCGGCCCGGCGGCCTCGCCGCGTGCACCCCTGTGACCTGCAATAACAGCGTCTTTTGCCACCTGTCGCGGGCGGCGGGGCGGGGGGGCGACCAGTTGACCGGACAACGGGGCGGGTAGAACGGTGGTTGTCGTGTCGGTCCTGTGCAGGGTTGGTCGTGCCGGGCAGGCGACCCAGACGGATGGATGCGGAGGTGCCCGGTGCGGTTGATCAGGAGCAGTGCCGCGGCCCGCGCCGAGCCAGACCGGGGCGCCCGGCCCCGGCGCGTGGCGATGCTGTCCATGCACACCTCGCCGATGGAGCAGCCGGGCACGGGGGACGCCGGCGGGCTGAACGTCTACGTGGTGGAGCTCTCGCGGCAGCTCGCGGCGCTCGGCGTCGAGGTCGAGGTGTTCACCCGAGCGGTGAGCAGCAAGCTGCCGACCTCGGCGGAGCTGGCCCCGGGTGTGACGGTGCGTCACGTCGACGCCGGGCCGTTCGAGGAGGTCCACCGCGAGGACCTGCCGGCCTGNCTGTGCGCGTTCACCGCGGACGTGCTGCGCGCGGAGGCGGGGCACGAGCCGGGCTACTTCGACGTCATCCATTCGCACTACTGGCTGTCCGGCCAGGTCGCCCTCGCGGTCGCCCGGCGATGGGGCGTGCCGTTCGTGCACACCTCCCACACCCTGGCGAAGATCAAGAACGGCGCGCTGGCCGTCGGGGACCGCCCCGAGCCGCCCGGCCGGCTGCTGGGCGAGCAGGAGGTCATCGCCGGCTCCACCCGGCTGATCGCCTCCACCGCGGACGAGCGCGGCCATCTCATCGACCTCTACGGCGCCGCCCCCGACCGGGTCGACGTCGTCGCGCCGGGCGTCGACCTGGAGATCTTCCGGCCGGGCGACGCGGCGCAGTCGCGGGCGCGCCTCGGCCTCGACCCGGACGGCGACCTGCTGCTGTTCGTCGGCCGGATCCAGCCGCTCAAGGCGCCGGACCTGCTGCTGCACGCCGCCGCCGAGCTGCTGCGCCGCGATCCGACCCGCCGTTCGAGGCTGACCGTCGCCGTCGTCGGCGGCCCCAGCGGCTCGGGGCTGGAGCAGCCGGACGCCCTGGTCAAACTCGCCGCGGACCTGGGGATCTCCGATCTCGTCCGGTTCCAGCCGCCGGCACCACAGCACGAGCTGGCCCACTGGTACCGGGCCGCCACCGCCGTGGTGGTCCCCANTCACAGCGAGAGCTTCGGCCTCGTCGCGTTGGAGGCCCAGGCCTGCGGCACGCCGGTGGTCGCCGCCGCGGTCGGCGGCCTGCGCACCGCCGTCGCCGACGGGGTCTCCGGCCTGCTCGTCGCCGGCCGTGACCCGGCCCGCTACGCCGACACGCTGGACCGGCTGCTGCGCCAGCCACACTGGCGCAGCCGCCTGTCCGCCGGCGCGGTCGGCCGGGCGGCCGGCTTCGGCTGGTCGGCCACCGCCCGCGGGGTGCTGCGCAGCTACCGGCACGCGCTGAGCCCCGCCGCCGTCGCGGTGTGAACCGTCGAGCCGGGTGGGAGGATCTCCACCTGATCCGGATCCGGNATCGTCACAGTTGCAAGCGGGGAGGTCTGGAGCCATGACGGCACCCATCGACACGGCGGAGCGCGAGCGACTCGACGGCCTGATCGCCGACACCCTGGCCGACCTCGACCTCGCCTACGAGCGNATCGCCGCGGGCTCGTACCTGGTCACCCTGGAGGGCGAGCACAAGCTGCGCACGATGACCTGGCTCGTCGTGCAGGACCACACCCTGCTGGTCGAGGCGTTCTTCATGCGCGCCCCGGCGGAGAACGCAGCGGGCACCTACGCCTTCCTGCTCGGCCGCAACGCGAAGACCTACGGCGTGCACTTCTCCATCGACCGGGTCGGCGACATCTTCCTGACCGGGCAGATCCCGCTGCTCGCGGTCACGGCGGAGGAGATCGACCGGATCCTCGGCTGCGTCGGCACCTACGCCGACGACAACTTCGACCCGGCGATCGCCCTCGGATTCGCCACGGCGATCGAGCGGGAGAAGGCGTGGCGGGCCAAGCTCGCCGCCGACGCCGGCAACGCCGCGAAGCCCGGCTGACCGGCTGACCGATCCGGCTGACCGATCCGGCTGAGCGGTCAGTCCGTGACGCGGTGCAGGCGCGCCGACAGGTGCGACTGCAACGGCTTGCCCTCGGCCTCCATGTCGATCGCGTAGGCCAGGTCTCCACCCTCGACGATCCCGTAGAGCCGCACCGAGNGGGTGACGTCGCGGGCGGTCGCCGTGCGGATCAGCACGTTGTGGTCGAGGTCGACGCGGGTTCCCGCCACCGTGCCGACGTAGATCTCCGCGATGCCGAACGGGTGCGCCAGCGTCACCTCGACGACCGTCCCGCCGTCCTCGCCGGGCTGGACGCGCCAGAAGCCGGTCTCGGTGGCCAGCGGGCTGCCGGGCTCCCGGCCGTCGCGCGGCTCGTCCGCCCACCAGGTGTGGGAGACGTAGCCCAGCGCCGGGCGGCCGTCGGCGGCGAAGGTGATCTCCTGGCCGTAGTGAAAGCCCTCGAGGTCCTCGTAGCCGCCCACGCCCTCGCCGCGCCAGGTGCCGACGAGGAAGGCCAGCGGCAGCAGGCTGGGATGCAGATCGGCGGGCCCGGTCCCCCCGGTCCCGGTCGTGGACCGCGGCCGCCCGGCGGCCGACCGGCCCCGGGCGCTCAGCGCTGCCCCTCGTACAGCTTGTAGACCACGTAGCCGGAGAACCAGGCGATCAGGACGGACATCGCCACCAGGAGCCCGGTGAAGAAGTAGTGCAGCACGCTGCGCAGCCTAACCCCGCGCCGGGCGGCCAGGGTCGGGCGGTCGGGGGGCGGGCTGCGCGACGGCACGCCGGCGATCGCCGGGGATGGGGCAGACTGGGTCGATGACCCGTCCCCTCGTCGTCAAGGTCACCGCTGGGATGGACGCGCCGGAGCGCTGCTCACAGGCGTTCACGGTAGCGGCCGTCGCCGTCGCCGCCGGGGCGGACGTCTCGGTCTGGCTCACCGGCGAATCCGCCTGGTTCGCGCTGCCCGGGCGGGCGGCGGAGTTCGAGCTGCCGCATGCCGCGCCGCTGCCGGACCTTCTCGCCGGCATCCTCGCCGGCGGCCGGGTCACCGTGTGCACCCAGTGCGCCGCCCGGCGCTCGTTCGGCCCGGACGACGTCATCCCCGGCATCCGCATCGCCGGCGCGGCCGCGTTCGTCGACGAGGTGCTCGCCGACNGGGTCCAGGCGCTCGTCTACTAAGGCCGACAAGCCGTTACAGAAGGCCGGGAAGCCGTTGCAGAAGCCACCGCAGGCGCAACAACAGACCACGAACAGGACACGCCGAAACGCACATCGTCGGCCATCNCATGCGCTTTCATGATCGCATGATGGCAGACTCCGACATACTCTTCGCGGTGGTCCTGTTCGCGGCCGCCGGGCAGCGCACCGTCCGCCGGATCATCGCACCGTTCCCCGACCGGGGCTCCGCGGTCGCGTTCGCCCGCGACAACGGCCTGCGCTGCTTCTCGGTGGGCCCGATGCACTTCGCGGTGCCGACGACGGTGCCGCCCGGCGCGGACCTGCCGGGCGGTCCCCGCCCGCTGCTGCCCACCGCCGTCCACGCGGGCACGGAGCGCGGCGACTCCGCAGCCTAGTGCTACAGCCGCACCACTCATCCGCCGGGATCCGTAGCCAGGGACCTACTCTGCATCAGGAAGAAGGGGACAGCGGAAACTGCCCGCTGTCCCCTCCACCGCTCTACCGCGTCAACCGCGCCGTCTCCAGCGACGACCGTCAGGCCGCGACCTCGACCTGCGTGTCGACCGGCTCGCCCTGGCGGGCGACGACCTTCTGCTCGCCGCTCGCGCCGGNCACGAGCGCCCGCACGGTCCACTGCCCCGGCCGCGCGAAGAAGCGGAACTGGCCGGTCGCGGACAGCGGAACCTCGGCGGTGAAGTCGCCACCCTCGTCGAGCAGCCGGGCGTAGCCGGTCGAGACCGGCTCGCCACCCTGCACCACGACGCCCTGGATCACGGTCTCCTTGGCCACGTCAATTCCCTCCACCGACGGTCCACCGCGGGTCGCGCCGCACATGTCTCACGCACCCTTCTCGATCGGCACGCCCACCAGCGAGCCGTACTCGGTCCACGACCCGTCATAGTTCTTCACGTTCGGCAGGTCGAGCAACTCGTGCAGGGCGAACCAGGTGTGCGCCGAACGCTCGCCGATGCGGCAGTAGGCGATGATGTCCTGCGAGAGATCGACGCCGGCCTCGCCGTAGAGCTTGGTCAGCTCGTCGTTGCTCCGGAAGGTGCCGTCCTCGTTCGCGGTCTTCGCCCAGGGGATGTTCTTTGCGGTGGGAATATGACCGGCCCGCTGGGACTGCTCCTGCGGCAGGTGCGCCGGCGCGAGCAGCTTGCCGGAGAACTCGTCGGGGGAACGGACGTCGACGAGCGCCTTCTCGCCGATCGCGGCGACGACCTCCTCGCGGAACGCGCGGATGTCGGTGCGCGCCTCCTTGGCGGTGTAGGTCGTCGCCGGCCGCGGGGTGACCTCGGCGGTCAGTTCACGGCCGTCGAGCTCCCACTTCTTGCGGCCGCCGTCGAGCAGCCGGACATCCGCGTGACCGTACAGGCTGAGGTACCAGTAGGCGTAGGCCGCGAACCAGTTGTTGTTGCCGCCGTAGAGGACGACGGTGTCACCGTTCGCGATACCCTTGCTGGACAGCAGCTTCTCGAACTGCTCCTTGTTGACGAAGTCCCGGATGACCGGGTCCTGCAGCTCGGACTTCCAGTCAAGCCGCACGGCACCCGGAATGTGCCCCTTGTCGTAGGCGGAGACGTCCTCGTCGACCTCGACCAGAACAACCTTGGGGTCGTCACGGTTCGCCTCGACCCACGCGGCGTCGACCAATGCCTTCTCGCGGCTCATGCGCGCGCTCCTCTTACGGNGATGGAACGGAAGAACAGATACAGCTGGCACCCGAGACAGAATTCGAACGCCGCGTTGAGGAAGGCCGCTATGAAGGCGGCCGCGGCGGCGACGAAACCGAGGACGGTGATGCCCGAGAGGAACCCCGCGACCCCCACGGCGCCGAAGATCGCACCGACGAGCTGGGCGAACCGGGGCGGAGCAGCGTCCTCGGTCGTCGCGGGCGGCCCCAGCCGCGGCCGGATCAACGCCCGGAACAGCAGGCCGTAAGGGGCGTACCGCACGCCGGCCACCGCCCCCACGGCGAACACCACGGTCTGCGCGAGCAACAGCCATCCGCTGCCCGTCACCAGCACCACGGCGAGCACGACCGAGGTGACGGCGGCGGTGAACCGCAGGCCACGAGGATCNACCACGAGACTTTCTCCTGACTGCCGGCTCGAGCTACCCGGTCGGATGCGGAGCGACGCGTCGGGGAAACCGATCACATCAGGGGCGTCAACCCGCGATCAGGAAAGACGACACAGGCAGCTACCCACGCGGCACAGGTCGACCGCGCGGCGCTTCACGAGCTGCGTCCGGAACATGGTTCGTGCCACGGTAGCAGCGAAAGTCACGTCTGTGTTAACTCGCTGGCGGCGGTTCCGAAGAATCACCATCTGCCCGTTTAGTCCCATCCGCGGGGACGATCTGCGCCAGGGTCGCGAACACCGCCTGCCGCGTCGGAGGTGCGCCGCTGGCCCGCCTGACCTCACGGCCGGAGGCGTCGACGATGAGCACCGTGGGCGTCCGCCGGACGGCAAGCCGGCGGACGAGATCGAGGTGCGCCTCGGCGTCCACCTCGACGTGGCGCACCCCGGGCACCAGCGCGGCGACCCCGGCCAGCACCTGTCGCGTCGACCGGCACGGCGCGCAGAACGCCGTGGAGAACTGCAGCAGCGTCGCCCGCTCCCCCAGCGCCTCGCCGAGGGCGGCGAGCTCCGCCCGCAGCCCACCGTCAGGATCCGCCGCCGCCCGGGAGGAGCCGTCGGCTCCGAACGATTCAGCCACGGCCACGACCGGCCCGCCGCCCGCGGCGACCGGCCGCTCTCGGGACGGGCGGAACCGCCCGTCCCGCACGCGCATCACCGTACCCAGCGCCACCGCCACCACGACGGCCCCAACCAGTACCCAGACTCCCGTCACAGCTCCTACAGCATCCCGGCGGCACCCGCTCTTCCCGGGCCGGCACCCCTTCCCGGGCCGTCGCCCCGTTCCGGGCCGGAGACCCTCCCCAGGCTGGCACCATCTGGCGCGTCAGCGGCCCGCGGTGGCGGCGTCGGCGTCGAGCACGACGCCGCGACCGCCGGCGGCGAAGGCGATGCGATCGCCCGCGACCGTCGCCGAGGTCAGCCGCATGTTGAACGGCAGACCGGCGACCGGCACGTGCACCGTGAGNAGCTCGGTGGCGGCCTGGCGCAGCGCGGGCGGCAGGATCGCGCCGACCGATGCGGCCAGCTCGCGGGGGGTGAACGTGACCGCGGCGGGCTGGACCCCGATGTCCGCCGTCCCGGACACGGGGTAGGCGGTCCCCAGGACCTGCACCGATCCCGCGACCCGGATCGCCTGCCCGTCCGGGGTGACGGTGATGGCCGAGCCCTGGCTGCGCAGGTAGGCGTTGACGTCGGCGAACGTCAGCTCCACCCGGGCGGCGAGCCGGTCCACCGGTATCCGCCGCACGTCGCCGCGGACGACGTCGGCGAGGGGGACCCGCACACCCGCGAGGTCCGCGTGCACCCGGTCCACGCGGACGTCCTGCTCGACGCGACCGCGCACGTCCACCCGCACGTCCCGGTAGCTCCCGGCGACGACCTGGGTGAGGAACGGGAAACCGCCGAGCGACACCGTGGGACGCGACGGCAGGTGCTCGGCCCGCTGCGCCTGCGTGGCGATCTGGCCGGCGACGACCCGCGCGGCGACCCGATCCACGACGACGAGCACGATCAGCAGGACGACCACGACCACGGCCGTGATGCGCAGGCCTCGGCCGCTCATCCGGGCAGGTGCCGTCCGACCAGGTAGACCAGCGGCGCCGCGCACGCCAGCGGCAGGATCGCGGCGAGCAGGACATCCGCCGCCACCCGACCCGCCGCCGCGTCCACCTCGTCTGCGGACGAGCCGGCCTCGCGGGCGCGGGCGAGCACCAGATCGACCAGCGCGGCGACGGCGGCTCCCGACGCGGCCGTCGCGAGCGCGGCGTTCAGCGTCAGGTCGTCGGGTCCCAGCGCACCGAGGATCGCGCCCGCCGCCACCGCGACCGCCACACCCAGCAGATCGGCCGGCACCGTCGCCAGGCCGGTCCAGCCGAGCAGCNGAGCGGCCACGACGGCGCTGCCCGCACCCAGCAGACCGGCGATCACCAGCAGATCGGCCGGATGATGTGCGCCGTGCCCCGCCCGCAGCGCGAGGTACCCCGCGAACAGGGCGACGAGGATGATCCCGCTCAGCGCGGTGGCCAGTTCGGCGCTCACCCGGGCCGCGGGAGCCGGCGGCGCGACGGTGTCCGGACGGCCCGCCGGGTCCGCCTCGCCGCCGGCGCGCCCCGCGGCCGGGGCGCGCAGCGTCAGGGCCCGTCGCAGACCAAGCTGGTAGAGCACCACGACCGCGACAGCGACCCCGATGACACCGGCGACGGAACCGTAGGCGTGCCGGTCGGAGACCAGCAGGACGACGTCGGCGAGCACCGCCCCCGCCGCGACCAGCGGGATCGTGCCCGGGGAGGCACGCAGCGCGCGGCCCCAGGCCCACGCGAACGCGACCTGCTCGACGGCCAGGACGGCCGCCAGCACCCACGTGGCCAGCGCCGCCGCGCCGACGGCCAGGCCCATCGCGACCAGCGCGGCGAGGGGCGCGCCGAGCAGCACCCGCCGGGGCGGGGCGACGACCGGTAGGGCCGTCTGTCCCGACAGCACGCCGCGGGACAGCCCGGGTTCGCCAGCGCTCACGCCGACATGCTGCCATGCCCCGCCCGCGGGCCTGGCGCCGCACCGGCCGCGGGCCAGGTCACGCGGGCGGCGGGCGGCGGCGGCGCCGGTGCTCAACCGCCGGCGAACGGCGGCAGGGCCTCCACGACCGCCCCGTCGCGCAGGACGACCCCGGCCGGGTCGCGCCGACCCACGGGCTGGTCGTCCACCAGGTACGAGCAGCGCCGCAACAGCGCGGGCAGGTCACCCCCGTGGCGGGCCGCGACGGTCGTGAACAGCGCCGCCAACGTGTCCGCCTCGATCGTCTCCTCGCGCACCCCTGCCACGTCGCGGGCGGCGGCCCAGTACCGGACGGTGACCCGCGCGGCCGGCACGCCCGGCGCACCCGGCGTGGGCGGCCTTGGGTCGGGGGCCGCCGTCACCGGCTCTGCACCACCGCGCCGCCGCGGTGCGCCGAGGCGGCCGTCTCCCCCGGCCCGCCGGGGCCGGCTGTCGCCAGGCTCGCCAGGCTCGTGCCGATGCGGTCGAGCAGGCCCGGAGAGAGCCCGGCCTCGGCATGGCCGAACTCGGGTACCAGCCACATCTGGGCCGACTCTCCGGCGGCCGCCGCGAGCGCGCGCGGATGCTCCAGGGTGAAATACCGGTCACGATGCCCGTGAACGATCAGTAAAGGCATCGGCGCAATGGTGCCGACGATCTCGACCGGAGCGGCGGGAATTGGCACGAAAGCGCGGGGGTCGATACGGACTCGTAACGCACCTCGTGCCACCATCCGGCCAGTGGCATGCTCGGCGAGCCAGTGGATCCGCCGCATCGGCGCGGTGTCGCGGACGAACCATCTGCTGGTGGCGCTCACACTGACAACCGCATCCGGGGGATGACGCAGGCGCAGTTCGTGACTCAGNGTACCGTTTTTGGACAATCCGGCATGACGGAGGACCGCCGCCCCGCCCATCGACCATCCCATGGTGATAACGCGCTGGTAGCCGAGCCGGCGAGCCTCGCCGACGCCGGCATCGACGTCGAAGATCTCACGATCACCAAACGTACATGATCCACTGGAACGACCATGCCCCCGCAGGTCCATGACCAGCACTCCGGCATATTTTCGTAACCCGGCTGCCACATGCCGTAACGCTGGATGCGCCATCGAACAGGAGAAGCCATGAGCGATCACAACCGCCAGGTCCCGCGACTCTCCGTGCACAACCCCGCTTCTTTGNTCATGGTTCGTGGCCAGAATCTCAGAATCAGCGGTAGGCAGTAGCCCGTAGACGGTAGGAGCCGAGTAGGACACTCCGCTATCCTCCCCACATACCGGCCTTCGTTTCATGCCCATGACGGTCGTGAGACGCCCAGGGCCGGGCATCGAGTTACTCACCGGGTCGACGCTGCCCCACCACACACCACCTGGAGGAGTCGTCTTGAGCGTCGTCCTTTTGCTCACCAACGCCCCCGGTCCCTCCGCCGAGTCGTTTCCGTCCCTTGGTCTGCTCACCCACACGGTACGGGTCGCCCCGCTGGAGGCGAGTGCTCTGTTGGACGCTCCGCCCGTGGACGTGATCGTGGTGGACGGACGTCGGGAACTCGTCATTGCTCGCGGCCTGTGCCGGCTNCTGCGCACGACCGGTCTCACGACGCCGCTGCTGGCGCTGGTGACCGAGGGCGGGCTGGCCGCGGTGTCCGCGGACTGGGGGGTTGACGACGTCGTCCTCGACTCCGCTGGTCCCGCGGAGGTCGAGGCCCGGTTGCGACTGGCCATCGGTCGGGTCGCTGCCGCCGGTGGCACGGCCGAGGCTGGTGTCATCCGGTCCGGCGACCTGTCGGTCGACGAGACCACCTACTCGGCCAAGCTGCGGGGNCGCCCCCTCGAGCTCACCTTCAAGGAGTTCGAGCTGCTCAAGTACCTGGCGCAGCACCCCGGCCGGGTCTTCACCCGGGCGCAGTTGCTCCAGGAGGTGTGGGGCTACGACTACTACGGCGGCACCCGGACCGTGGACGTCCACGTCCGCCGGCTGCGGGCGAAACTCGGCCCCGAGCACGAGGCGATGATCGGCACGGTGCGGCACGTCGGCTACAAGTTCGTGGCGCCGCCGATCGCGCCCCTGCCGGAGAACGCCTCCGGCCCGGCCGCCCGCGTCGACCGGGACGACGCCCGCACCCCCGAGCGGGTCTAGCAGCGACGGGCGGCGCCGATCGTCGAGCGACGCGTCCGGCCTGACGATGCCGGGTGGAAGATGTCCACGTCTCCCGCCCTGCATCGTCGAGTCGGAGCGACGGATCANGGGACAGCCGTGGCCGAGGGCCCCTACGGTCGTACGGTGACCGCCTCCCTGATCTGGCAGCCGACCCTCAGCGGCGCGGACGTGGACGACATCGCGAGCCTGCTCGCCGCCGCCGAGCGGGCGGACGGCACCGGTCCGGTGTCGGAGGACGTCCGGCTGACCCTGCGCCCCGACCAGCAGGTCGGGGCGGGGCGTCACCTGCTCGCCGTGGCCGCGCCCGGGGCCGAGGTCTCTGGCCCGCGGCGCGCGATCGTCGGCTACGCGCACCTCGGCGGCGCGCCCGACAGCCGCCAGGCCGAGGTCGTGGTCCATCCCGGGCATCGCCGCCAGGGGATCGGCCGCGCCCTGGCCACCGCGCTGACCGAGGCACTCGGCGACCCGCCGGCCCGGCTCGACGTGTGGGCGCACGGAGATCTCCCGCCCGCGGCGGCGCTGGCCGCGCGGCTCGGGTTCGCCCGCACCCGGGTGCTGTTCCAGCTTCGCCGGCCGCTGGGCGCGGGCGCGCCGCTGCCGGAGCCGCACCTGCCCGCCGGGGTCACCGTCCGCGCGTTCGTCCCCGGCCGCGACGACGAGGCCTGGTTGGCCGTCAACGCCGCCGCGTTCGCTGATCATCCCGAGCAGGGCCGCTGGACCCTCGACGACCTGGCCCTGCGGCGGGCCGAGCCGTGGTTCGACCCGCGCGGCTTCTTCGTCGCCGAACGCGACGGCCGGTTGGTCGGCTTCCACTGGACGAAGGTCCACGAGGTGGACGAGACGCCGCCGCCGGGCACGCGGCCCGGTCCGATCGGCGAGGTGTACGTGGTGGGGGTGCTGCCCGGCGCCGGCGGCGCCGGGCTCGGGCGTGCCCTGACCCTGATCGGCCTGCGCCACCTGCAGGCCGAGGGGCTCGCGGCGGTCCTGCTGTACGTGGACGAGGACAACGAACGAGCCGTGCGGATGTACACCGGCCTCGATTTCACCGTCCACACGCGCGACGTGTCCTACCACTGGCGCGGGGCGGCCACCGGCTGAGGCCGGTCATGCACCCCGGCGGGTCGCCAGACCGGACGCCGCGGNCGCGCCGCCGTGATCGACCTCGATGACCGAGGTCAGATTGGTGACGTGCAGCAGCCGGTAGGCGTCCTCGTTGAGGTTGCGCAACGCCAGCCGGCCGCCGGCGGAACGCTGCCGCTGGTGGGCGAACAGGATGACCGCCAGCCCCTGGGAGTCCAGGAAGCTCACCTGGGCCAGGTCGACGACGATGTCCCTGACTCCGGCGACGCGCGCGTCCAGCAGCGCCTCGCGCAGCGGGTCCAGGGAGGAGTAGTCAATATCACCGACCGGGTGCACGACGATGGCCTCACGGCCGATCACTTCGACGCGAACGCTTGGTTCCATGGCTCCGTTGACGACCGGACGGCATGGGCGCCACGGGAAGCCGGCCGGGCTGCTTCCCGCCACGCGCCGCGCCCCTGGCAAGCGCGACGATGGTCACCTACCCCCACCACACCACTCCCACACCCGCCCGATTCCCACCGGGAAGCAGTTTTCCTCACACCGAACCGACGCTGCCACCACCGGTACCGGTCCGTGACGCCGGCCGAGCCGACTCCGCCGCCCGCGGACTGCCCCACGGGCGCTCCCTCCCGTCTTCTCCCCGCCGCGCGGGATGGGATGACCAGTCGCCGGATGAGAGCGTCGACGCATGAACACCAACCCGCCCCGGACCCCTGGCGGCACCGATCACCCGAACGTCGTCACCTTCCTCAGCCAACTGGACGGCGCCGCCGTCTCCGTCGGGCCGCCTCCCGGCGCCCCGCCGACGCCGGAGGTGGTGCTGACCGCCCAGCGTCCCCACCGTGACCCGGCCGTCCTGCGGCTGGCGCCGGACGAGGCGGACCGGCTCGCGCGGCTGCTGTCCGCGGCCGCCGGCGCCGCAGCGCCGCCCCTCGCCCCCACCGACCGTTGCGGCGAGGACGGCGGCGGGCGGGCCGCCGTCCACTCGCACCACGTCGTCTGCGTCGCTGAGGGATCCGCGGCCGAGGAGCTGCGCCATGCGCTTGCGCTGCTGCCGGCGCGGGCACGGCTGGTCGACTTCACCTCGGACACCGACGTCGTCCTCGTGTTCGCCACGGACGACCCGCGCTGGCCCCCGCCCCGGTAGCGGCCGCGAGCCGGGTTCAGCCGCGCACCGCCTCGATCGCCGACACGACGGCCAGGAGCAGGAAGGCGCCCGCGGCGATCCGAGTGATCATCGCGATGGGCATCAGGCGAAGCAGCCCGCGTCCCCCGGCGATGGCCAGGCCGGCCACCGTCCACAGCGCCAGCACCGCCCCGATCCAGACCGCCACCGGCGCGTCGAACCGGGCGGCCAGGTTCGCCGTCGAGATCTGCGTCAGGTCGCCGAGCTCCGCGACGAAGACGACCCCGAAGGAGGTGGCCGCCACCCGCCAGAACGTCGTGGCCGCGACCGGCGCCGGGGATGCAGGCCGCTCGGCCGCGGCGCCGGCCCGATCCGGCTCGTCCTGGCCCGTACCGTCGTCCTGGCCCGTACCGTTGTCCTGGCCCGTACCGTCGCTCTCGCGGCCCTCGCGCAGCACGAGCACGGCTCCGGCGATGAAGAGCACCGCCGTGATCGTGTCGACGATCCGGTGCGGCAGCAGCNAGAAGGCGCTGCCGGCCGCCACGGCAACGGTGACGTGCACGACGAAGGCAACTGCGACCCCGGCCCAGACGTACAGCGGCCGGAAGCGGCTGCCCAGCACGAGGCTCGCGACCATCGTCTTGTCGGGTAGCTCGGCCAGGAAGATCACGCCGAAGGTGATGAGTGCTGCGGTGATGCTCAATGCCCGGGACCTCTCCGTGGAGCCGGGCCGGGAGCGGGGACGCGCCTTCGACCCGGCATGCCTGCCGTGTCGAAGGTCTCGCCCACTCGGCCGCGTGGGCCGGGCCCGGCCGCCGGGTGCCCGCGGACCGGCCCTGGATGGGTCGATCGGCGGACGCCAGTATGTCGACGACCGGACCGCTCGGACACCGCACCCGGCCGGCCCGGCGACGGACACGTCCGTCGTCCCAGGCCGTGCGCACCGGAGACGGGCCGCGCGGCAGGGCTACTCCCCTTCGGGGGAGACAGTACAGGCCGCGCGGACCGGCGGCATTCGCCTCGATCCGCCCTGACTGGCGCCCTGACGTGGAACGAGCCACAGGAACACGAAAGGACACCATCCATCGGTGGTGGCCTCCGTGAAAATCTCGGAAAGAAGCACTAACTTCACGTGGAGTGATGGACGACGCGGTTCCCCTCGCGTACTACTCCGGGGACGGTCCGGTGCCGGCGCCGACGACGCTCGCCCGCACGGCGACGGGACTACGCCCCGTGATCAACGCCACCGGGGTGATCCTGCACGGCGCGCTCGGCCGGGCCCCGCTGTCCGCGGCCGCGCGCGCCGCGGTGGATCTCGCCGCCGGCACCACCGATCTCGAGCTGGACCTGCGCACCGGCCGCCGCGACCGCCGGGGACGCACCGCCCTGGCCGCCCTCGCCGCCGCGGTGCCGGCGGCGGCGGGCGTGCACGTCGTCAACAACAACGCGGCGGGCCTCGCCCTCGCGGTGGCCGCGCTCGCCGGGCGGCGCGAGGTGGTGGTCAGCCGAGGGGAGCTCGTCGAGACGGCCGACGGTTTCCGGCTGCCGGAGCTGCTGGTCGCCGCCGGCGCGCGGATGCGCGAGGTCGGCACGACCAACCGCACCACGCTCGGCGACTACGCGGACGCCATCGGCCCCGACACCGGCCTGGTGCTGCGCGTGCACACGGCCAGCTACCAGGTGGTCGGGTTCACGGACAGCCCCGCCATCAGCGATCTGGCCGCCCTCTGCGCCGACTTCGAGGTGCCGCTCGTCGGCGACTGCGGCTCGGGCCTGCTTCATCCNGAACCGATGCTCGCCGAGCCCGACGTCTCGAGCTGGCTCGGCTGGGGGGTCGGCGTTGTCACGACCAGCGGCGACAAACTGCTCGGCGGCCCGCAGTGCGGTCTTCTCCTCGGCCGGGCCGACCTGATCGACCGGATGCGCCGCCATCCGATGTCGCGGGCGCTGCGCGCCGGCAAGCTCACCCTCGCCGCGCTGGAGGCGACCCTGCGCCATCCCGACTCGCCGGTCCGGCAGGCCCTGCGCGCCCGGCCGGAGCGTCTCGCCGCCCGCGCCGAGACGCTCGCGGCCTGGCTGCGCCGCGCCGGGATCGCGGCGTCCGCCGTCGCCAGCCGCGCGCTCATCGACGGCGGCACCGGCTCGGCGGCGGACACCAACACCTGCGGATGCCGGCGTGGGTACGCCACCGGAGTTGATCAGGCCGCCGGGCGAACGGCCTGCGGCGCGTGGGGGTTCGGGTGCGTCGGGGCCGAGCTGCCCAGTGCCGCCGTCGCACTGGACGCGATGATCGCGGCGCCGCTGCGCCATGGCGAACCGGCCGTCCTTGGGCGCGTCGAGCAGGGCTGCTGCCTGCTCGACCTGCGGACCGTGCCAGCGGAGCTCGATCCGGTGCTCGCCGCCGCCGTGCTCGCGGCGGCGACCGAGGCCGGCGCCGCCATCCTCACCGACGCCCCCACAGAGCCGCACAGCACGGCGGCGGCCGACACCGTCGTCACGGTCAGCGGGTCGGCGGTGGTGAGCGGGTCGGCAGTGGCAGGTGCGTCGGCGATGGTGAGCGGGTCGGCAGTGGCGGGCGCGTCGGCGATGGTGAGCGGGTCGGCAGTGGCGGGCGCGTCGGCGATGGTGAGCGGGTCGGCAGTGTTGGGCGGTGTCCCGGCGGTGGCGGGCAGCGCCGTCGCGGCGGCGGACATGGTGACCGTCGAGTCCATGGCGATCCCGCCCACCGCCGTGGCGGATCGGCGGGCGCCGTGAGCCGCATCCGGTTGCGCGACATCCCCGCCGTCGCCGACGCCGGGCGCCGGCTCGCCGGTGCGGCCGGTGGATCGGTCCTCCTCTGCTACGGGCTCGTCCACCTGCTGGTCTGGCCCGGCGCCCCGACCGGCACGCCGGCCGAGCGCTACGGCTGGGACGGGGAGACGGAGCTGCTCGGGTGGCTGCCTGTCTGGGCAATCTGGACGGTCGGCGGGGTTCTGCTGGCCGCCGCCGTGCTGGGCCACGCCGTCGGCGGGGCCGGGCTCGCCGGACTGCCCGTCGCGCGCCGGTACCGGCTGGCCGCGACCGGGACGGGAGCGGCCGGTTCCCTCGCGCTGTTCGCGGTGGCCTGGCCCGGCCTGGAGCCCACGCCCACCGAGTTCAGCGCCGGTCCGATTGTCAGCGGGCTGCTGCTGGCGAGTGTCGTCGCGACGGCGTGGGCCCGGCGCCACCCGCCGCCGGCCGGCGCCCGTCCACCCGACCGAAGCCGCCCGGCACCCGGGCGGTAGGACGGGCGGCTCAGCCGAGGGCGTGCAGCTCCCGGGCCAGGTTGAGGCGGGCCGGCGGCTCCCAGTTCCGCCGCGCCCACGCGGTCGCGTAGAGCGGACCGTCCAGCAGGCCGCGCAGAAGGGGCGCCCGTCCCTCGCGCCAGGCGCGTTCGTCGACCCAGCCGTATTCCCGGCGGACCCGACGCACGTAGCGGTCGTAGGCGGCCGGTGGTCGCGCCAGGACCCGCAGGTCGGCGTCGTTGACGAGGGCCTCGTCGTCGTGGGTCGAGCGGTGCGAGGCCGTGGCGAGGACCAGCCGGGCGACCGCCGTCCNGATCCCCCCGGGGCAGCCCAGCCGCGCGAGCACGTCGATCGCCAGCTCCGCGGACCGCTGCTCGTTGTCCGCCAGCCGCGGTTCGTGGACGGCGTCGTGGAAGTACACGGCGAGCACGCAGACGTGCGCGGCACGCTCCGCGGGCGGCCGGCGCTCGGCGGCGAGCAGCACCCGCAGCGCGGCGGACATCTCCGCGACGTGCCGCAGGGTGTGGTAGTGCCGACCCGGCTCCTGGTAGCGCCGAGCCAGGTCGACGAAGGCCGCGACCCGCTCACCCACGTCGGCGCGGGAGNCCGCGGTGACCAGCGCGTCGTCGAAGACCCTGGCCAGCGGTGATCGAGGGACGGCCGCGGCGGCCTCGCCGACGTGGCTCATGGTCCCGCCCATATCCACACGCCCTCTCACCTCCGCGAACCCCTCACGTCCGCACGCTCCCGCACACCCGCACGCCCACACATCTCACACGCTTGCGTGCCCCCTCTCGGACCATCGCGTCGTCGCCGGCAGGCGCGCCACCGGCGGGGGACCACGACGACGATCGTGCTCCCGGCACGCGTCTCCGGCCGGACGAATGCCTCCACCTGATACCAGAATGGTTCTTCCCTACCGGTCACCGCCCCCTGCCCCTGGCACCCCGCCCGGGCCAAGCTCCTCCTGCGGCCGGGACCGTGCCCGCCGGACGAGCGCATGACCCGTCCGGGCCATCCGGCATTTGCCTAGATCGAACAGGCGTGCGAATGTTGGGCCGTGGCAGTGCAGATCGTGATTGACGGGCAGCCCTATCCCCTGCCGCCGGGTACCGATCCGGACGAACTGCGCAGGCGGGTCGCCCAGGCGGTCTTCCGCTGCGAGGTCGAGCAGCTCCACCTCGCGGACGGCCGGACGATGCTGGTCAACTGGCGGTCGGTCCGACTCATCGAGGTCCGCTCGGACGCGGAGCCGCAGCCCCACCCGGAGGGCCGCGAGAACGACGCGGGGCACGAGCGTCGGCNGGTTGGCGACCGCTAGCAAGATCCGATCATCCGTGTTCGGCCGGTGCGCGCACCGGCATTACCTCAACAATGGTTGGGAAACACGTGGTTCACGATGCGACCCGGCGTCGACGCGACCGGGGGCCGTCCGCGCAGGTCACCAGCCGCCGACACCCCAAGTCGCCCGTCGGACCATTCCCCCCAAGTAGGTAGTTTCCGACATATGGGTAAAAGCTCAGATTAAGGATGGTCGCTTACGCATTGGCGTTGATGTTCCGTTTACTACAACCATGATCCGTCGAGCTGGTTAGGTGTTATTTGTNCACCGGTTGCGATGATTGTGATCATTGCGAGAGGACAGACGCAGCCGGCCCACTTCGTGTAGCGGCGTACAGGGAGTCTCGTAATGAGCNGGTACGACTATTCGGTTGCCATCCTCGGTAGCGGCATCGCCGGCTCGACACTGGCCAACATCCTCGCCCGGCACGGTCACAGTGTGGTCCTCGTCGACAGCGGCACCCACCCACGGTTCGCGCTCGGCGAGTCGACGATCGGAGAGACGACCTACCTGCTGAAGCTGCTCGCCGAGCGGTTCGACGTACCTGAACTCGGCCACGTGAGCAGCTTCGAGGGGGTGCGCTCGCACGTCACGTCAGCCTGCGGCGTCAAGCGCAACTTCGGCTTCGTGTACCACCGGGACGGGCAGGTACAGAACCCCGAGGAGGTCACCCAGTGCAGCGTCTCGGAGTTCCCGAACGGCCCCGAAATGCACATGCACCGTCAGGACATCGACTCCTACCTCTTCTACTCCGCGGTCCGCTACGGAGCGGACCCGCGCCAGCGGACCATGGTGGAGCGCGTCGAGTTCACCGCCGACGCGGCGACGCTCACGACGAGGTCCGGCGAGACGCTGCGGGTCCGGTACGTCGTGGACGCCTCGGGCCGCAACTCGGTGCTCGCGAACCAGTTCGCCCTGCGTGAGGAGCCCTGCCGGTTCCGGACGAACTCCCGGACGCTGTTCACCCACATGGTCGGCGTCACCCCGTTCGACGACGTGACGACCCCCAGCGGTCAGCCGTCGCTGTGGCACCAGGGCACCCTGCACCACATCTTCGACGGCGGCTGGCTGTGGGTCATCCCGTTCGACAACCACCGCAGGGCCACCAACCCGCTGTGCAGCGTCGGGCTCAACCTGGACGCCGGCCGCTTCCCGAAGGAGCCGGGGCGCACCGCCGAGCAGGAGTGGGCCGCCTACCTCGACCGCTTCCCCAGCGTGGCCCGCCAGTTCGCCGACGCCCGGCCCGCCTGGGACTGGGTCTCCACCGGACGCACCCAGTACTCCAGCACCCGCACGGTCGGCGACCGCTGGGCGATGATGAGCCACGCCGCCGGGGCCATCGACGCGCTGTTCTCCCGGGGCATGGCCAACACCATGCAGGTGATCTACGCCTTCACCCCGACCCTGCTGGCCGCGCTCGCCGACGACGACTTCTCCGCCGAGCGGTTCGGCCACATCGACACGCTCAACCAGACGATCCTCGACGTCAACGACAAGCTCGTGCACGGCTCGTACGTCTCGTTCCGGGACTTCGACCTGTGGCGGGCCTGGTCGAAGGTGTGGTTCCTCGGCTGGAACATGGGCATCGCGCGGATCGTCGGGACCTACTTCGGCTATCTCGAGAAGGGTGACCGGGCTCTGTTCGACCGGCTGCTCGACGCCCCGCACCTGGGCACCTTCTGCCCGGACCTGCCGGAGTTCCAGCCGTTCTTCGACTCCCTGAGCGCGGTGATGGTCGACGTGGAGGCCGGCCGGCTGGCCCCGGCGGCCGCCGTCGAGCGGCTCGCCGGCCTGCTCGGCGGGGCCGACTTCCTGCCCGCGCCGCTGCGGCTCGGCGATGTGCTGCGACGCTGGCACGACGGCTCCTTCGAGGCCCAGCGCCGGATGTACGAGTGGGGTCGGACCGACTCCCCGACGCCGCTGCGGCGCTGGTACGACTACGACCTCGACGAGCTGCTGACCCGCACGGGCGGAACGCCGCAACCGGCCGTCTTCTGACACCGCTCGGGCCCGGGCGGGCTGGCGTACCGCATTCTGTCACCGGTACTGTTGCGAAAATCAGCGCCCGCCCGACCCGCTGGCCGTGGCGGCCGGACAAGGAGCGTACTTGTGGCCACCCCGACTGTGGGCAACCCGGCGCCCGACCTCAGCCTGCCCGGACTCGTCCTGGCGGACGGCGAGCGGCGCGACGGCGAGTACGCCCTGTCCGCCGAGCGGGGGCATCCCGTGGTGCTGGCCTTCTACCCCGGCGACAACACGCCGGTGTGCACCAGGCAGATGTGCTCGTACTCGGCGGGTCTGGAGATCTTCGCGGAGCTCGGCGTGCTCGTCTGGGGCATCAGCCCGCAGGACCTGGACAGTCACGAGGGCTTCGCCCGCCAGCACAGCCTGGGCTTTCCCCTGCTCGCCGACACCGCGCGCACGGCGGTGAAGGCGTACGGGATCGCCGTGCCCGGGCTCGGACTGCGCCGCTCGGTCTTCCTCGTCGACGCGGACGGGGTGCTGCGCTGGAAGCAGGTCGGCCTGCTCGGAGTCACCTACTCCGACGTCGACACCATCACCGAACAGGTCAGAAAGCTCTAACAGATCAGGAAGCTCTAACAGATCAGGAAGCTCGAAGGAAGCTTGGACGAGCCGGGCGGCGCGGTCCNGCCCACACCGACAGTCGGGCGGTCCCGCTCGCCCTCCGGCCGCCGGCGACGTTACGTTTGGGGATAAACACGCCAGCGGCGCGAGCCGTCCGGCGCCCAGCGGCCAGCGCCCGGCGGCCAGCGGCCAGCCGACGAAGCGCCGCCCGACGGAAGGTTGCCCACCATGGGACTGCCCCTCAAGGCACGTGACGTTCCCGGCCGCGCCGCGGCCGGCGCGTTCATCCTGCATTCGGGTCTGGGCAAGTGGAAGGCCGACCGGGCCACCGCCGAGGGGCTGCACGGCATGGCGGCGAACACCTACCCGTTCCTGGCGAAGCTCGACCCGGTGACCTTCGCGAAGGTGCTCGCCGGCGCCGAGATCGCACTCGGTACGGCGCTCGTCGCCCCGGTCGTCCCGACCGCGCTCGCCGGGCTCGGCCTGTCCGCCTTCTCCGGTGGGCTGCTCGGGCTCTACGCCCGCACCCAGGGCCTGCGCGAGGAGGGCACGATCTGGCCGACGCAGCAGGGGCTGCCCATCGCCAAGGACGTCTGGCTGCTCGGCATCGGGCTGGGCTTCGTCGTCCAGGGTCTGGGTGCCCGCCGGAGCCGGACCTCCGACTAGCCCATGCCGCCGCCGGCCGGCCGGCCCGGGTCGTTGGCCGGCCCGGGTCGTTGGCCGGCCCGGGTCGTTGGCCGGCCCGGGTCGTTGGCCGGCCCGGGTCATCGGCCAGTTCATGGTCGCCAACCAGCCGAGGGTCCATCGACCGGCCAGGGTCAGCCGGCCGTCCAGGGGGGCTCGGGCGCGGGGATCCGTTGGGCAGTGGTCGTCACGGTGCCGAACCGGTCCGCGCCGGCCTGCCAGTCGGCGCGGGCGGCGTCGATCTCGACCCGGGACCGGGCGACGAAGTTCCACCACATGACCAGCCGGTCGGCGAACGGCTCCCCGCCGAGCAACAGCGCGCGAGCGCCCTCGCCGACGCGCAGCGGCAGCTCGTCGTGCCCGACGCCCAGATAGCCCAGCCGGCCGGGGCGCAGGACCTGCGTGCCGACCTGCACCGACCCTGCCAGGACGACCAGCCCGTGCTCGAAGTCGCGCCGCAGCGGCAGGACGGCACCGCCGGCCCGCAGCGCGAGGTCGGCACCGACGAGCGGGGTGTCGGTGCGCGCCGGGGAGACGTTGCCGTCGAGCTCGCCGAGCAGCACCGTCGCCTCGGCCGCCCCGAACCGGGCGACGGGCAGATCGGCGTGGTGGGCGAAGGCGGGCGGACCGTGCCGGGTGTGCTCGGGCTGCGCCACCCATAGCTGCACGCCGTGCAGTTCACCCCGNTAATCCTCGGATTCCTCCGCGTGGGTGACCCCGTGCCCGGCGCTCATCAGGTTGAGCTCGCCGGAACGCAGGACCTGCTCGGAGCCGAGGCTGTCCCGATGCACCTGGCGGCCGCTCAGCAGCCAGGTGACGGTGGCCAGCCCGATGTGCGGATGCGGGCCGACGGCCACCGGGTTCGACGCGGAGATCGTCATCGGACCCAGGTGGTCGACGAAGCACCAGGCGCCGATCGTCCGCCGGACCCGGCGAGGCAGCACCCGCCGCACCGGGATGCCGCCCACGTCGGCGGTCCGCCCTTCGACGACCGCCAGCTCCGGCCCGGCTGCCGAGTCCCGGTCCGCTCCCGATGGCGCTCCCGACAGCGGCGACAGTGGGAGGCTCGGCACCGGCGGTTCCGCTGGCACGGGGGCGACGTCGACAGGCAGGACGGGTCCACTCATCCCTCAACGGTACGACAATCGTTGCATACGCAACAAACCGTCGCCTACGCGCCCTCGTCCCGGTGGACAGTCTCCGGGAGGAAGGCCGGCAGGCACACCGAGATGTAGTCCGCGCCGTCCGCGCCGCGCGTGCTGTAACGAACCCATTCCCCGGCGGCGGTGTGCACCGCCTGACCCGCCGCGACCTCGATGATCCCGTCGGCATGCTCCACCGTTACCGAGCCGCGCAGAACGATCGTGTATTCGTCGAACTCCGGCCGCTGACCCGGCTCGGCCCAGCCGCCCGGACTCGACATGTGCGCGATGCTCAGGCTCCGCGTACCGGTGTTCACCCCGCCCACGTACTCGCGAATGATCTTTGGAAGATTCCCGGCGGCCTCGACGACGGTCGGGGACTCGATGAAGGTCGGCATGGGATGCATCATCGTGCCTGGCTGCCGGCCGAGGCGNCAGTGCCGCGGGACGGCAGTGCCGCGGGACGACGGTGGCGCGGGACGACGGTGGAACGCGGGTCGCGACGGGCGACGGTACGATCCGGTCGCGCTCCCCCGATACCGGCGGGACGTGGGAGGGGCGTCGTGACAACCGAATCGGTCTTTCACCCCCAGGCCTGGATGCAGGCCGGGGTTATTCCCGCACGTCACGGCGCCATGGATCCCCCGCCGGCCGGTGCGCGGTTCACCGGTGTCGGCGCCGTCGAGGCGGTGCTGGCCGGGCTGACGTTCCACCACTTCGCCGTCGTGGTGGCGGACCTGGAGCTCGCCCGCGAGCTCTACACCGTCTCGCTCGGCATCGACTCCTGGCACACCCGGGCGCTGTCCGGGGCCGCCGTGCACCGCGGCCGGCCCGTCGCGCTCGACGGCGCCCGCGTCGCGATCGGGCGGCTCGGCGCCGGCCTGGTCGAGCTGATCGCACCCGGCCGCCAGCCGTGGGCGGCGCGGGAGATCCTCGACCGGCGCGGCGAGGGCATCTTCGCCATCGGCTACCTGGTCGACGACGTGGCGGCCCAGCTTCGTGTCTCGGTCTCCGCCGGGGCCAGGGTCGAGCAGGTCAGACCGGATGCGCGGCATCCGGTCGAGGCTTACCTGGACGCCGGCTCCGGCCTGCTGGTCGACCTGGTCCAAAGCGGCTCATCCTGGCCCGCCTGACCGGCCGGCACGCTGTGGCGCGATCACGGTGGACTTGTGTCGGCGACCCGTTGAATGTCATCATCGGTTCAGAGGCCGCCCGGCACCCCCCGAGCTGGGCGGCCTCACCTATGCCATCGAGGCGCCGCCGGGCGGGGGCCCGCCGGGCACAGAAAATTCCGCAGGTACGTACCGTCGATGGATCCCGCGAAAAGCACCCCGACGGTCGGCCGGCGAGCCGCATCGCATTCCCGAACGCGCATTGGGCGCCGGGAAAGAACCATCCGCCGGTCAGGATGACCCCGGCCGACGAAAAGACTCCGCCGGTCGGTTACCGACCGCCAATCCCGTTACAGACCGCCGGTCGGTTACCGACTGCCGCCCCCGTGAGAGCCAGCCGCCCCCGTGAAGACAGCCGACGAGGAGGTCCGCCCGCCGGACCCGGGCCGACACCCGCTCCGCGGCGTCCCGGTCGCGGTCAGGTGGTGACGACGACGATCGTGAGGATCAGCCCGACCAGGGTCGTCGCGAGCGCGACGAAGGTCGCAATCTTGCCTCGCCCGCTGCCTTTTCGCCAGGCCATCGCCCCACAGCCGATCGCGATCAGCCCGGCGAGCGGGAAGAACAGCCCGAGCGCGGCGAAGGTGAACGCGAGGATCCACAACGCGCGAGCGCCGGGCAGCTCCGCCTCCTCCGGCGCCGCCGACGCGCCGTATTCCCCCTGGGCCCGGCCATTGTCCGGGTACGGAACATGTGGGGTGCCCTCGGGACCAGAGGAAATGGTCCCGGCCTGTTCCGGCCCCTCCGGCGCCGGCGTGGAGTGCCCTTGA
This sequence comes from Frankia sp. CpI1-P, assembly GCF_001421075.1. Classification (NCBI taxonomy): domain Bacteria; kingdom Bacillati; phylum Actinomycetota; class Actinomycetes; order Frankiales; family Frankiaceae; genus Frankia; species Frankia sp. CpI1-P. The sequence goes on along the minus strand of NZ_LJJX01000008.1, from coordinate 44,655 downwards.
CCATCCCCGACCGGCGCTGCAGTCCACCCGCCCGGCGCCGTGCCCGGCGCGCCGGCGGGCGTTCCCGCGGGAACCGATCCGGAATCGGCGCTGGTCACAGGGGTCGNCTTGGTCATCACGGACTCCTCGTTTACGAACTATCCGGGTTTCTCGACGGATCTGCGGTCGGAGAACCGGCCCGTGGCCACAGAGCCTGACGCAGAATTCCGCCGGTGTCCCAGATCTTCGCGAAAGGCGCGCCGCGCGGAGNCATCGGCCACCCGAAAGCGCCACTGACCGTGACATAGGTCGCTACCGCCCGCAGCCATCGGTGAATCCGGCTAACGGCCCCGCTCGGCCAGGTTCTCCTCGACGAAACGCTCCATACCCGCAACGAAGGCGCGGGCATCCTCGGCCGGCCAGGCATCGAGCCTGCGCTGGAACGCGCCCGCCAGCCGGCCACGCAGCCGCTCGATGGCAGCGTGCCCCTCGTCGGTCAGGGTGAGCCGGGTGGCGCGGGCGTCGTCGGGATCGGCCGAGCGACGCAGCAGCCCGAGCGCCTCGAGCCGGTCGCTGTGCCGGCTCACCACCGACCGGTCGATGCCGATCTCCGTGCTGAGCTTGCGCGCCGTCGTGGGGCCCGTCCGCGCCAGACCGTTGAGCACGGGATAGGTCGCCTCGTCCAGGTTCACATCGCCCGCGGCCAGCAGGTCTCCGAACAGCCGCATCCGGGTCGGCCGCGCGAGCAGCATCCCCAGCGCGGCGGCAAGCCTGGCGCCGTCCTCTGATCTCACCGCTCGACCTTACTCTGCGTGCACGGTGCACGAGCCGGCCGGCATGTGGCGGACACCGAGTCCCGGCCGGGCCCCGCCGCGTCGACCAAAACACAACGGGATCTTCGGGTCGGGTGCCCCGGGTGGGGCCTCCGGACCGCACTTCGGCAGACTGGGACACAGGCGCCGCGGCGGACCATCGGGGAGCACGGCGGACAGCCACGACACCTCGCGGATCCGGAGACGAAACGTGACGGGCATGCTTGCAACCCTGNCGATCAGCCCGATCAAACAGGTCGCCGCCGACCACCGGCGCATCCCGGTGGAACTCGGCCCGCGCAGCTACCCGGTCGACATCGGCGCCGGCGTCCGCCGGACCCTGCCCGACGTCGTGGCCCGTGTCGGAGCGAGGCGGGCCGTCATCGTGTCCGCCCGTCCCCTCGACGCCGTGCCCGACCCGGGCGTACCGGCGCTGCGGCTGCCCNCCCGCGACGGCGAGGCGGACAAGACGCTCGCCAACGTCGAGGCACTGTGCAGCCGGTTCGCGGACTTCGGGCTGACCCGGTCGGACGTCGTCATCTCCTGCGGCGGCGGGACGACCACCGACGTCGTGGGGCTCGCCGCCGCGCTCTACCACCGCGGCGTCGCCGTCGTGCACCTGCCGACCTCGCTGCTCGCCCAGGTCGACGCGAGCGTCGGCGGGAAGACCGCGGTGAACCTGCCCGCCGGCAAGAACCTGGTCGGCGCCTACTGGCAGCCCAGCGCCGTCCTCTGCGACACCGACTACCTGACGACCCTGCCCNGCCGGGAATGGATCAACGGCTACGGCGAGATCGCGCGAGCCCACTTCATCGGGGCACCCGGGCTGCTCGGCCGGCCGGTCGCCGAGCAGATCGCGGCCAGCGTGGCACTCAAGGCCGGGGTCGTCGCCCGCGACGAGCGGGACTCGCACCTGCGCCACATCCTCAACTACGGGCACACCCTCGGGCACGCCCTGGAACGCGCCACCGACTACGCGCTCCGCCACGGCGAGGCCGTCGCCGTCGGCACCGTGTTCGCCGGCCGGCTCGCCGGGGCGCTCGGCCGGATCGGGCCGGAGCGGGTTCGCGAACACCTCGACGTCGTGCAGGGCTACGGTCTGCCCGCCGCCCTGCCCGCCGGGGTGGAGCCCGCCGAGCTCGTCGCCGTGATGCGGCTGGACAAGAAGTCGACGAACGCCGGGCTGACCTTCGTCCTCGACGGCGCGGACGGCCCGGAACTCGTGCCCGACGTCGACGAGGAGCTGGTGCTGGCGGCGCTCGCCGCGATGCCCCGCGAGGATCCGGCGTGACGACCCCGACGATCACGACCCCGACGTCGCTGCCGGTGAGCGGCACCACCCGGCTGTACGCCGTCATCGGCGACCCGGTCGCCCAGGTGCAGGCGCCGGCGCTGCTCAACCCGCTGTTCGCCCGGCTCGCGATCGACGCCGTCCTCGTCCCGGTGCACGCTCGACCGGCGGACTTCGCCACCGTCCTGCGCGGGCTCGCGGCCACCGGGAACCTCGACGGCGTTCTCGTCACGATCCCGCACAAGGTCGCCGCCTGCACCCTGGCCACCGAGCACAGCCCCGCCGCGCGGATCAGCGGCAGCGCCAACGTGCTGCGCCGGCTGCCCGGCGGCGGCTGGCTGGCCGACAACTTCGACGGGGCCGGATTCGTCCGCGGGCTGACCGCCGCCGGTCATCCCGTGCGCGGCACGCGGGTCGCGCTCATGGGCGCCGGCGGGGCCGGCAGCGCCATCGCGGTCGCGCTGCTCGACGCCGGCTGTGGGCTGCTGTCGCTCTACGACCCGGACCGGGCGAAGTGCGCGGACCTGCTCGCCAGACTGGACGAGCGCTGGCCGGGTCGGGCCGTCGCCGGGCCCGAACCGGCGCTGCGCGACGCGGACCTTGCGGTGAACGCCACCCCGCTCGGTCTGCGCCCCGGCGACCCGCTGCCCTTCCCGCCCGACGCACTGCCGGCGGGGTGCGTCGTCGCCGACATCATCATGAAGCCGCCGCGGACCCGGCTGCTGGACGCGGCCGGGGCCCTCGGGCTGCCGACCCATCCGGGCATCCACATGCTCGCCCATCAGCTCGACCTGTACCGGTCATTCTTCCAACTCGGCCCGGCGGACCGCACCTGACGGACCCGGGAGGCTCCGCATGCACACCCTCGCCCCGCCGGTGACATCCGGCGTTCTGGGCATCGACATCGGCGGGACCAAGGTCGCGCTGCGCATCGAACCGGCCCGCACCCCCNCCCCCNCCNCCCCCATCACCGCCGCGGGCTCGGTCCAGGTCGGCGTCCCCGGCGGCGTCGACGCTCCCGACGGCACGCGCTCGCCGGTCGAGGCGACGTTTCGCTGGGCGCCGTCGGCGAGTGCCACGCGGGACCTCGACGATCTCGCCACCCACGTCGCCGCCCTGCGGGTGAGGTGGGCCGGGTCGGTGGCTGCGGTCGGAGTCGCGATGCCCGCGACTCTCGACGCTGCCGGCCGGGTGACGACCTGGCCGGGCCGGCCGAGCTGGACGGGACTGGCACTGGCCGACGCGCTGCGGGACCTCGTGCCGGGAGCGATCGTCGCCTGCGCGGACGACGGCGACCTCGCCGCGCTCGCGGAGGCGCACGCGGTCGGCTGCCCGGACCTGGTGTACCTGGGCCTCGGCACGGGCGTCGGCGGCGGGATCGTGCTGGACGGCCAGCCCTGCCCGCGGCTCGGCCGCGGCTCGGCCGAGATCGGGCATCTGGTGATCTCCGCGGGGGGCCCGCCGTGCACCTGCGGGCGGCAGGGCTGCGTGCAGGCCACGGCCAGCGGCCCCGCCACCCTGCGCCGAGCGGCCCGTTACCGCGACGGCGAGGTCGGCGTACCCGGAGACGGCCTGGGCGGGGACGGCCTGGGCGGTGTCAGCGGGGACGGCGGTGTCAGCGGGGACGGCGGTGTCAGCGGGGACGGCGGTGTCAGCGGGGACGGCGGTGTCAGCGGGGACGGCGGATCGGCGGCCCGCGCGGAGGTGACCTTCGCCGAGCTACGCGCGGCCTGGCTCGCGGGGACCGGCTGGGCGGTACGGGCGGTGCGGGAAAGCGCGCAGGCGGCCGCCGTGGCCGTGGTCGGGCTGACCGAGCTGCTCCATCCGACGATGGCGGTGGTCGGCGGCGGTTTCGCCGATGGACTGCCCGGGTTCGCCCAGGCCGTCGACGAGCGGGCCCGCGAGCTCGGCCGCCCGGGTCATCCGCCCGCGCCGGTGCGGGCCGCGACGCTCGGCGGCCTGTCGTCCCTGTCGGGCGCGATCCTGCTGGCACGCCGGGCGTCCTGACCGGACCCGCCGGTCCGCGGGTTCAGTCGCGCGCGAGCAGACTCCCGACCCCGTGGGCCGCGGTCACCATCGTCGGCGGTTCGGCCGGCAGATCCCCGCCGGCGCCGGCGTCTCCGAGCAGCGCCAGCAGCTCTGCGGGACGGTGCAGCACGGCGTCCGGGCGGGCCGCGAGCAGCTCGACGCCGTCCGTCTCGCCCCACAGCGCGGCGACCGCCATGACGCCGGCGGCGCGGGCGCTGTCGATGTCCGCGACCGCGTCACCGAGCATCATCGCGTCGTCCGGCGCCGCTCCCAGCAGGTCGAGCGCGCGCAGCACGATGTCCGGGGCGGGTTTCGGCCGCGGGATCTCGTCGGAGCCGATNACGTGGTCGAACAACGACAGCACGCCGAGCTCTCCGAGCAGGTGGCGGGCCCGCGGGCCGGACTTCCCCGTGGCGACCGCCAGCCCATGGCCACGGGCGCGCAGCCGGCGCAGCATCTCCTCCACGCCGTCGAAGAGAACCACCTCATGGGCGAGCCGATAGCTCTCCCGCACGAACGGCTCCTCCATCGCCAGCGGCAGGTTCATGATCCGCATGATGTCCGGGAAGTAGCGNCCGAGGTGGCGGTTGTACTCCTCGAACGGCGGCTCGCCGGGACCGACGACCTCCGCGTAGGCGATCGTGAACGCCTGGCGCATCACGCCGAAGCTGTCGACGAGCACGCCGTCAAGATCGAAAATCACTGTCTGCCGGTGCGCGCAGCCGGCNATCGGCCGGCCCCTCGGTTCCGTTCCCACATGCCCCCCCGGGCTCGACGACGAGAACAACGGTGCTTCAGATGCGGGACATCATGAGCCCGCGCGGACGAGCTGCGGCGTCGGGCGGTGCGAGCGCGCCGAATCGTAGAGGCGCTCGATGGCCGCGATCGTCGGGCGGACCTCGGCGATCGCCCGCCCCCGGGAGGCCGGGTCAGCCAGCATCGCCGGCAGTTCGTCGAGCTGGCGGCGGTACTCGGTCCCGATCGGCTCGTCGGGCAGCGGCACCGCGGTCGTCTGCCCGGCCCGGGTCAGGGACAGGACCGAACGATCCTGCCGGTTCGGCCCGAAGCCGAAGGTGCAGCGCAGCGAGGCGGTNCCGGCGGCCCCCTCGACGTTGATCGCGGTGAGGTCGCGGGCCTCGTGCGAGGCCCAGCTCGCCCGCAACGACACCGAGGTCCCGTTCTCGGTCACCAGGAATCCGCGCGCCGTGTCCTCGACGTCCCCGCCCCCGCCCCCGGGGGAAGCCGCCTGCTCGCCGTGCCGCCAGGACGCCGCCCACGCACCGTCGCTGACGAAGTCGTCGGACGTCGTCCCGACCACCTGGTGGAACTCGACGCTGCCGAGCAGGGGGGTGAGGGTGTCCAGCAGATGCCAGCCGAGGTCGACCAGCGCGCCACCGCCGGACTGCTCCCGGCGGGTGAACCAGCCGCCCGCGTCGGGGATGCCGCGGGCGCGGATCCAGGCGAGGTCGACGTGGCGGATCGCGCCGAGCTCAGTGGCAACCTCGTAGAGCCGGCTGACGTCGGCTCGGTACCGTGCGGCGCTACCGGCCAGCAAGGTGACGTCGCCGGCCCGTTCGGCCGCGGCGAGCCGATCCGCCTCCGCCGAGCTCAGGCAGACCGGCTTCTCCAGGAAGACCGGGATGCCGGCGGTCAGCAGCCGCTCGGCGATGTCGGCGTGCCGATGGTTGGGCACCGCCACGACGGCGAGGTCGAACCGGGCCGGGCCGAGCTCGGCGACGTCGGCCAGCAGCTCCAGGTCCGGGTGCGCGGCGGCCACCGTGGCGCGGGCGGCGGGATCGGGATCGACCGCCGCAGCCACCGCGAACCGGGGGTGCTCGCGCAGCCGGGGCAGCCAGATGGACCGGCCGGCCCAGCCCAACCCGACGACGGCGACCCGCACCGGCGCCGCCGCCGTCACTGCGCCGCCAGGGTGTCGGCCACGACCGCCGCAACCTCGTGCATCTGCTCCTCGGTGCCCAGCAGTGTCCGGTGATGCAGCCAGACGCCGNCCGCGCTCAGCGCCTCGGTGTTGGGGCACCGCCGCGCGATGTCGTCGATGGATTCCGCCGGAGCGCCGGTCTCCCAGAACCCGTTGGAGCGGTAGATCGCCCGGAAGGCGGCGAAGGCGGGCAGGCCCCGCTCGACGAGCGCATCCACGAAAGCGTTGCGCCGCTGCTCGCTGAATCCGGGAAGGCGGAACATCGCCATGTAGTGCGGATTCCGGTCACAGCGTTCGTCGCGGGTCTGCGGCACGACGCCGGGAATGGCCGCGAGGGCGTCGGCGAGCACCGGCCACCGCTGCTCGCGGGTGTCGATCTGGCCGGCCAGGCGGCCGAGCTGGGCGCGCAGGACCGAGGCGGAGAACTCGTTGAGCCGGAAGTTCGACCCGGAGGTCTGGTGGAAGTACCGGCGATCGGTGCGGGGCCGTCCGCAGCTATGCCGCAGAAACGCGATCTCGTGCAGTTCCGAATCCGGGAAGGTGACGGCGCCACCCTCGCCCGCGGTCATCAGCTTGCCGTTCTGGAAGCTGAACGCCGCCACCGAGCCGAGCTCACCGACCTTTCGCCCCTGCCACTGGGCGCCGTGCGCATGGGCGGCGTCCTGGATCAGCGGGACGCCGGTGTCAGCGGACAGCTTCGCCAGGGCGTCCATGTCAGAAACCTGACCGGCCATGTGCACCGGCATGATCGCCTTGGTGCGGGGAGTGACCGCGGCCGCCGCCGCCGCCGGATCGATGCAGTAGGTATCCAGGTCGACGTCGACCGGCACGGCGACCGCGCCGAGACGCTGCGCGGCCTGGGATGAGGAGATGAACGTGAACGCCGGAACGATGACCTCGGTTCCCGGGCCCACGCCCAGCACCTGGAGGGCGAGCTCGAGGGCGTGGGTGCCATTCGTGACGGCGAGCGCATAGTCGGCGCCGTGATAGTCGGCGAATTCCCGCTCGAAGCTGTCGACCTCGCTGCCGCCCATGCGCCACCACTGACCCTGCTCCAAGGCTCGGATCAGTCCGGAGCGCTCCTCGTCGGAGTACTGCGGCCAGGCCGGCAACTCCGGTGCGCGTCGCACTACACCGCTCATGGTCCCCACCCTTTTCTTACGTGACGATAAGGTTCGCGCAAGGATCTCGGCCCGGCTACGGTTCATTACCGTTAGCTGCCCGAAGAATCTACGCGAGAGGTGCGCGACGGACGGTACTCCAACGCCCCCGACTCGCCTGTCGTCCCCCAGACGGGACTACAGGTTGACCAACGGGAGAGCAATCGACACGCCACGGCGGCACTACCATCGCGCCCAATCGTGTCGCATATGGGCCGATATAGTCCGATCGATGACCGCGCCATAGCTGCGATATCGTCCACTGGACGCCGGCCGACCAGGNCGGTCGGCACCGGTGTCGGCACGAGTGATGAGGTCTGGTGAGCACGCTTCTTCTGGTGAACGGCCCGAACCTGGGCATACTCGGTCGGCGGCAGCCGGAGGTGTACGGCACGGCCACTCTGGCCGACATTGAATCCGCCGTCACCGCCCGGATCGCTGATCGCGGCTGGAAACTGGTCTCCGTCCAAAGGGAATCCGAGGGCGAACTGATCCACGCGATTCAGGATAACTACGACTCGGTCGGCGCAATCGTCAACCCCGGGGCGCTCATGATGTACGGCTGGAGCCTGCGGGACGCACTCGCGAACTACCCGAATCCGTGGATCGAGGTGCATCTGTCGAATGTCTGGGCGCGGGAGTCCTTCCGGCACGAGTCGATTCTGTCAGCGTTGGCCCGCGGGGTGATCGTCGGCCTCGGCCCGCTGGGCTACGAGCTCGCCGCCCAGGCACTGCTCGACCTGGTGCCCTCCTCGTCCGACTGATCCGGCTCAGCCGACCGGGCGGCCCGCCGCTGCGGCCCGCCGCTGCGGCCCGCCGCCGCGGTCCGCGAACCGATCCTCGGCCAGTCCTGGCCGCGGTACCGCCCGCTGTCACGAACCACCCTCGCCGTCAGTCCGCGGCCAGTGCCCGGGCGGCCGCGTCGGCGACGGCCGGGGTCAGGCGCGGATGGTCGACGGGCGGCAGCAGCCCGCCGGGCGGGGTCAGGTCGACCAGCGCCTGGACGGCGGCCAGCCGCGCCTGTGCGTTGATCGGTCGGTGGGTGCGCACCGCCGCGCGCAACAGGCCGGGCAGGGCATGCAGCGGGCGCGGACCCGAGGTGGCCGAGGCCAGCGGCGGGGGCGTCTCGGGCCGGGTCCGCAGCACGGGCACCTGCTCCGGCGGCGAGGCCAGGCCGATGAGGTCGACGAGGAGATCGAGGTGGGCCGCGAGCCGGTGCAGCGGTTGGATCCCGTAGGCGAGCGGGTCGTAGAGGGTGAGATCCCGGATCCCCGCGGCGAGGAGCAGGCCGGCGAGATCGCCGCCGCGGGCGGGGTCCACGACGGCGACGCGGGCCGACTGCGGCCGCAGTCCCCGGCCGCGCAGGTGAGTGAGGACGGCGGCGGTGGCGGCGACGGCCAGGCCGTCGTTGACGGTGTCGAGCAGCGGCGTGGCGCTCGGCCGCTGCGCGGCGCGGACCGCGTCGATGTGGCTGACGTGCGTGTGGACCAGCACCGTGGCGGCGAATCCAGGCGCGAGCATGCCGATCGCCCGGCCAAGGTCCGCGGCATCCCGCGCCGCGATGGGCATCGGGATGACGTCGAGACCGGTCGCCCGGTGCAGGTGGACCGCCTGGGACTCCACCGCTGGCAGGGCCGCCTCGGCAGCGAGCGGCTCGAAGTCCAGCACGGCGCTGGCGTCGGAGAGCAGCGCCACCCGGCGGGGTCGCCCGGTGAACAGGTCGGTGTGGGTCGGGTGGGTGGCCAGGTGGCGGATCACCCGCCGGTCCGCGTCCGCGTCGAGGAGCGCGAGATCGTGCCCNGTGGTCANNGNNGNGNACAGGGACTGGGTGAGCTTGCCCGTCGACGCGACGACGAAGACCGGGTCCTCGGTCTGCAGCAGGTCGGCACCGAGGCGGTTACGCAGAGCGCTCAGGAGCCACGTCAGCGTCGGGCCGCTGTCGGCGTCGAGCGTGATCCGGCGGCCGNCCGGGTCCGGCTCGTCCGCGTAACAGGTGATCGTGCCGGGACCTGCGGCGATAACCGCGTCGATGTCGGCCCGCGCTCCGCGCGGCACCCGGATCGTGACGCTGTATGCCGGATTGGCCGCGGTGGCCGGCCCGGACCCGCTGGCCTCGCCCTGGCCTGGTACCCGCCCTGTCACGAGCCACTCTCCATGATCGTCCCACCCGGGACGGAGCCGGTGGACCGGTCCGGTCCGGCGACGCGGAGACGCCGCGCCATCGCTGGGCCCGCCACCGCCGCGGCGACGCTCCACCGCCCGCACGAGCGGATTGTGCGCGCTTCCGACAGCCGGCCGATTTTCTCACCGATACCCAGATCCTGACCCGAGCGGCGTCGGACGCGCCACCTGCGTGAGCACGTTCCGGCGGCCCGACCCAGGCGCCCGCCGCCGCCCACGCCGTTGGCCGGCGAGGCGGCGGGTGCGTTGCGTCACACCGCCTCCCGCGGGGGCGGCCAGACCCGGAAACTCCCTGCGCGGTAAGGGAACGTGCCCCAGGGGAGGCTCGTACAGCATCTACGCAGAACCGGGCGAAGTCGCGCCTGGTGGTCTCGGCTCGTGTACCTGCACCTATCACGCCCAGTGACGGAACCCGGCCGGTAGCGGCGCGGGCGCTGGCTAAGGCGGGTGCCTGATGGCCGCGNGCGGTACCGCCATGGTGGACGGTCCGGTTGTGGTGCCGTCGGCGGCAGGACGGGATGTGGCGGTCACTCTCGTCACCGTGATCATGGTTGTGGTCGTCGGTCTGACCTTCGCCTTCGGGTTCGGCAACGTGTTTCAGCTCGGGCTGCGTCTGGGAGTGCCGATCTGGGTCGCGCCACTGGTGGCCCCGGCGGTCGACTTGTCCGTGGTGGGCCTTTTGCTGGGGACGCGGCAGCTGGCGGTGCAAGGCGCGCCGCCGGAGCTGCTGCATCCGGCACGGCGACTGCTGGTGTTCTCCAGTGTGGTCACACTGGCGCTCAATGTAGCAGAGCCAGTGATCGCAGGAGACTACGGAAAGGCCGCGTTCGACGCGGTCGGCCCGGCTTTGCTGATCGGCTGGTCTGAAGTTGGCCCGGGGTTGTTGCGCGCGATGCGCCACCCCACCACCTTCCACCCCGTAGCGCAGGACGCGACTATCTCTGAGTCCGCGTCCCGGCCGGAGACCGGTGGGGCAGCGGTGTTCACCGCCGTGTCTGCGCCATCCGGAGGCGAGAGCCCTCGGGCCGAGGTGGTGGCGGTTCCTGGGCAGCGTGCTCCCGAACGGCCGAGCGCCGTGGTCCTCGATGGCTCGCTGTTGGAGCGGGCGCGGCGGGAGGATGCCCGCTACTGGGAGGAGCACCGTCGTCCGATCTCCTCGGATGAGCTGCGCAAGCGCCTGAAGGTCGGCTCGAAGCGGGCTCGGGCCCTGGTCACGCAGCTACGCACCGAGGCCCACCGGGTGTTGGAAGAACACGCCCCCACCGCCGACCTGCCCGAGGTCGGTACGGCCGCGCTCGCGTCGGATGCCGACGACGGGGCCGCCGACGGGTTGCTGGCGGCGGTCGGGCCGGATGACGACATGGTTGATCTCGGTCCGGTGGAACCGGCCGGGCCGGGTGTGCTGGCCGCGGTCGGATGACGGCCCCGCCCCGACGGGCGGGACGGGGGCGGACCTCGTGTGCTGGCGTGGCGGGCGGCTGGTCCGGGCGGGGACACGTCAGCCCGCTCGCCCCCGGCCGGTCCCGGCTGTCTGCCCGTTCTGCCTGTCTGTTCAGCTACCTCCGCTCGCATGATCAGCCCTTTGGGAGATCCTCGACGTGATCACGAATCCTCCGCAGCAGACCTACCTCGGCCGCCGTACCTACACGCGACCCGCCGCCCGCGTCGTGTCCAGCAGTGAGCACCAGCTGTGGCTGGTCCGCCACCTCACCCCCCGGGACCGGTGGATCACCCGGATGATCCACGAGCACCGGGTGCTGACCACCCACCAGATCGTCGAACTCGGCTGGGTCACCCGCCGGTCGGCGAACCTGCGCCTGCTGGAGCTCTACCGCTGGCGGATCCTCGACCGCTTCCAGCCGCTCGCGGTCAGCGGCCTGTCGCCCATGCACTACGTCCTCGACGTCGCCGGAGCGGCGGTGCTGGCCCACGAGGATGGCCTGGACCCGAAGAAGATCGGCTACCAGCATGACCGGGCCATGGGCATCGCCCACTCCCTGCACCTGGCACATCGGGTCGCGGTCAACGGAATGTTCACCCGGCTGGTCCACCACGCCCGCCAGCCCGACGCCACGGGCCGGCTGGCGGCCTGGTGGTCGGAGGAACGCTGCGCCCGGTCGTTCGGGGACATCGTGCGGCCCGACGCGTACGGCCAGTGGGCGCAGGGCCGCGCCGAGGTCGAATGGTTTCTCGAACTGGACTTCGGCACCGAAGCGCTCCGCCGCCTCACCTTCAAGATCGACGCCTATGATCGGCTCGCCAAGGCGACCAACATCCACACGCCGGTCCTGATCTGGACCACCACCCTGCGCCGCGAAGCCCGCCTCCGTGAGGTCCTCACGGAGGCGCTGCGCAACCTTAATGACCCGGCGCGGGTACCGGTCGCGACGACGGCCGCGGACCTAGCCGAACCCGACCAGCATCTGGACGCCACCCTGACCCGCTGGCTACCCCTCACCCCGGCGGCTACCGGTCGCCTCAGCCTGGGCCAACTGGCCGGCCTCTGGCCTCCCACCGCCAAGCCCCTGACCGACAGCTCGGCAGCCGACAGCGACCTCGGGCGTCCGACACGGCTCCACCCACCCCACCCGATGCCACCCACGGGTCCTGATCCCCAGCAGCGCGCGGCCTGACCGCAGCCCCGCATGGCCCGAAGGGGTCCTGCCACCAGGGCGCCGCACCAGGTGGCAGGACCCCTCGGCTTGAACGGGCATGGCTGCCGTGACCGGCGGACCGGTCCGCACGGGTCTACGGCCCGCCCGGTGCCGCGGCGATGGACACCGACGACGGCCGGGGGGTCTGTCTCGCCAGCGTCGCCCGGGGCCGGTCAGGAGCCATTGACTGCGGGGAGGATGCCAGCAGCGAGTCCGGCGACGACAGAGGCGGCGCGCGCAGATCTCTGGCGTCCGATCCGGCGTAACGGCCACGAAGACAGACTCCAGCTCGCTATGCTACCGAAAGCATCCTTTTGATGGCATAGGGTATTCGGCGCGCAATGCCGGTCGAAGCTGCGCCCGCTGCTCCATGTCCGATGCACCGGATGCTTCCGTGCGCGACGAGCACCGTGGGGATGCGAAATGGCCCGNCCTTCGGATGGNGATCTTCTGGACCTGTCGGGGTGCGCGCAGCTTCTGGGAGTTCCCCGCTGGCGGTTGTGGTGGCTGGCGCGTACGGGGCGTTTCGCGGAAGCCCGGAGCGTTCAGGACGGCGGCTCGTCCTGGACCAGAGCGAGCGTCTACTCCTGGGCAGCGGATCCCGCTGTGGGGCTGNCCGCGTAGGTACCCGTGCGACACTGGCCCGCCGCACAGGCGCCAGCGTCCTACCTTGGCGGACGGGAGGTCGCTGACGGTTCGGCGATCGCGCTGCGGTGGCGGACTGCCGCGGGTGTGCTTGCGATGGTGTGGCCGCTGTCCGGTCAGACCTTTCGCTTCCGGCACGTCGGAAGCGAGCTTCGCGATGCAGCTGGCATTGCCGTGGTGGAGTGGGACTTCGGGGTGACCGGGCCCGCGGTGACGGATGTCGGCGGGGGCGGTCGGGGCGAGATCGGGTGGCCGACCTTGGCGAAGGTCATTGGGTGTCCTCTTCCCTACTGGCCGAGCTCGTTGCGGATCGGCCGGCTCATGCTGGGCTGGTCGCCGGGCCAGGAGACAGTGACGACGCCGGTGAAACTGCCGCTCGACACGGCGGCCCTGCTCCGGCTGGCGGCCAGCTATGAGGACGGCCACCCCGCGGCGCGGACGTTGCTGAATCTCGCCCAGACCTGCCAGCACCGCGAGACCGAGTCCACAGAACAGATCCTGAAGATCCTCGCCACGACAGCGGACGAGGACACTGTCGTGGTCGCGGCCCGTCCGCTGGCGGTCCCGCCAGCGGACACCGACGATCTCGACGTTCACCAGCGACGGGCCGGCTGGCTCGATGTGCTCAGCCGCCAGGACACCCTCGCTGCCGACTGCCTGCGTGCACTGATGAGCTGGGACAACGGAGAGGATCTTCCATACGGAAGCATCGAGGAAGCCGACCCGGCCGCCCGCTGGTGGCTGAATGGGCGGGACGGCTCAAGCCGTCTCCCCGCGCCGCCGCGTTCGAGATCTTCGGCCGCGACGGGGTCGTGTTCATCGATCCGGAGACCGACGCGCCCGCGCTGCGGAGCGTCACCGAAGACGGCGAGCGGATCTTCCTCGCGAGTCCCCAGCGGCTTCCCACGACCAGCCCGCTGGTGGAGCTAATTCTGGACGAGCCGATCTGGGTCCGAACCGCGGACGGGACCCTCTATCCCGCACCCCAGGACGCCCAGTACGGACTGAGCTGGGGCTACGCGGGCACCGGTCCTGGCTGCCTCGCGGAGTTGATCGATCGGCTTCTGGACGACATCACCGCACCCGGTGCCGACCTGTCCCAGTCTCCGCCGGAGCCTCTTGTCCAGCTGACCGCCCTCAAGCTCCCACACGGGACTGTCCTCACCCGCGCGCAGCTCGAAGCGGCTCGTGCCGGCTCCTGGCTCCCCGACGTCGCCGATGCCGAGGATGGTCAAATTTGAAACCAGCTGGGGCGAGGGCCGGCTTCCGCCGAGGGCGGGCGGTGCGCCGGCGGGGTCCTGACGGAGCCAGGCGGCGGCGCAGCGGCCCGCATGGGGAAGACCCAACCGACCGACGCCCACCACTGGCACCGTGCTGGCAGGCTCGACGAGATGCTCGATCCTTCGTCCTACTCATCGTCGTCCTCGTGGGTCAGCCTTGCTGGAACGGCGCTCGGCCTGCACGGTGCGGGCGCGGCATCGGTCGGCGGGGCCGGCGTTACGTGTCGGTGCGTTTCAGGAGGTAGGGAAGCTCCCTGACGGTCTCTTCGACGATGCCGTGGACCTGGGTGTTCAACTCGACTGCGGGGGCGTTCGGGTCAAGCTCTGCGAGCCGGTTCTGAATGGTCATGCTGTCCAGGAGGGCGACGAGCTCGGCCCCGACTTTGCCCGCCGCGTTGACGAGAGCCATGACGAGGCGGGTACCGGGCAGGCCCTCCCCGGCGGGTGGGAGCGGGCTGTAGGTAGCCACCACGCGCGGGCCGGACGGCATGCCGGGTTCGGGGCGGGCCGCTGAGGTGACGGTGGCGCTCGCGCTGTCGGTCACCGGTGCGGAGTCGTTGGCGCGCACCTGTGGGNAGTTCACCCGGGCCTGGATGGTCGTGGGCGCCGGATAGACGCCGTCCGGGTTGGTTCTTTTGCCCGCAGGGAGGTCGGGCGCCGCCACCCACTGCGACGTCCGGCCCGCGACCNCGTTCGCCAGTTCTCGGCTGAAGATCTCTGCGGTGTGGTCGTCGGTCACGAAGCTGATGGGAACATCAACTGTGCGGCCCGCGGCGAGGTCGAGTGCGACCCGGTGGGCGTCGTCGCGGATGCCGCCAGTCACGGTTTGGTTGTCCGGGTCGGGTACCCACAGGCCGAGGCGCTGGCGGAGGTAGGGCACGTGGACGCCGAGGGCATCGGCGATCGACTTCACCCGCTCCTCGGGGACCGCGTTCTTCTCGTTCTCATAGTTCGACACTTGGGTCTGGTGGACGCCGATCCTCTCGGCGAGTTGGCGGGCGGACAGACCCCGGGCATGTCGCGCCGCACGTAGCCAGGCCCCTCCGGTCAGCGTGGGGTCGACAGCAGGTCCAGCGGGGATCGCCATGCGAAGAGTGTTGCACATGAAGCGACGTTCTGGCCATGCCCAGACCGGGCGTTGAGGACGAGCATGACCCATATTTGACGAGTCATTCACATGAAGGTAAGACTATCGTGCATGCTGATCGGTGCAACCGAGGTGTGGCAGGGCTCGGCCAGGCAAGCGCGTGCCCGTTGGGCCNCACGGAAGTTCAACCTGCGGGAGCGTGCTCGCCAGCTCGAATTGTGTGAGGGGGACCTCGGCCTGATCGCGTACGGCCAGGCCGACGCCGACTACGAGCCTGGTGTCGCGCTCGTTGAGGCGCTGCACTCGTTGATCGACGAGAGGTGGTCGTGCCGGAATGACCGGTCGAATGAGATCCGCCGCCAGGGCGTCACAGGCCCCTGACGCTGAGGGCACACATGGATCTCACACTGGTCGCGGGTATCGCGGCCCCGGCTACAGGCATGGTCGGCTGGTGCGCCTGGATGAAGGTGCGCCTGGAACGCGAGCGCACCCGACAGCGCCTGAACGACGGACTCCTCGCGCTGGGTAAGTGCGAGATTGATCGCGGTGAGCACGTCACGGTCGAGCTGGCGAAGGCGCTCCGAGACGAGCAGGTCGATGACCCCATGCCTGGCATCACGGGCCGGTTCGCGCCGGGCCAGCGACAAGGGCGGCGTGCGCGCGCGAGCTGAAGCGAGAGCTACCCCCTGCGCTCTGCTCCTGCTCCTGCGCCTCGGACCGGACAGGCGGCGGGCTCTGACCCCTCCTCGCCGGGCGTGCGCGCCCGGCGTGTCGCGCTTAGACCTTTCCGCGATCTCGGCCACCGGCACGCGGCCTCGCCAGGAATGCGTCGACGGGTGGCGTGGCGATGTCCTCGGCAATGTTCGGCGCCAGTCGTCGGCGAGGCCGCGGGCAGAGGCGTAGAACATGGTCATGGCGACGGCGGTCGTCGGATCCGCGGTGAGCGCTGCGGGACGCTCGGCCTCGGCGTGGGCGGTATCGGACGTTCGCATCGCCCGGCGGGGCGAGCTGCCCACCCCTGGCCAGGCCAGATACACCCGGCCCATACCACCTGTGATTCATTGGCGCGGTGACCTCACCCGCGCCGCCGTCATACACCTCGGTGAGCCTTACGCTGCGGCCGTCCCGCGTGGTCATCGTGATCGACGGAGGCGAGTACTGGAGCTACTGGGCGCGCCGCGCGCTCTACCGGGCGAGCCGCATCTGGGGCGGCGGTGACTTCGTCGTCGTCCCCCACGAGAACGGCCAGGTCGACCCGACTCTGCTACGGGGGTGCCAGGCATACGACCCGGACTTCGTCGTGACCTACCACCCAACCGTCGAAGACATCGAGCACTTCAGGTCGGGATCGATTCCGATCAACGGCCAGGACGGAACTCCGCTCGAAGGCGACGAGCGAGCACGGTTTCTCGATCAGATACGCACCGAAGAGGTCCGCTCGCCGGCCGACGAGACGGCCCGCGAGGAGATCGCGTCTGTCTGCTCGGTCTACCGCGCGCGGGGCGACGAGTCGATCACCTCGATCGGGGAAGAGGGATCCGGGCACTTCACGGACATCGGCGACATCCCAGATACGTGGTCTGGCTCGGTGCTGGCCTGTCCCGCGCGCTGGGGTGGCCTGGCCGGGGCGGCTACAGCGCTGCACCTGGGGGTGGCGCAACCGCCCGAGCGCGACGCGGTGGAGCCAGAACTCGACCCGTCGACCCGGCACCGGCTGACCGGGCGGCTCCTCGATCTCAACCACGCCACACCGCCCCAGGTGTTGATCTGGCACCCCGGCGCCGCCCTGAGCGTTGACCCGCAGACTCTGATCACCGCGCGTGAGCGGACGACGGCCCATCTCGCAGCGATCTCGGGCGGCGGTTTCGGTAACGGCACCGGCCTTCTGGTACTTGGTGACACGGCGAACGACTTCGCGCTCGCGTGCCTGTGGCAGCGGACCTTCGGAACCGCGTACTGGCTTCCCTCGGTCCTGGNCATCGACGAGGCCAAACTCCCCGATCTCCTCGGAGGGGCGCTCACCGACGTCAGGCTGACGCTCGACCGCTCCTCGACCAGCCTCGTGATCACCTCGATCTCACGATCAGATGACGACCTCGCGGCGGCCCGCGAACGCATCGACGAGGCCAGGCCCCAGTTCGCGCTCTGGGGGCCCGAAGACGTGCACCGTTCTGGGCAAGAGGAGCCAGAGCCGCCCTTCGAGCCGATGTCCACACCGCCGCTGGTGATCGTCCCCGGAGCCGAGCTGTCCTGGCGCCAGCCCGCCTCGACCAGCCTCGCGGTAGACGACCATTGGGAGATCTCCACGCCGGTCCCGGTGACCGTCGACGCGACCGGCACGACGACCATGTCCGCGCCACTTCCGCCGCCGACGCTCGCCGGATCACCGTTGAGCGTCGTCACCAAGTTGAACTGGCACGTGGACGTCCGCTGGTCCGAGGGACGCGCCGTTCGCAGGCGAGGAACCGCGGGCCACGAACTGCTGGTGGATCCCACCTGGTTCCCGGCTACCCTTGCGCGCAGTAGCCGGCACGGCACGTCCTACCAGGCAGGGCGCTTCGACTTCGTCGCAGCCGGGATCCGGCCCGAGAACCGGCTCACCAGGCCAAGGCTGCGCGATCTGAGCCTCGAAGCCTGGATCGCCGCAGCGTGCAGACAGTACGACATGACCGCGAAGGCCAGCGATGCTGGACTGCGGGCAGGACTGCTCGCGGCCATGCTCGGGGGGCGCAAGGAATACGCCGACTTCTTCGGCGGGGCTCTCCTGCCCGCGCTGCGAGCCATGCGACCCGAAGGGGACGGCAGCCGCGGGGCCTATCCAGACGGCGACGGTGTGAAGATCGCCTCTGGCGAAGGTGTCCTCGGCTTCGTTGGCATATGCCGCTGCGTGCCCACCCTGACCTCGACGGAGGTCCGCCTCCGCCTCGATGTGGCTCTGCGCGCCGGCGTGCTGCGGCGCGGACTTGTGCTCGGATGCGCGACCTGCGGACGCGTGCAGTTCCAGACCGTCGACCGGCTCGGCCAGCTATGGACCTGCCTGCGCTGCGACGCGCACAACGACCTCAACCAGCCCGCCTGGCGCCACCCGGACGACGAGCCGGGCTGGTACTACGACCTGCATCCCGCCGGCCGCGAACTACTCGCCCAGCACGGCGACACCGTCGCCCTGCTCTCCGCTCACCTGCGAGGACGCGCGGTGGGCGGGATCTTCGACGACGTGGAGGAGGTCGAGGTTGCCTCCGCCGGCAAGCCCGAGGCCGAACTCGACCTCGTCGCCTACCACGACGACCTTCTCACTGTCGCGGAGTGCAAGAGCTCCACCGCGAGCCTCACCAAGAGGCAACTCGGTATCGAGGTGGCGAAGAAGTGCATGGCCGCCGCGATGCTGCGAGCAGACCAGATACTGTTCGCTACAGAAGATCCAGAATGGTCGGAATCCCAGCAGGGATGGATCCAAGACGCGGTCAACCGGTTCCGTCGGTGGAGTCCCGCCGGACGACCTAAGATCATCATAGTGGCCGGCCTCGGGACCGACAGCGTGCAAGAACAGGATCTCTGATCAACCGTCCTGCTTCGACGGGTCACTCGCGAACACCCCGCAGGGCTGGCAGCCGGCAGCGGACGCGAGATCGCGCGGTGCTTGTCGACGGTCTCTGAACTCGCTACCGAAGCCACCCGGCGGCGGACGGTTCGGCCGTCACAGCCGACGTACCAGGGATGAAGGCGCGAATCCCTACGCCGCCAGTCGGACGAATTCCTATGCCGCCGTGGACGGCCGGGGGCGGCCAGCGCGCCGCATCGGAAGTAACACGCCGGTTCGGCCACGGGTTCGGGCCNCTCGGCCTCGGCGCGGCGGTCCGCGTCGCGTTTCCGCTGCCTGTGATCCCGATGGGTGCGGGTCCGGACTGCGCTCTGGGGCGGCGGCGGACGGTTCGGCCGTCACGGCCGCCGTATCTGGGTGAGGGCAACGAAGCCGGCACCATGTCGCGCCCGCCGCCCCGGGGCGGGGGNGGTTTCGGCGCCGGCTGCGGACGGTCGGGCCGGCCAACGCGCCGCATCGGAGGTAGCGGCCGATACCGGCTTGGCGGCGGGCCGCTCGGCCTGGCCATGGCGGTCCGCGCGGCGTTTCCGGAGGCTGGTTATGGCGGTTCCGTCTGGATCCAAAATCAAACCGCCGTAGCCAAACGAGCGAGGGACGCCTACCCCGCGCTCGACAAACGGCAGCTCGCACTGTGCGCCGCCTGGGCATGCCTCGGCCGCGCCCGCGCCTCGCGGGGCAACAGCCCAGCACGCTGGCGCCGAACAGCTGCCCGCCTGAAAGCCCGAAGATGATGATGACCGCACCGTCCGCAAGGCCGCCGTGCCAGCCGAGAGAACCGGTCCCGTTCCGCGGTCGCCGCCCGACTGTTCCGTGCCCGATTGCGACAGAGCCCTGCTGCACTGGCGCCGCGCAGGCGGCCGAGGCGCCCGATCTGCCGCCTGTGACATGCCACCCACAGACTCGCCTCGCCCTGGCCCCTGGCCATCGCCGCCGGGTTCGGAGGCGAATGTCGTAGCGCCGACCAGCGCGGCATTGAGACCCGATTAGGGGCCCTGGACCGGGATGCGCCTGCGAGGAAAGCGAGGCCTCGTCCTCGTTGAAAGCACCGTGACGAGGCCCTCCGCTCTGGCGGCAGTCAGTGCCGANCTGACGACGAACGTCCGAGCCCAAGCATAATCGCTCTCGCTGTGCGTGGTCCCTGGCTGACCCGACATCATGTAGTATCCATCGCTGTCCCTCTCGATGTGTGGCGCGATGGCGTAGAGGCGCGCGTAGTCCGCGTAGCTGATACCGAGCGAGACGATTTGCATGGCTTCCTGAAGCTCTCCCACGCACTCAACCAGACTTTCGACGGCCCCTTCGAGGTCGTCGTGCCCGGTGTCGCTTGGGACAGCCATCGAGCCCACATTCCCGCCGAAATTGAGGGTCCCGATGCGGGAATTTCCGGCGACGATATAGCGTCTCACCAGCTGGTCGAATCCGTAGAGCAGCCACCCCAGCGCGGTCGCGAGGTCCCCCTGTCGTGCGCAGTCGTCCGCTAGGCGAAGATAGCTCTTAACGTCGTCCTGGGGGACAATGTCGATCAAGTCAATCGAGGCGAAGGTGAGGCCGAAAATAAGCTCCGTTGCTTCTGTGAAAAACGCTGTTACGGCAACCGACGATCGCTCGATGCTGTCCTTCGAGGGCAGCACTCCGTAGTGCTTGAGAGTCCGTCTTATCTCGTTCAGATTGCNCATTCCGACCTTACCTGGGAGGTCTGCTCCCGCGGGCATCGCCGGCTTGATCTGATTCCAGTAGTCCATGAAATTGACGTTGCTGGGCAGGTTTCTTTGCAGATGATCGGCNGCGAGTCGCAGGAATAGTTCGGCTGCGTCATGCCAGGACAAGACCGAGGTAGAGGAAGCCGGCTCGGGCTGTGCTGCTTGGCTAAGGCCTAGCTCGTACAGGTAGCGAATGAACGCGAGCCGTTCCAGGGTATGTGGCGTAGGTCGCGTCGGTATCACCGGTCCCCCGAGTTGTCCGCATTCGGTCTGGTACGTCCAGATAGATCTTCGCCTGGTCCCCTCGGGCGCGCAACGAAATTCCTGCGCGAGTNATGACCTTGGTCGACACAGAAGCGTCCCCATGCGTCGGGAACGGGCTAGCGGCGTTCCTGATCGTCGGTGACTGCCCTGGTCGTGGAGGGAACCCGACACGGCGGCGAGAAAGCGGCATGTGGCATGGCGGCTGCGCAGGACGACGACCTGGGCAGCCCCGGCATGCTCGGCGATCAGGGCGCAGATGCGGGGACCTCGTCCGGCGGTAGCTGACGATGTAGCGATGAAGTCCCAGGTGATCCGGTTGTGGACGCCGATCGTCTGGTGCTGGCCGCGGCCGTGCCGGAGCCGGCATTGCAGGATTCGCCGCAGGCGGGCTGAGGCGGGCAGGTCCAGGAAGTTGAGCGTGTCGGGGGCTTGGAACCTGATGGGCAGGGCGGCGGCGTAGTTCCCGTCGATGATCCACCAGGGGGCGGTGGCGAGGTCGGGTTGCAGATCGGCAAACGTGTCCTTGCCGAGTGGCTTCCAGGCCGCGTCGTCGTACGGGGCGTCCAGATGTACGGCTCGATGCCAAGCGCGGCCCCGAGCGCGCGGGCGAGGTGGGACTTCCCGCTTCCCCGCAGCCCACGATCGCAATTCGATCCACAGCGACTGATCCTGACGACGAGCGGTGGGCACCCGAGGCGACCGGCAGGCGGGTGCGTCTGGTCCGGCACGGCGTCGATGGTGACGCGCGCGGACCCGGGCCGCGCGGCCCGCCGCCGGCGAATGATCATGACGGGTGATGTCATCCGGGGTGGTCCGGGGTGGCGGCGGACGGTCGGGCTGACTGAGCGGCCATATCAGGGGGACGGTGAAATGCGTCGCCGTGTGGCGCAGGGGCGTGGATCGTCGGACGGTTCCGCGTCGGTGGCGGACGGTCGGGCTGTCACGGTCGCCGTATCCAGGTGACGGCGAGGAACCTCGCCGTCTCTCGTGAGCGCGTGCCGCCGGCCGGGAAGATTCTTCGCCCGAGGCGGACGGTCGGTGCGGCCAGNGCGCCGTATCAGAGGTGAAGGGGCCGACATCGGCCATGGCCGCGGGTCGTGTGGCCTGTAGAGCGAACTGGAAGGAAGTGCTGGGCTATGAACAGGGAGACCGCTCTGCTGGTGGAGGACATCACGGCCCGTGTGCAGCGCGCGGTCGGCGCCGGTGACTATCCCGCGATCGTGGGCCTGCACGGCGAGCGGACCCTGATTCTGAGTGACTACGACTACCTGTTCAGCTGGGCGACCGCGCTGGAGTTCGAGATCCGTTCCGCGGCTCGGGCGCAGGCGATCGGAACCCACCGCTGGGTGTTCGCCGTGCCGCAGGTCTGGTTCGACGATGGGGAGATCATCCAGGCGAGGCCCTTGTTCACGGCGCCGTTGCAGCCGGGAGAGACGGAGACGATCACCTGGATGAGCTGCGACGCGGAC
The DNA here is from genome assembly GCF_001421075.1 of Frankia sp. CpI1-P. Classification (NCBI taxonomy): domain Bacteria; kingdom Bacillati; phylum Actinomycetota; class Actinomycetes; order Frankiales; family Frankiaceae; genus Frankia; species Frankia sp. CpI1-P. The sequence continues at coordinate 22,565 of NZ_LJJX01000008.1, read as the reverse complement.
GACGGTGTCGACTACGGCCGGGTCCAGTTCGCCCGTCGTCCCGGCGGCGAGCCGGTGTTCGACGACGCCGAGTACTTCGACTTCCCGGTCCAGGCGCTCAACCGGGCGCCGGGTGCGGCGATGCACCGCCTGTTGAACGCGGGCATCCCTGATCTTGCCGCGCACCTCCCGCGCTGAACACCCGCCACGATCACCAGCCCTGGTGGGATCTGTGCGGGACCTCGTGGGTGTTCTGGTAGTAGGCGAGAAGGTCCAGGGCGTGGGCTGCTACCAGGATGTCTGCGACGACCGGATCATCCAGTGGCACCGGTTCGGCCGCGAGTGAGTCCAGGATCGTGTCCAACGACGCGGGCGGGAGGTCAGCGGCGGCCAGCCCGCGGAGGAAGTCGCGGTAGCGATACCGCAACTCGGGCCGCAGCTGGGCCGCGAAGCCGTCCCCAGCAGGATCGGGATCGTGGCTGGCCGGGTCGTCGGTCGCGGAGGTGAGCGCGACGGTGAACTCGTGCAGCGACGGGTCGGCGAGAGCGGAACGGATCTCGGCGAGCGCGCCCTGGCCCAGCCCCCGGATCTCAAGAAGGACCNCGTCGGGAACAGCGGCGATCTCCTGCGCGGACACGAACGAACCCTGCCGCAACAGGTTGGCCGCTCGTGCCGACAGCCGTGCGTACAGCGCGTGGACGGGTGTCTNCTCGGCGGGCAGGTCCCGTAGCCGCCACCCCGGGACCTCGCCGGCTCGCAGGACCTCCCGCAGCTGGTCGGCGAGCCGGTTCTGACCGACCACGAGGATCTCCCGGGACTCCACCAGGCCGTACACCATCGCGTCGAGTCCGGCCCGGTCCGGGTACTGCTCCAGGATCCTCGACGAGCGGGCCCCGTGGCCGAGGAACTGCGGCGCGATGATCATCAGGGCTTCGTGGGCGGACGTGCCCGCAGGGCCGTTCCTGTCACCGGTGAAGTACACCAGCCGAGGGCCAGCACCGACGGTTCCCTGGCTCACGGGGACGCCTCCAGACCTCCACGGCCAACGCCGTTCACAACGCCGTTCACCCGACGTGAATCACGGCAACACGGATACTGAGACAGATTGTGACACCATGCTCGCCACCGGTGCCGCCTCGGTGACTTCGAGGCCGGCCCGATCCCCTGTGCTGCTCGCCGATCGTCGATGAGCTGCTGGGCGTTAGCCGCGGAAGCCTGAGCACTGCGAAGCTCGATTTTCGCCGTCCAGTCGCTGGGCGGGGTGGCTCAGACCAGGTCAGGCGTGGCCGTCGTGGAGGTAGGTGGCCTTGCCGCGTTCGAGGGCGGTGAGGGCGGCTCGGGTTCGGCGCCATACGTAGGGACGCAGCAGCCGCGCGGCTTCGATCGGTGGGCAGAAGCGGACGGCGGCGAGTTCTGGGTCGACGGGACGGAGCGCGTGAGCCCTGTNGGCGCGCAGGGTGCCGCCGTCGAAGACGAAGGCCAGGAGGTCGTCCCAGGGTCCGTGTGGGGAGACCCAGTCCACACACAGCAGCTCGCCGACGGGTAGGTCGAGGTCGAGTTCCTCTTTGAGCTCGCGGCGGAGGGCGTCGCGGGGGGGTTCGTTGGCCTCGGCCATCCCGCCGGGGAGGTCCCAGTCGGGTTTGTAGGTCGGGTCGACCAGCAGGAGGCGTCCGGTTTCGTCGCGGATGACGGCGTCGGCGGAGACCCGTTTGCGGGCTTGCCGGGCGTTGCCGGCGGCGAGGTGGGCGAACTCGGCGTCGACCCGGTCGCGGTAGCTGTCCTCCCATTCCTGTGCGGTGCTCATGACGCCTCGACGGCTCGGGCGGGCAGCGTGGTGGCGAGGTGGCTAAGGAACTCGTCGACGGCGGGTAGGCCGAGGTGCGGTTCGAGGCGGCGACCAAGCGCCCGCACGTGGTTGACGACGCGGTCGGAGTCCAGCTGCGTGGCGGCGTCGAGGACCCGTATGCCGGCGTCGCAGGTTGCGTCGAGGTCGCCGCGCCCGAGGTGCACGGTCGCCAGCGTGAGGTTGGTGAAGGCCCGGCTACGGGTCCGGTCAGGTGTGCGCAGCTCCAGGACCCGCAGCGCCTCCCGTTCGGCCGCGGTCCAGTCGTGCAGATCGCGCAGGCAGATGGCGGCTTCGGCGGCGAGCGCCGCTTCGTCGAACGGGCTGAGCCACTCGTCGCCGGGGGGCACCGCGCGGGCCAGTTCTCGCTCGGCGTTGCGCAGCGCGGCCTGGCACGCGGCAGATGCGCCCGCCAGGGCGTTGCCTCGTGCGGTCATGGCGTGCAGGCGGCTTCGCAGGGCCCCGTACCGGGGGTCATCCGGCACCAGCGCGAGGCCCGCCTGGGCGAGCCGGACGGCGTCGCGAGGGTGGCCATTTTCCAAGGCTAGTTGACTCTGGCTGACGAGCGCCTGCGCGCTGAGCGCCTGGTCACCGGCCGCGGTGGCGAGGCCGAACGCTTGGACGAAGTGCTGGGCCGCGAGGTCGCCACGGTCGTCGTCGTAGGCCAGCCACCCCGCCATGTCGGTCAACGACGCAGCCGCCGAGAAGATCACCGAAGGCGGGTACTGGTGGCCGACCAGCTGCGGAGCCACCTCGGTCTGGAGGAACCTGACTACCACCGGGTACAGCCGACCGCCACCGAGTTGGCGGTCGGCGGCACGGAACGCGAGCGTGGCCGAGCGGATCGTGTCGAGCGTTCCTCCGGCCGCCGGGACCGGCGGTGACAGCTGCCCGCTGGACCCGGCGGCCGGCGCGACGGTCACCGGCGTCGGCCGGGGCCGGCCAGGGAGGTCGAACCACAGCAGGTGCGGCGGCATCCGCAGGGTCCGCGCCCAGTGCGCCAGCCGGTCGAGATCACGGATCGGCGGGCCGCTCTCGATCCGGCTGACCTGGGCCTGCGTCAGGGTGAGCCACCGGCCCAGCCGTTCCTGGCTGATGGGCCGAGGGTGGTGGGGGTGCAGGCGGTAGGCCGCGGAGACCCGGCCGATGTGCTGGGCCGCGAAGGCGTCACGCATCTGGTCGGTGTGCCAGAACCGCTCCGGCACGTCGGGAGCGGTGTCCTGCGCTCTGCGGCTGTGGCCGATGCACCGGGCACACAGGGAGTCGGTGTTGTCGCGCGCCAACCGACCTCCGCACGAGCCGCAGTAGCGGCTCGATGCGGCGTTCATGACTCGTCCTGCTCCCACTTGTGGCCGTCCGGGTGCTATGTGCCAGCAGTGTAAGTCCAGATCGTGTACGGCCGGTGCGATCTCAACCGCGCGACGCATGAGCGTCATACAGGAACCGGCATAGCCCATCCTGTCTGGCCTGCGGACGCTTACGCCACGCGCCCGGGGCCGAGTCGACCACACCTCCTCGGCCTCGGGCGCGAGCCAGCGGCCAAGCCTGCATGGAGGTAGCCGTGGACAGCGGGCCGATCCCGATCCTCCCGACCAGCAAACCGGCACGAGCGGTGTACGGCTACATCGGCGTCGACCACACCGACGAAGCCGTCATCGACCGCCTGCACGACCAGCTCGCCGACCACGCCCGCGAGGAAGGCATGAACCTCGCCGAGGTCTTCGTCGATCGCTGCGTACCGCCGGGGCGTCTCGTCCGACCCGGCCTCAGCGTCCTGCTCGACACCGTCCTGCGAGCGCGCGGCGATGTCCTCGTGATCGACGTCGACCACCTCTCGTCTCTGCCCGCGGTGCGCCGCGCCATCGAGGTCGAGATCGAGGTGCTCGGGGCACGTCTCCATACCGTCACGGCACCCCGCGCTGACCAGCACCAGGTCACGCCCCAGAGCCAGCCCGCTGCATGGCGGACGATCACATGAGCCACCTCCCGCCAGCGGCGGCTCCGTTCGCCGTCCCCACGGCTGTGACCAGCACCGGCTTCCGCACGACACCCAGCCGNCCCACGACCGGCCACGTCGCTGTGGCTCGCCTTTTGCCCTGCGACGCGGCGGTCCCCGTCGTGCGCGCGGAAGCCGTCGAGACGCTGACAGCATGGTCGGTCGACGGGCAGGCCGTCGAGGTCGCCGCACTGGTCTTGTCCGAGCTTGTGACCAATTCCGTGCGCGCTAGCCGCCCGGAAGACGAGTTCGTCGCGGTCCGGCTATCCACCGCCAGCGGCGACGTCCTGGTCGAAGTATGGAGCCGACCCGACGTCCCCCTGCCTACGGTGCAGCGACCGGACGAGGACAGCGAAACGGGCCGAGGGCTGGGCCTCGTCGAGGCGCTCACCGACCGGTGGGGATCCTATAGGGCGACCTCCGGCGGGATCGTCGTGTGGGCACGGTTTCCCGGCGCTATTGTGCCTGTTCAGCGCCGCCGCGATGAGCCACCGCTGCCCGAGCGCACCCCACGACCCGTGCCCGAGCCAACGGCCGCCCCGGCACGCGCGCCGGGCCTACCGGACATCACCTTCAGTACGGATCCCGCGGTCGTTGCGCGGGTTGCGGAGCGCCTGCGTGCGCTCGACCCCTGGTACTAACTTCCCACCCCGTGTGGCAACTGACCGGCGGCGAACACCGGCCCAGAGCGTTCCGAAGCCGAGCGGACGTTAGCCGAAATCGGATCACACCGACAGGTGGGCGTTCATGGNGCGGGCCTGCTCGCCGAGTTCGGGTAGTTCCACGACGGTGACGCCGGCCTGGGTGAGGAGTTCGTAGCCTTGGCAGTCGGCGACGAAGAAGGCTGGGTTCGCGCCAGGCGATGACCACTCGCGGGATCTTCGCTTCCAGGATGAGCTGGGTGCAGGTGCGTGGCCGGGACTTGCGCAGGGAGCAGGGTTCGAGGGGCGCCAGCACTGCGGCNCCCGGTAACGGCTCGAACAGCCGCGAACGCACCGGTGGTCTCGCTAATCGCGGTTCGCGCAAGTCGCCGAGCAACCCACGCTCGGACAGGTGCGTGAGCAGCCGTCGTCGGTGCAGTCCGTCGTCGTGTTTGACCCGGCGACGTCGGTCACCGGCACCGCCCGGGTACCGAGGTCGAACAGGTCCGCGGTGAGACGGTCAAGAACCGCCGCGTCCTCTGACATGAGAACTCTCCTCACGATGGGCCATCGCAGCGGCGGCCAGGTTAGACACGGACTGCGACGCGTCGCTACCCTTTGCGGCCGGGGTGTGACAGCTCTAGCTCAACTGTGACAGCCAGAAGTCGCATTGGTTGGCCAATCTGGCGATTGCGGCTACTGGACCGGGGCGCGGCCAGGAAGCCGTCGCAGGCGACACGCCCAGGTCTGAACACCCCGAGCGTCGGTCCTGCACGGCGGAGGTGGCTATGCCAGAGATCGATGGCAGGCATACACAACGCCCATAGACATCGTCACCAGGAGTCCTAGTCTGCGCCGATAGTGATGCGCTGCGGACCAGGAACTGAGTGGGTGGAGATGGNGACGGCACGGATTAGCTTGCGCGAGGAGCAGGACGATCTTCGTTCCCGTATGCGGGCTCTGGGGATGGGGCACGGTGAGATCGCGGCTGAGTTCGCGAGGCGTTACCGGTTTCGGCCTCGTGCGGCGTGGCGGCATGCCCATGGCTGGACGTTGAATCAGGCCGCGCGCCGGGTCAACGATGTCGCTGCACGCACCGGATACGACGAGGATGGGCGTGCTCCGATGACCGGGCCGCGCCTGTGCCAGCTGGAGCAATGGCCGGCCCGGTCCGGATTGNGGCCCACCCCGCGCGTTCTCGCGCTGCTGGCGGTGGCCTACGGCGCTCCGGTAGGCAGTCTCCTCGACATCGATGACCACGAGAACTACACGGCCGCTGATCGCCTTGTCCTGGACACGATGACCGGATCGGGCACGCCGACCTCGACACCGCGCGCCACCCTCTCTGAAATCCGGAGCGAATCTGGCGTTCGGCGCACTGGTGAACCACGTGACGGTAGTCTGGAGGTGAGAGATCGTGAGCTTGTCCGCAGTGCCCATGGGGTGGTTGTCGTGCCCGTTGACCGGCGCGGCTTTCTCGCGGGAGCCGGTCTGGTCGCTCCGCTCGCGGCGATGGAGCCCACCCGCCACACGGTGACGACGTCGCTCGCGCCCGACGACGGCGTACCAGACGTTGACGAGTGGCGAGCGATCGTGCACGACTACAGCCTCAGCTATGGCAGCGACCCTGCNGCCGACCTGTTGCGTCGGCTCGACGCCGACCTGTCGATCCTCAGCGGAGTCGCACGAGACGAGACCGACAGCACGGTCGTGCGCGAACTGCGCCGTATCGGGGCCCTGCTGGCGGCTTTCACGGCACATGCCACGGCGGACGTCGGTGACTTGGCGTCGTCTCGTCGCTGGTGGCGCACCGCGAAGCGGGCAGCCGACGCTTCGGGTGATGTCCATGCGCGGCTGTGGACCCGCGGGCGTGAGATCGTCCGCGCGCTGTACGAACAGCGACCCGTAGCGGACGCCCTCGGCCTCGTCGCCGAGGCCGACGCGGTCGCTGCCAGCGTCCACGCGCCGCCCGCGGCGGTGCAGGACTACCTCGACGGGAAAGCGCGTGTTCTCGTCAGAGCGGGACGCGTCGAGGAAGCACGAGGCGTCCTGACCGAGGTGCAGATCAACTTCGAGCGCCTGCCGCCCGAGGTTTCCGGGGACACCGCCTCGTGGTTCGGGTGGTCCGAACGTGCCCTGCATCTTGCCGAGAGTTACACCTACTCTCACCTCGGCGACTGGACCCGCGCCGACGGGGCCCAGACCGCCGCCTCGCGTCTGTTTCCCGTCGAGAACCGACGCGGCCCGGTTCTGGTCGACCTCCAGCGTGCNCTGTGCCAGATCCGCAGTGGAGACATCGACGGCGGGATCGACCAGGCGTACACCGCGATGACCGCCTTGCCGCGCGCCCAGTACAACAGTCCGATCGTCCAGGTCAGCCGTGACGTGGCCACCGCCGTGTCGCCCACCGAATCGGGTCGCGAGAATGTGCGAGCGTTCAGGGCATACCTCCGCGATCTTCAGGTTGCCTAGCCGCTAGGCGCCACCCGGCCGGCTTCCCGCCGCTGCGCCCCATCCGCGTCCTGGTAGCTACGCTCCGTCTACCGGTTCTGGTCGGCGCGTAGCAGTGTGGCGAGCGGTTCGAGGGTGGTCACGAGTTCGTCGAGCTCGTCGGGCCCGAGGCTCTCGTACGGCTTCGCGGCGAGGTCGTCGGTGAGCGCCTCGACCCGCTGCCTGACGGCGCGGCCCGTTTCGCTTAGGCAACCGTCATCTCCGATCAGGTTGCGAGCGCGCATCCCGTCGATCACGGCGGCGAGCTGCGCTGGGGGGAGGTGGTGGATGCGTCCGAACTTCTCCGCAGGCATGTCCACGCCGANGGCGTAGAGGACGTGAGCCTCCAGACCGCCGACACCTTCGATCATCAGGGCGGCGATGTGCCCGTCGCCACGGTGCTCACGCAGCAGGGAAGCCGCATGGAAGAGGCGAGCCACCACGTCATCGGGGATCGGGATCGCGCGCAGCGCGGCGTACATGGGCCGGCCCTCGAACGGTGCGCTGGTCGCAGCCCTGAGCAACAGTTCGGCGGCCCNTGCGAAGGCGGGCGAGTCGACGTGATCACCGAGGATCCGCCGCAACGCCTTCACACAACCCATCTGACGAGCGGCGATCGCCGCTTCGGGCGTGGTCGTGTCCCACACCTTCGGGATGTGGCGGGCGACCTCGCCGGGAGCGAAGTTGTAGAAGAGCGCGTCCACCACCTCCGCCGGGACGAGACCCAGAGGCGCCGCCCGTCCGGCGAAGTAGGTATCCCAGTAGCTGGTGAACCCCAGGGCGAACATCGCCTCATTGGGTTCGTCGGCCGCGTAGGGGATGACACCGATCGGCTCGACCAGCTCGAACATCCGGCGTGCCATCGAGTTCATGACCTGATTCTCCTGCTGCCCAGCGCATCGTGCGGACACTCACGATCACTTAGACGCCTGGTCCCCGCGAAACTCATCGATGGGCGTGGCCCGCTCGACCGGGCGGACCCCCCGGAGGCCCTGGCCGTCCGCGACGTCTCGCCGCACGAGCGGTGGGCGGTCGCCCGCGGCGCCTACCTGCCGCCGGCGCCGGGGGCCCACGGCCAGCGGGAGAAGCCCGTATCCGCCGCGGACGGTCGAGTCGACCCCCGCCTCGTATCAGGAGTGAAAGGGCCCAACGCCGGCCACGGCGCACACGTCGGTGCTGGTCATGGTCGGGCTGAGGGTTCGTCCCGGCTGGTCCCTGCGGGCGGGGCGTAGAGCGTGAATTCGTCGACGCGTGCCAGGCCCGCGTTTTCCAGCGCAGCGAGGCATGGCTGGCGATGGGATGGCAGGACGGCGCGGACGACGGCCGAGCCGCCGAGGGCGCCGTGCCGGAGGGCCGCGTGGACGAGGTCGTTGCATGTGGCGAGCTGGTCGGCGANGGCCAGGTTGTGGTCGGTGAGGATGTCGGCGATCAGGAGTTCGGCTGNCTCGCCGTTGTGGCCGGTGGCGAGGGGATAGAGCAACGCTGCGGCGGCGGGCTGACGTGCGGGGCCGGTGAGCAGGAGGCGGTCTGGCTGGTAGCGGCGGTCCTGGCTCCAGCGCCGCAGCGTGTCCGTCGCCGTGCGCGGGTCCTGGTCGGGGTAGGTGGCGGCGTAGAGCCTGCCGAGGTGGCGGGCGAGATCGTGTGGGGTGGTGTCCTGGGCGGTCCAGACGGTCGGCGGCGGCGAGGCGGCCCCTGGTGGCAGGATGGGTCCGCGAAGCAGGGTCGGTCCGGGAACTCGCTGCCAGCCGGCGTGGGTGAACAGGGCGTGAGCGTCGGGGGCTGCGCTGGGGATTTCGGCGGTGGTGATGGCCGGCAGCGTGGCGGCTTGGCCGTCGGGGTGGCAGATGNCCGCGAGGAGCCGGTTGCCGAGGCGGTGGCCGCGGTGGTCGGGGTGGACGACGGGGCCCCACAGCCGGCCGGTGCCGGTGGGGACGTAGGGCCATCGCAGGGCAATGGCGCCGATGAGCTGGTGGTGCTCGTCGCGGGCAATGACCAGGGACGTGGGTGGCTGGCTGTTGGTGGTGTGTAGGCGGGAGGCGACGAGGTCGGCGGTGACGGGCCGCTGGTCGGTGCGGCCGTGAATGGACTGGTAGCACAGGTCGGCGAGTTCGGTGTCCAGGTGGGAGTCCGTCTGGTAGTCGACGCGGTCGACTCGGAGGGCCATCAGTGACCGGGACGGGCTTCGGCGCGCAGCCGCACGATCGTGCTCGNGGTGGCGGACAGGCGGCGGGGGTGGGCGGCGAGTGCGGCGGACGGCGGGGCCGTGTCGTGCTCGACGTCGATGATGGTGAGGCCGGCGTGGGCGACGGCGTCGACCAGAGCATCGATGGTGGTGAACGGCGCGCGTCGGGTGGGCCTGGACCAGGTTCGCTTGGCCGCGGCCCAGCGCTGTGCCGCTGTGGCGGGCTGGCAGGCGAGGGTTGTCGTGGTCTGGAGGAGGCGGCCGAGGAGGTCGTATTCGAGGCGTTGGTCCGGGCGGGCGGTGAGCCGGGTCGTGTAGCAGAACCTGCCACCAGGACGCAGGACGCGGTTGACCCCACGTAGCAGTTCGTCGACAGCCGCGCGAGAGGGAAACAGGGACAGCAGGCCATCGGTGACGAGAACGTCCACCGTAGCGAGGGACTGCGGCCAGCCGCGCGGGCCGGCGTGCTGCTGATCCATGGGTCCCGTGGCGGGTGGCGCGGCGAGGTCGCGCTGTTCGGTGGTGAGGTCAAGCCCGAGCCGGAGGGCGGCGGCGGTGTTGCAGGCCAGGGGTGTGGCGCACCGATCGATCAGGTGGACACGTGGCGGATACGGCAGGGGGACACGGGCGAGGGNGGTGAGCATCGTGTCGTCGGCGGCGCCGGCGATGACGACGTCGAGTGGGCGGATCGCGGCGTCCGGGTGGCTGGACAGACTCGCGGTCAGAAAGTCCTGGTGCCAGCCAGGATGGCTCTTGATCCCGAGACGGCGACAGACAGACCAGGCGGCGTGGTAGCCGAAGCAGCCCGGCCGGCAGGTGCGACGCGCCTGCCGCCACTGGCCGACAGGCCGACGGAAGTCGGGCGGTCGAGCTGCCGAGGGCTTGGCGGGTGGCTGGGTGGGGGTCATGGCCGGCGGGTGTGGATCAGGTGGTAGAGGCGGGCGATCTGGCGGTAAGGGTCGCGGCTGCCGGAGGTCCACTCGGCTTCGATCACGGTGTCGAGGTCGGGGCCGGGCGGGGTGTCGCCGAGGTGGTCGGTGAAGACGCGAATGCCGTGCCAGGCAACGGGTTCGGTGCCGGCGGCGGTCAGCAGGTCCTGGATGTGGCGGGGGTCGTCGCCGCGGCTGGGGACGCCGAGGTTTCCGATCTCGGTCACGGTGGCGCGGCGGGATTCGTCGTCAAGGAGGGTGAGAGTGTCGTGCCAGCGCCCNTGGAGACCGGCGCGCAGGGCGAGCGCGGTGGCGTTCTTCCCGACGACAGAGATCGTCCCGCCGGGGCGGGTGACGGCGGCCAGGACGTTCAGAAGCGGAGCCGGGTCGGGCAGGTACATCAGCACGCCGTGGCAGAGCGTGGCGTCCCAGTCGCCACCGACGAGCCCGGCGGCGTCATGCCCGTCGCCGAGGATCAGGGTGACATGGTCACGGGTCGTGCCGGTTTCGGTGAGCAGGTTCTCCTCGGCCTGGCGCAGCATGTCGGGGTCCGGGTCGCAGATCGTGACCTGGTAGCCGAGCCGGGNCAACGCGATGGCCTGGATACCGTCACCGCCGCCGAGGTCGAGGATCCGGCCGGGCGGGTCGGGCAGGTAGGTGCGCAGGGCGCGAGTGACGAGACGCTGACGGATGATGCCCCGCAGGGTGGCAGTGTGGGTCTGGTAGGCGGGAACGAGCGCGTGGTCGACGNCTCCCCGAACCCAGCTGTTGTCCGAGGCGTGCGCGCCAGGGTCGGTCATCGGTTCGGCTCCTTCACCAGGCAGGCGGGTGTCGGTCGAGCGGCGGCAAAGCCGTGGGCGGCCAGGTAGGTCTGTGCGCGGGCGGCGGCCTCACGGACAAGCGGCCAGTGCTGATGGGCGAGCCTGGCGGACAGGTAACGGTCCGCGATGAGCTCGGCCAGCTCGGGCACGCGGAGGTGGTCGATCTTTCCGGCGCGGTGCAGGCAGCGCAGGGCGAACAACGCGGGCACGGCGGCCTCGATGACGGCCGGGTCAGGGGCGGGCGCGCCGGCGAGCCAGCGGCGACAAGCGTCGGCGCTCATGACCTCCCAGACGACAGTGTCGCCGACCTGTCCGCGTTCGCCTGACGTTGTGACCAGGTGCGCCACCCGCACCAGACCGCGGCGAGGCAGCTGTGGTCGCTCTGCGGTGATCAGCCCGACGGGCAGATCCAGCCCGTCGCGGACCGCACGCAGGTGGTCCGCGAACGCGGCGACCGGCTGTGAGGACCCGTGGACCGGGAAGATCCGATCGTCCTGTGGGGCGGTCATGTCGTCGGTCCGTGCTCGGCGTAGTAGCGCTCCAGTAGACCGCTGGACTCCAGGATGCGGTCGGTCAGGGCGACGTTGTGCCCGGCCGGGTAGCGGTCGCGGTACTGGGACAGGGCGATGGCGCCGAGAGCGAGGGCGGCCATGACGACGTCGGCGTAGCTGTTGGGCAGCGACTCGGCGTGGTGGAAGTTCAGCGGATAGCCGTCCGCGAGGACGGTGACCGTCGCGCCGCCGGGCCGGTGGTAGCGCAGGCCCGCCGTGACGGGGAGGACCGTGGCGTCGTCGGCGATCTCATCGAGTGCCAGTTCCCGGGCGCGGGAGGTGACACTGGCCAGGAAGCAGTCGCCGCGTAGGCCGTCCAGATGGTCGCCGCGCAGCGACGTGCTCCCGGTCGCGCCGACGACCAGAACCGGCTGGTGGGTGGCGAGCAGACGGCGCACGGACCGGCCGGTGGTGAAACCGGCCTCGTGGGCGGCGACCAGGCGGACCATCTCGCTGTCGTGGACCGCGACGCGCATCCGCCGGTCGCGCAGCACCCGGGCGACCTGCTCGCCGATGCGGCCGTACCCGAGGACGACCGCCGGTTTGCCTTCCCACTTCTGCTGCGGGAGCAGCGTGAGCAGGTTGCGGACGGCGGCGTCGGCGACGCCGTAGGACTCGATCGTGGCCTTCAGCCGCGACTCGGCGACGGAGAACACCGGCACCGGAAGCGCCGGGCCGAACCGGGCGAGCTTGGCGATGCCCGAGGTCGTCTGCTCGACCAGGCCGAGAAACCGGCCCACCAGATCGGGGTACTCGTCGAGCAGAACTGGAAGCAGGTAGCCGCCGTCGTCGATCAGGACCGGCCGCCGGCCAGCCGCGTCCGCGCGAGCACAGTGGCCCGCGATCGCCAACGGGGCCGCCCGCCAGTCCGCCACGGTGACGCCCTGGGCGCGCAGGTGGGCGTCGACACGCTGGGTGTGCCGGTAGGCGTACCGCTTGTCGAGCACCGTCATCGCCGCCGGGGCGACGCCCAGCGCACACAACGCGTCGACGAGCACCAGGAAGTCGGTCATGTGATGCACCGCCAGCACCGGCGCCACATCGACGAGCACCCCGGCCGGCTGCCAGCCGGCCAGCCGCGACGTGAGGGGCATCTGGGCATGCAGGTCGGCCATCTCAGTCGCCGTGAACGGTAGAGCACCCACCGCCGTCAGCAGGCGCCCCTGCCCCCGTCCGCCGAGGTCACCCGGGGCGAGGATCGCCGCGGTCAGCGTCAGCCTCTGGCCGGACTGTTCACTGCCTGCGGTGAGGACCGCCTCGCCGTCACCCGGCAGTCGCAGTACCCGCGCCCCCGGCATCCCACGATCCACATGTGCCTGGGGCAGCACGGCTTGTACACGGCCGACGGCGTCGTCGAGGTGCCGTTCACGACTGTCCGGCTCGTCGCGACAGCTCACTGTCAACTGCGCACGGCCACAGATTCCTGCTTCGTGCCGGCGCTGGTCGGGCGGTGCGGTGGCAGGCGATCGAGGGTGCACGGTTGGCGTGGTCAAGAGCGGGGTCACGGCCGGACCCCGAGTACCGGGGCCCGGACGCCGAGCGCACGCAGGCCGAGCGCACGCAGATGGACTGCGTCGCCGGTCGGTTCGGCGCGGACGAGCTGTCTCGGAGGGATGCAGAGAACGGGCGCGGTCATCGACGGGTACTCCTCGCGGTCACAAGGGCGGACACGGCAGCGGCGGTATCGGCGAGGCTGCCGGTGGTATCGAGTCGGCTGATCGCGATGCCGGCCGCGGCGAACTCGTCGCGGATGCCTGCGGCCTCGCGCTGCCAGCGGGCGAGCCGGGCACGCAGCAGCCGGGGCGCGTCGCCCCGTCTGGGTTGAAGCACACCGCCGCACCGGCCACAGCGCTGCGCGTCCTCGTCGCTCGCCTTAGCAGGCAGCCGCGGGTCCCGCACGGGGTCACGTTCGCAGCGATGACAGACCCGCCGCTGCACGGCACGGCGGCGCAGTGTCACCGCGTCGACCGACAGCTCGATCGGCAGGACCACACGGCCAGGCGCGAGGGAGGCAAGCTCGCCCAGCAGCAACCGGACCTGTCGGCCGCTGCCCGGGAAGTTGTCGAAGATCACTACGTGTGCGCCTGCGGCGCGCACCACCCTGTCGAGATAGCGGCGAAGCGCGGTCGCGACCGTGACGTCATCCATCCAGCCCAGCGGCCCGGCGCCGCCCGCGGTCGCAGCAAGCCGCCCCGCCGGCACCTGCTCACGCAGCCTGAACACCACGCAGTTCGGCGCCTGGCCAAGTCGACTCGCCAGCGTCGACTTCCCTACCGCGGGTGGCCCGAGCATCGGCACCGCTACGGCGAGGGGCATCGCCATCCACCCCCTTTCTGCTGGGAATCTCCGCCGGCGCGATTCGATGTGGTCCTGTGCCCGTGTCGGACCGGCTCCATGGAGTGCGACATCCTGAGCGTGAAATTCAGCGGCGGGTAGTGGCTATACCGCGATCCGGTACACCTTCATGCGCATGATGCATGGACACAGTCACGGGCAGTGCTAGCGTTACTCCGCTGATCGTCCGCCCGCACACATCGCTGGGGAGGCGGCTCGGGATGACGCGCCCGTTACGCGGCTGCGCGCGGTGCGGCCACCGCCTCGCCGCGGACAACCTGGGCCCCGTCTGCGGACCCTGCCAGCGGACGGCCACCCACACCCGCTCCGCGCCGCCGAAACTGCCAGCCGAGTTCTGGCAAGCCGATCAGATGCGTGATGCCCTCGCCAGCTGGCACCTGGGCCGGGTGATCCATGCCTACCGGACGCACCCGCACCACCGCCAGACCCTGTCTCAGGAGCTCGTCAGTGGCTGGCTAGGACTCACCCAGCCGCAGCTCANCCGCCTCGAAAACGGCCGTGCCCCGGAAGAGCTGTCCAAACTGATCCACTACAGCGACGTCCTCGGCATTCCCNCTGGCCTGCTCTGGTTCGACCGCCCTGGCGAACCTCGCGCTCGGGCGCCGTTCTGCGAGCCTTTGCCGACGGTCGCGCAAACCTCTCTCCTCGGCGTTGAGATGGCCGACGATGGGGACGATGCGTGGCGGGTCGTCGCGGAGGTCGGGGAGGTGGTCATCGTGGCTGTGGACCGACGGACATTTCTGGCCGGCGGCGCCGCCGGAGTATGGGCCAAGGGCACCACGGCACTGCCCGCGTCGCGTCCCGAGGTGGCGCGGAACGTCGTCGTCCATCTGAACGCCCAGATCGACGGGTTCTACGCGGCCGAAGCTGCGCTCGGGCCTTACCCGGTGATCCCTTCGGTACTAGCGCAGCAGAAGCTGACGAACCACCTGACCGAGACTGCCAGGAGCGAGGATCGGCAGGATCTGCTGCGTACGGGCGCGGCGTACGGCGGGCTGCTGACGTGGCTATACCAGGACGCCGGCGACCTGGCCGCGGCCACGGGCTGGGCCAACCAGACCCTTGAGTTGGCACACAGGGTCGGCGACACCCAGCTCATCCGGCACGCGCTGGTCAACAAGGCGATGATCTTCACCGATCGGCGCGACGGACGGGGGACCCTCGATCTGACCGCGGCGGCCTTGGCGGACCAGACGCGGCTATGCGCCAAGGTCCGGGTACAGGCCNTCCAGCAGGCAGCTCACGGCCACGCGCTCGTCGGTGACCGGACGGCGGTTGACGTGGCCCTGGATGAGGCTGCCGCGGTGCTACCTCGGGTGGACGACGACTATCCCTGGTTCAACGCCTGCCGGCGGACCCCCGGCTACATCGAGGCCCAACGCGCGACCTGCTACAACCGCCTCGGCCTTGGCGCGGCGGCACGGACGCTGTGGGAGGAGGTCATCGCCGGGCTTCCCCCAGCGGCCCGGCGCGATGCTGGCGTGTACCGGGCACGGCTCGCTGTCTCCTGTGCCCAGGCGGGCCAGCCCGAAGCGGCAGTCGAGGCCGTCGGCCAGGCCGTCGCGGTCGCCGTCGAGACCGGCTCGGCCCGCCTGCGCGGAGAGCTGCACGCCGTGTGGCGACAGCTGACACCGTGGCACGGCACCCAGCCGGGGCATGAGGTGGCGGAACTGCTGGCGACACTTGAGGAGGACTGAGGATGGTACTGCGCGACCCGCTCCGGGCCGAGGACGTCACCAGGCGGCTGAGCCAGCTGGGCGGCTGGGAGAAGGACCCAGACCGCGAAGAGATCCACAAGACGTTCCGCGTGGAGTACTACACCGCCGTCCAAGCGATCAATGACGTGATGGTTCCCGCCCAGCGACTCCAGCACCACCCGGACATCGACCTGCGCTGGGAGACGCTGCACTTCAGCCTCACCACCTACAGCGCCGGCCAGAAGATCACCGAACTGGACTTCCTGCTCGCCGAGCAGATCGACCAGGTCCTGGCCAGATACACAGCCGCAACCGGCTGAGCCACCACGCACCAGGCGTGGCGACGGTGCGACGTCTACGAGGCTGAGGCTGGGGCTTCCCGTCGCGTGCCGGGCCAGCTGCGGGTCTCGTTGAGGGCTTCTTTCGCGCGGATGGCGTCGGTGAGATCGATGCCGAGGCGGTTGGCGATGGAGCAGGCGAAGATCAGGATATCGACGAGTTCTTCGTCGACGCTGCCGACCAGTTCACCTGTCAGCGTGCGTTGTCCGTCGTTCTTGCGGACGGCGCGGGCGAGTTCGCCGGCTTCCTCCATGAGGCGCCAGGTCTGGTCGTGAACTGTGCGACCGGTGAAGCCTCGTTCGGTTTCCATCTCGGCGACGTAGCGCTGGAGGTCGGCGAGGCTGGCGTCGGCGGCGAGGGGCTGCACGGAGGTCCCTTTCGTCTGTTCGGGTTTGGGCGGGCTGGTGTCAGAGGGCGAGGGCGAGTTGCCGGGGGTCGGGCCGGGCGGCAGGAAGGGCGGGAGGTCGCCAGCCGGCGCGCAGGGCTTCGGTGTGCCCTTCGGTGGCGGCTGTGACCTGCCGGATAGTTGTTGTGGCCTGGNCGGGCAGGAGGGTCGCGACGACGGTTCGGCTGGCCGGTTCCCACGACCAGGTGCCGCATACCTCGCCGTCGAGGAGGACGGTGGGGAGGGCTTCNCCGATCTGGTTGAAGGCCTGCCGTGGGGCGAGGTCGGCGAGGTAGCGGGTGCGGGTCTCGGCGTAGGCCTTGAGCGCGACGTCCTCGTGGGCGAGCATTTGCAGCCCGGTGGTGTAGGTGTCGGGGTCGGCCGCGTTGAACTGGTCGTAGCGGTCGGCCGCCATGTAGGCCGGGGACGGGCTCCAAGGGGTGGCGACTTCGAGTAGCGCAGTCTCGGGGTCGTCGAGTGCGTCGAGGACGGCGGTCTGGGAGAGGGCGGACCACCAGGTCGCGTCGCCGAGTGTTGCTGGCCCGTATCGGTCGAAGTAGGCCCGCAGGAGCATGCGGGTAGCGCTCCGCGGGTCGGGGTCGAGATCGAGACCGGGGTGGAGCTGGCTGGTCAGACCGAACATGCGTCGTTCGGCGTTCCAGCAGCCGGAGGCATTCAGATAGGTGAGCGTGCCCGACTCCCAGGCAATCTTGACCGCGGCCCGGACCGCGGCCGGGCTGGTGGGAGCGAGGGCGTCCTCGATACGCCGGTGCGGTAGCGGCCCATCCGCGAGCAGTTCTGGCAGCTGCGCACGGATCTGGGTGAGGACATGGTCAGGGACGCCGGCGTTGTACGCGCGGCGGGTGGCGTCGCGCAGCCGGTAGTGGACGGTGGCCCGGTGCGCGGCGGCGGCGAGATCCACAGGGAGGAGATGCAACGTGCGGCGCATGCAGCGCAGCGTGATGAGCCCAGGGGATCGACTGAAGAGCGACAGCGCCACCTCGGGGTCTTCGGCGCGGGCGAGGACGGTCGCGAACGGGGACGGCAGGCGGGCCGCGTGCAGCCCGAGCGCTGCGTGGCTGATCTGCGCGGCAGAGGTCAGCCGGCGGCGAGGGTGNAGCCCCTGGCGGGACAGGGTCCAGTTCCAGAGCCGACGGGCTTGGACGTCGGTGAGGGTGACGGCTCCCACGGTGCGCGGGCGCCGGCTGATCACCAGGGCACGGTAGCAGCGGGCAGGGGTGGGCTGGTGGTCACCCCTGGGCGCCCCAGTGGTCCTCGACGAAGCCGCGCAGCCTGCGGTAGGAGTCTTCGAGTTCGGCCCACTGGTCGGGGCTGCCCCACCAGTGGCGGTCGTTGTGGTGGATGTGGAACTTCGACCAGTCCCCGTCCCAGTCGGGCTGAGTGTGTAGGCCGCGCATGGCATGGCGGTCTGGGTCGGCGTAGACCTGGGTGCCGGGCAGTGGGACGAACCGGAACAGCGAGACGCGGGTCAGTGACGACCCCAGCTCGCCGAGCAGGCTGATCGTTTCGTCGGTTGTCTGCCGGTTCTCGCCCGGGAAGCCGTGGATGATGAACGCTTTGGCGCCGATCCCGGCGTCGGCGGTCGCTGCGAACGCGGCCTTGATCTCGGCGCGGGTGGTGTTCTTGCGCATGGCCCGCAGGAGTGGTTCGCTGCCGGACTCGACCCCGTATTTGATCTCGATGCAGCCGGAGGCGGCCATTGTCTTCAGCAGGGCCGCATTGACGGTGTCGACGCGGGATAGCGCCGACCAGGACAGGTCCAGGTCGGTGACCGCGTCGCAGATGTCGGCGACCTTCCGCTTGTTGACGACGAAGTTGTCGTCGACGATCGCGAACCCGCCGATGTGGTAGCGGTCCACGAGGTGCGCCAGCTCGGTGTACGCGCTCGCTCCGGAGCGATATTGGATGCGGGTCTGGCCGGCGGCNCAGAACGAGCATNGGAACGGGCAGCCCCGGCTGAACATCACGTGTGCCATCCGCACGTCATGGCCGGCGAGTCGGTCGGTCATCACGACGTCCTCCACGGGCAGCAGGTGTCGTGCCGGCAGCGGTAGCCGGTCGATGTCCCGTATCAGCAGACGGGGGAGCCCGGATTGGATCTGGCCGTCCTCGGCCCAGCGGGTGCCGGCGATCCCGGTGACCGGCAGGCCGGCGCTGGCGCGGGCCAGCACGTCGAGGATTGTCTCCTCGGACTCGCCCACGCAGACGATGTCCGCGGCGAAGTCGCGCAGCGCGTCGTCTGGGTAGAAGTTGGCGTGCACGCCACCAACCATCACGAGCGCTTCTGGGTCGATCCGGCTGTGCGCGCGGGCCGCTNCCATGAAGCCGTAGGTCGCTGAGGAGGCGAGGCTGAACCCGACCGCCTCGAAGCCGGTGAGGTCGAGGGCGAGATCGTCGGGTCGTACCTGGACGACCGCCACCTCGTGGCCGGCGTCTTCCAACACCGCGGCCAGGTAGAGCGCTCCGAACGGCGGGAACTCGCGGCGACGTTCCCGGAACCGAGCCATGTCGTAGACCTCGGGGTAGAGCAAGGAGACACGCATCGCGGACACCTCCGGAGAGTTCGTCCTTCGGACGAGCGAGGGGATAGCCGAATCAGAAAGGCGGGTGGCACCTGGTACCCGCGGCTCGGGACGTGGAGAGCCGGCCTATACGCAAAATTTCGGCCGGGTGCAGCCTCTTCAATCGAGCCAGTTCCTCGGGCGGCCAGCCGCCCAGCAGCGCGGTGACGGCGGCGTGCACGATGGGAGCGAACACGGCGATGCCCCGGTCCGCAGACCTCCGGTCCGCAGTCGGGATCAGATGCGAGTTACAGAGAACGAGGTCGTAACGATCGCGGGCTACATAAAGGTCGAACCGATGGCGACGCGCGAAGGAATCGCNGGTGTGGGAGTCCTTCTCCCGGACCAGCGCGTCGCACTCCGCCAAGGACAGTCGGGTGAGCGTCTGTGAGACCAGGCACTTACGAGCACGTGACGGCGGGTCGGACTCGATCCAGATCCGCACCAGCGGACCCGGTGCGAGNCAGGCCAACGCCCACGTGTCGAACACCGTGCGCCGCCGGCTGGCAGCCAACTCCAACAGCCGCCGGTCCAACTCCTCGTCCGCGGCATCACCTGCTCGGGCCCTCTGAATCTCGTTGTACCGCTCCAGCCAGGCCCTCTCCGCCGTGACGGGCGTGCCGAGGATATCCAACAGCACCTCGGTTGCCGAGACATACCCATAGCCCAGCTCGCTGGCCAACAACCGAGCATGAGTGGTCTTGCCCGCAGCCGTCAGGCCGGCGAATGCCACATTCGCGCCATCAGGAAGAATCTCTTCCGTCTTGGCGCGGTCGGCGGTGCTCATCGGGAAGACGGGAAGGAATCATGCGAACGAGCGCACTCGGACACGAACGAGCCGTCCTTTCACGCAGCGACACGGCGTCCCGAGCGTCTGTCCAAGCGAGGAACATGACTATGCCAATAAGCGGTAACGGCCATGCGGGACACGCATAGACACCGCAAGCCTCAGCGCGCGAAGATTCGGGTTTTGGGCACTCCGTCTCGCCGACGGTGCAGTACGCGACCGCGCTGCGCGGGTGTCATGGATGATCTGGAGCTGGCCGCATCGGCTACGCCGTGCTGCCCGTGTCGCGGGCACCCGGATGTCCTCGGNCAGGGACGCGTACGAAACGGTGATCCATGCCGATCCTCTCGCCCTTGCTGCTGGTCGACGGGCACAACCTGCTCCACCGGGCGCCGTCGGCGTGCCGGAGCGTGGACCGTCCGGCGGTAGGTGCCGCTCTTCTGCACGCGTCCGATAGTTCTTTCGAGCTACACGACGTCTTCCTATCAACCAGTCACCTTCTAGCCGTAACGAGTCAAATCGTGCTGGGTCGCCGTTCCAACTGCAAAGTTGGAACGGGTCTGGGCGGGTCTGGTCGGGCAAGCTGGAGGTACGGTCCGCAGCGGGACCGTGACCCATCGGCGCCGGACGTTGCGAGGTGGACGCGGTGGCTCCTCGTCACAGACCTGGCAATCGCCGGCCGCTTGGCCGGCTGGCCAACGGGGTGCTCCTCGCGGTCGTCGTCGCGGTGCTGGTCTCCTGTTCGGACGGCGGCTCGACGCCTGGTGCGGCTGGCACGAGCAGCGCTGTCTCGTCGACCGCGCGGGCGAGCGTCACGCCGTCGCCGACGTCTGCGGCCGAGGTCGCGAGCAGCGAGGCGGTGGCCGCGTACCTGGGGATGTGGCGGGCGACCGCGGTCGCCAGTCACACGTCGGACTGGCAGTCTCCTGAGCTGTCCCGCTACGCTTCGGGCGCGGCACTCCAGGTGATCACTGGCACGCTGTATGCCGACCGTTTCAACAAGGTCGTCTCCAGGGGCCAGTCGGTGAACCAGCCGACGGTGACCTCGGCTGACCCTCCTGCCGCGCCCACGACGGTCCTGCTCGCGGACTGTGGGGACGACTCGGGGTGGCAGAAGTACCACGCCGATCCAGGTCAGCCGGATGACGGACAGCTGGTCGCTGGATCTTCCGGTGGCCGCCGGCAGATCACCGCCGAGGTGAGGCTCCACCAGGACGGTGCGTGGCGGGTCACCCGTTTCGCCGTGGGGTCGGTGGGCTCGTGCTAGCCCGGATCGGGGGCGTCCTCGCCGTCGTGGCGGCCGTGTGCATCGGCGGTGTTGCGTCCGCGAACGCCGAGTTGCCGCCAGCCACAGGTCCGGATGATCAGGGTTGGTATGGCTCGGTGAACTGCGATCAGAACCCGCATCCGGGCTGCGAGCTGTTCGCGGGCGGGGGATCTTCCCCGGCGGCGCCAGCCGCGCCACAGGGCCCTGCGCCCGGCGCCGGTGGCGGGGGCCAGGGCAGGGGCGCTGCGCCGGGCGACCGGAATCTGACGCCGCCGGAGACGGCGAAGTGCGCCTACGTCCGCAGTGACTACCAGCCGCCAGCGGGTGGTATGCGGCCGGTTGTCTATGAGCGGCCGGCGAGTGGGGGTCTGGTCGTGCGGGCCGCGGTGGCGCGTTCGGGGCTGTCGGTGGAGGCAGTGGCGTCCCAGCCGGGCCGGGGTCCGGGAGCCTGGTACCTGTACCAGTGCACGACCGATGGTGTCCGCGACGCGCTGTACCGGCCCCCGGTCTGGCTGGCGGACCCGCCAGTCCCCGGACCAGCGGTCGATCCGGAGGCATTGGCAGCCCAGGCCCGCGACCATCTGGGACTCGTAGGTCCGGCGATCTCGATGAGTCCGGTTCGCGATCAGCTGGTGCAGCTGCCGACGTGGCTGTGGCTGGATGNGGCCGGGTGGAACCAGGTGGCGGCGACCGCGGCGGCGGGCGGGGTGTCGGTGACCGCGGTCGCCAGACCCGTTTCGGTGAACTGGTCTCTGGGGGACGGCGGGACGGTGACCTGCACGGGGCCGGGCACGCCGTTCCCGGCCGGGGCCGATCCGAAGAGCGCATCGCCGGACTGTGGCTATACCTATCGTCACCGCTCGTTGGACGAGCCGGGCGGGACGTTCACGGTGACGGCGACGGTACGCTGGGACGTGACCTGGGCGGGTGCGGGCCAGGCCGGCGCGTTCCCTGGGCTGACGACCACGTCGACGGTTCCGGTCCGGGTGATCGACATTCCTGCGCTCACGACGGGCGGGGGCTGAGGATAGGCCACGTCCAGGCACGGCGCCCGGCGGGCGGCACCGGGATTCTGCGCTGAGGATCTAGCATTGATGGAGAATTCGCCTCCCGGACCGGCCGGGCGGGGATTCTGCCCGTGCGGGCCGAGCTGACCTGGCGAGTGTGGTCGCGCCGTGGCCGGCGGTTTTGCTACACAGGTCGGGATCACTGGCCGCGAACTTGCTGGGTGGCCCGGTAGATTGCGGGGAGATCCGATCCGACCGGCGGTGCCCAATGGACGCCTCGAAGCCGGAAATACTGGCGTGTGGGTCCGGGCGGGGCGGAAATGGGCCGGTGGAGGGTCGGCTGCGGCGGTCGGCCGACCGGCCAACGAAGCGCGCTCCGCCAGCTACACCCTTGCTGACGCCTATACTCACGGGGCGTTGTAGGGGGCGTTTGTAAATGGGCGGCCAGCCCTGGGAGTTCGCCTCTATCTGAGCGGCGCTCCAAGGGGTGCTGCCCGGACCGTGAGCAGCGGATCGCCGGCCTCGGCGGTGCCAGCGGGGCCTGCCCAGCGAGAAGTGGGCCCTGGTCAGCCGCCCTGCCTTAGAGCGTGTCTTGTGTGGCCGGCCCGGGTACATATCTGATCATGGATGTGATGGAGAACAGCCTCGCTCAGCGGCTGGTCCCGGATGATCTGTGGGAGCTGGTGGAACCGTTGCTGCCCCGGTTCGAGTCCC